>JBOHIG010000209.1:0-5280 GCA_050725815.1 Xanthobacteraceae bacterium
CCGTTGGGGTCCTTGAACATGCGCTCGAAGCCGTCGTCCTCGGGCTCGCCGAGATCGTAGAAGAACTCGCCGCCGGCCGCTTCGACCTTCTTCTGCTGCGCCGGCAGGTCGTCGCACTGGAAGCCGAAATGGTGGATGCCGACCCATCCTTTCGGCACGCCGGAGCCGACCTCGCTCTTGTACTGCAGCAGCGCGAGATTGACCTCGCCGTCGCTCAGGTAGCAGTTCCAGGCGGTCTTGCCTTCGCGGATCGGCGTGCGCTTGAGCCCGAACGCCTTCTCGTAGAAATCGGCGGTGGCCTTGATGTCCTTGACGCACAGCGCGATGTGGCGGATGCGGGCGGCCATGGCGGGGTCTCCTGGGGACGTGTGATGAAGCCGCAGTGTGCCAGCGAAGCGGGGCGGGGGATAGGGATGAAAAGGGTGATCCTTGTAGGATGGGTTGAGCGCAGCGAAATCCATCGTTTTCGAATCAACAACGCGATGGGATTCGCTGCGCTCAACCCATCCTACGGACTCCGTCTTGGTCAGTACGTAGGAACGCGTAGTGTCCCAATTCGAACTTAGTCCCGTATGATGGACCATCGGTTCTCGTAGCTTTCTATCGCCCTAAATTTCAGGAATCCGCTTTTCGCCCAGCCTTCGGGATAGTGAGCGTGAGTTGCCACTTCGCTGTTTTTGACAATAAAGAACCGGGCTGACTTTTCATTGCTCTCGGCCCCGAGCAACACGTAGACCGTTATTTCATCCAACGCGTCGCCAGCGAAGCTATGTCGACTCACGAACCAAGGCTGCACTCGCACGGTTTTCACCTGAATTCTCTTTAGCGGTGCGCCGGGCCAACCTGCCACCAAATCGTAGCCCTTGGTATTACGATCTGCGATCTGCGCATCAAAACCACGGCGCAATAACTCCCCCATGACCAAATACTCGCCGGCATTTCCTGTTGGAATGCCAGACTTCCGCTTCTTCTTCTGTACGACTTCGACAAGATCGTTCATCGGCCCGCCCTCTGCTCTGCCACGATCACCGCTCTACCGTCTCCAGCGCGACGTAACCGACGCCGCCTGAACCGCCCGCTTCCCCTCCCGATTGGCATCTTCTACTGCACGCGGCTGGACGGCCAGTGCGTACATCTTCCCTGGTCGCGGCGGTCATCGGCGGCATGCCGCTTTACGGCCCCGTTGTGAATAGCTGTCATGCGCCTGCGAATTCGGCCTTGCCGGCCTTGCCCGGCGAGATAGTTTCATTATGTACTATCTGCCAGTTTTAGATTATTCTAAACTGAGTTCACGCGGCGGATCAGGATTTTAGGAGAGCGCCATGCCCAGCGCGACCACCACCAAGGCCAAGATCGACGGCAACAAGACCAACGGCAGGCCCGGCAACGGCAGGCCCGGCCCCAAGCACAATATCGATGCGGCCCGGCAGGAGTTCTACGAGCGCATCTCCAAGCGGGACATGGCGCCGCTCTGGAAGGTGATGAGCTCGGTCGTCACCAAGGAGCCGGTGACGCGCGTCGTGCCGCACGTCTGGAAATACGCGGACGTCAAATCGCTGGTGATGGAGTCGGGCGGCCTGATCTCGGCCGAGGAGGCGCTGCGGCGCGTGCTGATTCTCGAGAACCCGGCGATGCGCGGTGAGTCGAAAGCGACCAACACGCTGTTCGCCGGCATCCAGATGATCCTGCCGGGCGAGGTCGCGCCGGCGCACCGACATGTGTCGTCGGCGATCCGCTTCGTGCTGGACGGCGAGGGCGCCTATACCGCGGTCGAAGGCGAGAAGGCATTCATGTCGCCGGGCGATTTCGTCATCACCGCCAACTGGGCGCCGCACGACCACGGCAACCCGTCGAAGAAGCCGATGCTGTGGCTCGACGTGCTGGATTTCCCGGCAGTGAATTTCTTCGAGGCCTCGTTCGCCGATTATTTCGACTCGAAGAACAAGATGCAGAACACCACCCGCGGCGACGGCGACTCCGAGGCGTTCTACGCTTCGGGCGTGCTGCCCGACGGCGCGCCGACGACGCTCAATAGGAGCCCGGTGATCAACTACACCTATGCCCGCACGCGCCCGATCCTCGATCGGCTCAAGAAGTCGGGCGACGTCGACAAGAGCCACGGCGCGCGCGTGCATTACGTCAACCCGGTGAACGGTGGGCCGGTGCTGCCGACCATGGGCGCGAGCCTTGCGCTGTTCCCCAAGGGCTTCAAAGGCGAGAAGTACCGCGCCACCGACGGCACCATCTTTGTGTGCACCGAAGGGGGCGGCACGACTACGGTCGAGGACAAGGTGCTCGAATGGGGCGTCAACGACGTGTTCGTGGTGCCGCCGTGGAAGCGCTATTCGCACCGCGCGGCGAAGGAGTCGGTGCTGTTCTCGATCTCCGACCGGCCGGCGCAGGAAGCGCTCGGCATCTGGCGCGAGGCGCGCAACGCGAATTAACCTGCCGCCGCATGCCTAGCGCGACGCAGCGTAATGCGCGAGCGCGGCGAGATCGGCGTCGGAGACGCCCGCGACCACGTTGCTCATGAGCGTATCGGCGCCGGAGCGGGTGTCGTCGCGGAACTGCTTCAACGCGTGAATGAGGTAGTCGACGCGCTGCTTCGCCAGCCGCGGCGTCTGGTCTTGCCCGACGAGGGTCGGCAGGTGACATGAGTCGCAGCGCATCGGGCCGGCCAGCGCCTCGCCGCGCTTGACCAGCGCCGGATCGATCTGCTCGTCGCTCGGTTTGGCTTCAAGCGCGGCGAAGTGCTTTGCGATCGCCACGATCTCCTCGTCCTTCAGGCCCTTGAGCAGCGGCGACATGCCCTCGATCTTGCGCACGCCTTCGCGCACCAGCACCAACTGGGTGGCCAGAAAGTACTGCGGCTGGCCGGCGATTGAAGGCACATTCGGCATGCGTGAATTGCCGTCTTCGCCGTGGCAGACGCTGCATTGCTGGACACGCTCGGCAATGTCCTGCGCCAGCGCCCCATGAAAGCAGAATGCAGCGGCCGCCAGCGCAAACGCCAGCGGCCGCCAATGAGTCGAAACCATCCGCAAGCGGCTACTTCTTCTTGCCGCCAGGGCTGCTGTAGGAAATGCGGTAGATTGCGCCGTGCAATTCATCGGATACGAGCAGTGAGCCGTCCGGCATCTGCAGAACGTAGGACGGCCGGCTGTGATACTCGTTCTTGGCCGCGTCGAGCATCCCCGTCATGAAGGGCTGGATGGTCGCCTTGGCGCCATTCGTCCTGGCGATCACGACGTCATAGCCGAACCGCTGCTCCCGGTTCCACGACCCATGCCGCGCGATGAACGCCACGTTGCGATAGGTCTCCGGAAACATCTTGCCGGTGTAGAACTTGATGCCGAGCCCGGCCGAATGCGGGCCGGTCAGCGCCGCCGGCAGCACCACGCCCGCGCAGGCATTTGGCACGCGGATGTCCGGATCGGGGATGCCGTTGGCGTGGCAATAGGGGAAGCCATAGAACGCGCCCTCCTGTCCTTTGCCGATACGATTGAGCTCGTCCTGCGGCCCGTCGTTGCCGGCCCAGTCGCGGCCGTTGTCGGTGAACCACAGCTCGCCCGTCTGCGGATGCCAGTCGAAGCCGACCGTGTTGCGTACGCCGCGCGCAACGATTTCCATCCCGCTGCCATCCGCATTGTAGCGTCGGATCTGGCCGTGGATGCCGGGGTTGATTTCGCAGATGTTGCAGTTGGCGCCGACCTGCACGTACATCTTCCCGTCGGGACCGAAGGCGACATATTTCCAATTGTGGTGGACGGTATCCGGCAGGTTATAGGCCTTGGTCAGCTCGACCGGCTCGCCGGGATTGTCGAGCTTGTCCTCGATGTTGTCGTAGCGAAGCACCCGGTTGATCGCGAACACGTAGAGCGATCCATCGCGGAACGCCAGACCGTTCGGTTGCGTCAGGCCCTGGAACAGGACCTTCACCTCGCGCTTGCCGTTCCGGTTGGTGATCGCATAGACGCGGCCGATCCGGCGCGTGCCCATGAACATGGTGCCCTTAGAGCCCATCACCATGGTTCGTCCGGCGGCATAGCCGTGCGACCAGATTTCCGCCTTGAAACCGGCCGGCAGCTTGATGCGGTTGACCGGGATCTTGTCGAGCGCCGTCGCCGTCGCGGGCTGTGGGTTGCCCTTCAATTTGGGGTTCTGTTTGCTCTTGGCCCGGTCGGTCCGGTCGATCGGACTGGATCCCTGCGCGCTCGCGGCGGTGCTGCTGCCGGCGGCGAAGGCCGCTGCGAGCGACGCAATGGCAAGAATTCTGAAGGTCGAGATCTTCATGGTAATCCTCCCGATTTTCGGTTGGCGCAGAAGCCACACTCTTTTGACGTGATGCAAGGATACGCAGAGCCGCCGGCGGTGAAAAGAGCGATGGGGCCGATTATGTCCGCTGCGAGACGATCGGCGTTCCTCGCTTCTTGTTGTAGCCGTGGATTTCGACCCGCTCCCACACCCCGTTGACGTGATAGGGATCGCTGCTCACGAAGCCGTCCACTGACGCGCGGTCCTTGGCGTCGATGACGAAGACCGAGCCGCATGGGGTTTCGCCGTCGTCGGCGAGCAGGCTGCCGGCGGTCACCACGTCCAAGTTGTAGTCGGCGGCCTCGTCGAGGTGGATGCGGTGGTCGCGGTAATGTTTCGCCCGATTGGGCATGCCGCCCTTTTTGTCGATCGCGTGGATCACGAACAGCATGGCGGCCTCCGCACCAGGATCGGAAACAGAAGCCTATCCGATCCGCGCCGCCGGTTCGAGCGCCCTCAGCACGGCGTTGGCCACCGCCGCGGTTCCATCGCCGCCGCCGAACTCGCACGGCTTGAGCCCATCCGCGAAGGCGCGGTCCACCGCCCGCTCGATCCGCTCCGCCGCTTCGGCGGCGCCGGCGTGGTCGTGGCGCTCGGCGAGCCAGTCGAGCATCAGCGCCGCTGAGAGGATCATTGCGGTCGGATTGGCGAGCCCCTTGCCCATGATATCGGGCGCGGTGCCGTGGCACGGCTGGAACACCGCGTGGGTGTCGCCGATGTCGGCCGAGGGCGCCATCCCCATGCCACCGATCAGCCCGGCGGTCAGATCGGAGATGATATCGCCGAACATGTTCTCCATCACCATCACGTCGAAGTCCCACGGCCGCCGCACCATCAGCGCGGCGCAGGCATCGACATAGAGCTTGCTGGTCGGAACGCCGGGGAGTTTCGCGGCGCGCGCATCGAAAATGTCGCGCTGCCAGTTGAAGGCTTTGAACACATTGGCCTTGTCGACCAGGGTCAGCA
>JBOHIG010000210.1:0-22510 GCA_050725815.1 Xanthobacteraceae bacterium
CTCCGCAACTGACCGGCAAATATTTGCCGACCCCGGGATAGGCCGACGGGTTAGCTCAGCACGCCGACGATCGCGCCGATCAGGCAGGTCGCCAGCGTGCCCGAGACGATCGACTTCAAGCCCAGCGAGACGACATCCTCGCGGCGCGACGGCACCATCGTGGCCATGCCGCCGATCATGATGCCGAGCGAGCCGAAATTGGCGAAGCCGCACATCGCGTAGAGCATGATCAGCCGCGAGCGCGGGTCGAGCGCGTCGGGTCCGAGCTTTGACAGCTCCACATAGGCGATCAGCTCGTTCAGGATCGTCTTGATGCCCATCAGGCTGCCGGCGGTCTGCGCCTGATCCCAGGGTATCCCCATCAGCCAGGTGACCGGCGCCATGATCCATCCAAGCATGCGCTGCAGCGAGAGCGGCGCGCCGGCGACGTCGGGGAGCAGGCCGAGGATCGCATTGGCCAGGTAGACGAGCGCGACCAGCACGATCAGCATGGCGACGATGGTCAGCAGCAGCTCGAGCCCGGCGACCGTGCCCTTCACGATCGCGTCCATGGTGCTCGACGCCACCGGTTCCGGGTCGGTGAGCGTGCCGACGGTTTTTTCCCGCTCCGCCGTCTCCGGCACCATGATCAGGCTGATCAGGATCGCTGCCGGCGCGCCCAGCACCGAGGCGATGACGAGATGCGCCGCGGCATCCGGGATCGCCGGGGCGAGCATGGTCGCGTAGAGCACCAGCACGGTGCCGGCGATGCCCGCCATGCCGCCGGTCATCACGATGAACAACTCGCTGCGGGTGAGCCGCGCGAGATAGGGCTTGATGAAAAGCGGCGCCTCCACATGGCCCACGAAGATGTTGGTGGCGGTCGATAGACCGACCGCCCCGCCAACGCCGATGGTGCGCTCCAGCGCCCAGGCGAAGCCGCGCACGACCGGCGGCAGGATGCGCCAGTAGAACAGCAGCGTAGTGAGTACGCTCATGACCAGCAGGACCGGCAGCGCCTGCAGCGCCAGCACGAATTCGGCGCCCGGGACCTTCAGCTCATAGGGCAGGGGGCCGCCGCCGAGATAGCCGAACACGAAGGCGGTGCCCGCCCGCGTCGCCTCGGCGATGGTGTTGACCGCCTTGTTGATATAGGCAAACGCCGCCGCGGCGTGCGGGATCTTCAGCAGCACGACCGCTATACCGATGGTTGCCGCGAGCGCAATGACGGCCTGCCTCCAGGGCACCCTGGCGCGATGCTCGCTGAAGAGCCAGGCGAGCGCGAGCAGGGCAAAGACGCCGAATGCCGATTGCAGTTGCAGCACGTGGCCCCCGTTGTCATGCGCGGGCATAGCCCGTCGAAGACGGGCGTAAACGCCCTAGCCTGCCTCGGACGATGATTGCGCGCGCAATTCATAGATGATGAACGACTCGATGACGATCGAGCGCTCTTCGACGATCCGCCACTGGAACCCTGCGCTCGCGACCAGCTTGCCCAGATATTCTATGTCGGAATCCGACGAAAGCAGCACGTAGAGGCGGCCGCCGGCCGCAAGCCGCTCGCGCGCCTGGCTGAACAGCGAAGCAATGTCGCGATAGTCTTGGCCGGCGTGCCAAGCGCGATCGGCAAGGTCAATCGGCTCGCCAGGGAAGGAGGGCGGGCTGGACAGGATCACGTCGAAATGCGGGCGTGGCGCGATTGCCGCCAGCAGGTTCGAGCATACCGCCGTGACGCGATCACCGAGGCCGTTTGTGCCGGCGTTCTCCTTCGCAGCGCAAGCCGCGTTGGGATTGATGTCGATCGCCACGACGCTCGCCGCGCCGGCCCTCGCCGCGGAAAGCGCGAGGATGCCGGACCCCGTCCCCACATCTGCGACCCGCTTGCCGGTCCAGTCCTGACGTCCAATGAAACCGGCGAAAAAGCTGCTGGTAAGGAAGTATGCGGGGTGAAAGACCGTCGGCCGGATCGTGAGACGGAACCCGGCCGCACGCGTGGTTGTCGTCCTCTGACGCTTGAGGATGAAATGATAGGACAGCCTGTGGATGGTCTTGCGAAGGATCCGTCTCATAAGCGACGGCTGGACGCTTGATCGAACGGAATTGTTTGCGTCCTGTGTCGTTTCGGCCACGTTTTCTCCAAACTCCTTCGTTCTCAAACACGATTGACGAATGTCCAACGCAAAAGCCGGCAGATGACCCTGCCGGCCTCGCGAATTATCCATCAACCTACAAGTTTGGCAAGGCGATCGGAAGGGAACACGGCTGCCCCGCGGTCTCCGACGCTGCGGCTCGATGCCGCTGTGTCGTGCGTTCAGCCGCGCCCGGCGAACGGCATCATGTTCGCCATTACGGTCATGAACAGCACGTTGGAATCGAGCGGCAGGCTCGCCATATAGGCGACCGCCCGGCCGACGTCGTCGGCGTTGATGCGCGGCTCGATCATCTTGCTCCCGTCCGGCTGCAGCACGCCTTCGCCCTGCACCATGCGTTCGGTCAGCGGGGTCGCCGCGTTGCCGATGTCGATCTGCCCGCAGCAGATGTCGAAGCCGCGAAGGTCGAGCGCGGCCTGCTTGGTGAGCCCGGTCACCGCATGCTTGGTTGCCGTATAGGAGACCGCACCCGGCCGCGGCGTATGGGCGGAGATCGAACCGTTGTTGACGATGCGGCCGCCGCGCGGCTTCTGCGTCTTCATCATCCGGATCGCTTCCTGCATGCACAGGAACATGCCGGTGAGGTTGGTATCGACCACTTTCCTCCACGTCTCGTAAGGCAGGTCCTCCATTGGCATGGCGGGCGCGCCGATACCGGCATTGTTGAACAGCACATCGAGACGGCCGAAAGCTTCGCGGGTCTTGGCGAACAGCGCCTTGACCGACGCCGGGTCGCTCACGTCGGTCGGGACCACGAGGCTGCGGGCGCCGGTCGCGACGCCTTCGCTCGCCGTCTCTTCGAGCTTGTCGGCTCGGCGGCCGGCCAGCACGGCCGCATAACCTTCCCGCATCAGCGCCAGGGTGACGGCTTTGCCGACGCCGGTACCGGCGCCGGTGATCAGTGCGACTTTGTTCGATGCGGCCATGACGGGCTCCCTCCTCAAGCGAGGGCATTATCGTCATGGCATTGCGGCCGAGGCAATGCGGCGATCGGGCCGCGCGATGGGGCTCAGCCGGCCATCGCCAGGGCGGAGCCGTCCTCGGCGATGCGGAACGAGTCGGGGGATTCGAGGCGCTGGGTGATATTGACGGCAGGACCGGGCCTGCCGAACCGGAAGCCCTGCATGGAGTGGATACCGGCCGCGCGCAGGAAGAGCTGCTGCTCGGCGGTTTCGACGCCTTCTGCCGTCACCTTCATGCCGAGGCCGCGGCCGAGGCTGACGACCGCGTGCACGATCGCGGCGGCGTCCGCGGCACGCTCGATCGAATGTACGAAGCTGCGGTCGATCTTCAGCTTGTCGAAGGGGAAGCGCCGCAGATAGAGCAGGCTCGAATAGCCGGTGCCGAAATCGTCCAGCGCAAGCCGCACTCCAAGCGCTTTGAGGCGGAACATCGCAAGCTCCGCGGTATCGACGTTGCCAAGCAGTGTGCTTTCGGTGACTTCAAGTTCGAGCCGATTCGGATCGAACCGGGTTTCCTCGAGAATGCGTTCGACCACGTCGACGAAGTCCGCGCGGCGGAATTGCAGCGGCGAGACGTTGACCGATACCGCGATGTCGGGCCAGGCTTTCCCGTCGAGACAGGCGCGGCGCAGGATCCATTCGCCGAGCTCGATGATGAGCCCGCTGTTCTCGGCGATCGGGATGAACTCCGACGGCCTGATCTCGCCGCGCACCGGATGCGTCCAGCGGCAGAGCGCCTCGACCGCGACGATCTTCTCACCGCTGCTGTTGACGATGGGCTGGTAGGCGACCTGAAGTTCGTCCTTCTCGATGGCCGCGCGCAGGTCGTTCTCGACCAGCTTGCGCTTGAGCAGGTCGGAATCCATTGCGGTGTCGTAGATGCAGGCGCGGTTGCGGCCTTCGTTCTTGGCACGGTAAAGCGCCATGTCGGCGTGGCGCATGATGTCGGCGCTGGAACCGACACGCTCGTGGATCACCGCGATGCCGATGCTGGCGCCGATAACGATGGTCTGGTTGCCGATGAGGTAGGGCGCACACAAGGCGGCGATCAGCCGGCTGGCGATCGCCTGCAGCGCGCTGTGATCGGTGCCCGCCGTTGTGATGACGGCAAACTCATCGCCACCGATCCGGGCCACCAGGTCGTCGTTGCGCAGCGCCTGCTTAAGGCGCTGGGTCACCGCACGGATCAGCTCATCGCCGACCGGATGGCCGAGCGTGTCGTTGACGTCCTTGAAATGATCGAGGTCGATGTACAGCACGGTCGCGGCGGGACTGCCCTTGCGCACGCTCTCGATCGCGGCTTCGAGCCGCTCGCTGAAATAGACGCGGTTCGGCAAGCCGCTGAGCGGATCGTGCAGCGCGAGGTAACGCAGCCGCGATTCGCCCGACGCAATGGTCGCGGCGGTGCGCCGCATGTTCATGTAGACGAGAATGGCCAGGAGCACGAAGCCCGCGAGCGCGACGGCAATGAACGGGATGACGCTATCGACGATCTCCGCCCCGGGACGTTGCGGCGTCCAGGCAAAGCGCGCGATCGGCTGACCATAGGCATCGGATACCGCGAAATTGTATTCTCCGGCGCCGGGCGCCCGGTCGTCATCGACCTTGTGCAGATTACGAAGCTGCAAACGCGAGGCGATTTCTCCGAGGACTTCGTCATCGACGAATTTGACGCTCATCACGACAGGAGCATTGCTCCTTGTCTGTTGTGAGGGATTGCCGGGCGTGGAGACGGCGACCGCGGCGATGATGGCGGGCCGGCCGAGAAAGGATTGCAGATGGGCTATGCGGTTGCGAGCGGCGCCTGCGCCGGTTTCGCCGCCGGCGAGCACGATTGTCCCGGCCTCCTTGTCCAGGCTGCTGCCGCGCAGCCGGCTGAGGATTGGATCAAGTTCGGGACGCACCGAGTTGAACCAGTTCGGATCGACGCTGCGATTGCCGAGCGAGGCATGCAGGAGGCGGTCGGAGGAATCGGCGACGAAAACGAAGTGATGGTCGAAGAATGACTGAAGCCGCAGCCCGATATAGACCTTGACCCATTCCGAATCGAAATTGATGCGGACCTTGCGATAGGCGGCCTCGGTGTTGGCGACGGCGTCGATCTCGCGCAGCACGCGCTCGGCATGATTGGTCAGCGCGCGCGTAAAGAGCTGCCGCTCATGCTCGATCGCGACCTCGTCGGCACGGTGCGCGGAGCCCAGGACGGCGACCACAATGCAGACGATCGCAACGGCCACGATAATGCCGATCGGCATCACGACGCTGCGGGGCGTGTGAAGACGGTAGGCGGCGTGGGCCTCGCCACTGTTGGATGGCGTCAATGCCAAGTATCCTTCCCCCAGGGGCTTTTTGCCGCGGGAGGATACGGCGCAATGCTTGCAATTGACTTGCGCAATGCATGACTCCTCGCCAATTGCCGTGGCGAGCGCCGATTTCGAACGTCGCCGTTAATCAGAGGTAAAGGTCGCTCGGACGGCGCGAGTTCCATGGCCTCCGGTAATAGCCGGTAAGCGCTCAGCGCCCGGTCTTGTAGGGCGGCCGCGGTATGTTGAGATGTGCGGCCCGCAGCGCTGCCGACCAGCGCTCGCGCAAATCCTGGAAATAGGGCTCGCCCGGCTCGATGCGGTAGTTGACCTGGGCGTCACACGTGTCACGGTGGGACACCACGATATCGAGCGGCATGCCGACGCTGAGATTCGAGCGCATGGTGGAGTCGACCGAGACCAGCCCGATCTTGAGCGCATCGGAGGGATCGGTATCGTAGGTGATCGCGCGGTCCAGTACCGGCTTGCCGTATTTGTGCTCGCCGATCTGGAGATAGGGGGTGTCCTGCGTGCACTCGATGAAATTGCCCGCCGAATAGAGCATGAACAGCCGCTGCCGCCCGCCTTTGATTTGTCCCCCGAGTAGGAACGAGACGTCGAACTTGACGTCGTTCGCCTCCAGCGCCGCACCTTCCTCCTCGTGGATCTGGCGAATGGTGCGGCCCACGCGCTGTGCTGCCTGAAACATGGTCGGCGAGTTCATTAACGTCTCCATCTCGCCGGTCTCGGGGTTCTCCCAGCCTTCCCGCAGCATGCTGATGACCGACTGGCTGATGGAAAGATTGCCGGCCGTCGCGATCGCGACAAGCCGCTCGCCGGGCTCGATGAAGACGTGAAGCTTGCGAAAGGTGGAGATATTGTCCACGCCGGCATTGGTGCGCGTGTCGGCAAACATCACCAGGCCGTCACGAACCAGAATTCCGCAGCAATAGGTCATGAGTCATGCGCTCCCGATCCAGCGTTCCAGCGTTATAGCGACGCCCGCGGTCCGGGAGCAATGCCGCTTCAGCTTTGCGACTGGCGGCGCGCCTGATCCACGCGCACGTTGACGGTCAAGATTTCGCCGACGCCGCCCTGACGGACGCCGCGGACGGGCGCCGCACCAAGATAGTCGAGCCCGACCGCGACGCGCACATGTGCTTCGGTCGCGCAGATGCCGTTGGTCGCATCGAAGGCGATCCAGCCCAGATCGGGCACATAGGCCTCGCTCCAGGCGTGGCCTGCGTCCTGGTCGGTGACGCCGTCGGCGCGGTGAAAATAGCCGCCGATGTAGCGGGCCGGAATGCCGTTGCTGCGTGCGGCGGCGATGAAGATATGGGTGATGTCCTGGCAGACCCCGCGCTTGAGCCCGAACGCCTCGGCCGCGGTGGTGGCGGGATGGGTCGGATCGGTGTCGAAGACCATCGCGCGGTGCAGGTCCGCCAGCATGTGATGAAGAAGCTTGAGCGTGTCGGCGCCGGCGGCATTGCGGGCGGCGGCCGCGAATTGAGCGATTGCCTCGTCTGGTCTGGTCAGCGGGGTCTCGCGCAGGAACAGGCTCGGCGGGAACCGTTCGATGGCGCCGCGCACGATACCCTCGGTATTGCGGGTTTCAACCTCACCGTCGACCGATACGACGAGTTCGTTGAAGGGGCCGTCGGCGGTGAAGACGTAGGTGAGGTTGCCGAAGGCATCCTCATGCTCATCGAGCCGACAGTCGGCCGACACGTCGATGCGCCATCGCGCCACATATTGGCCGTTGTGGTTGCGAGGGGTGAGGCGCAGCACCTGGATCACGCCGCTCGCCGGCGTGTCGTAACGATAGGCGGTCTTGTGCGAAATCCGGATCCGCATGGCCCGCAATCATCGCGACGGCCGCGGAAATGTCCACCCTCGGCCGTACCTACATCAAATACTGTTCTGCGATGGCTGCGCCGAGCTGGTTGTTGGCGGCGATGAACGCGCCGATGAATTCATGCAGGCCGTCCTGGAAAATTTCCTCCATGCGACTGTTCTCGACCCACGTGCGGGTGGCGTGCGCCTGCCGCTGCGCCGGGCCCTGGCGGCCTTCGGCCCGCGCCATATGGTCGAGATTCTGTACCAGGTTGTCGTAGCAGTTTGCCAACGAGCGCGGCATCTGGTCGTTGAGGATGAGAAGGTCGGCGACCAGCCACGGCTTGACGCTTTCGCGGTAGACCCAGTGATACGCGGTGAGGGCGTTGACGCTGCGCAAGATCGAGGCCCATTGGAAGTAGTCGAGGGGGCCGCCGATGCTTTCGTTGGCCGGCAGCAGCAGGTGATATTTCACGTCGAGGATTCGCGCGGTGTTGTCGGCGCGCTCGATGTGGATGCCGAGGCGCGAGAACCAATAGGCCTCGCTGCGCAACATCGTGCGGTAGGCAAGGCCATCGATCAGGATCGAGGCGGACTGCGCCCAGCGCAGGAAATTGGACGCCTCCTCCCGCGATCCGGGCACATTGCCGAAGCGCTTGAGCTCGAGCCAAGTGCCGTTGATCGCGTCCCACATCGCGCTGGTGAGGGCGGTGCGCACCGCGCGTGCGTTGGCGCGGGCGATCTCGAAGCAATTGCGGATCGAGGACGGATTGTCGGCCGAAAAGGCGAGGAAAGTGGTGACGTTTTCCTCATTCGCCTCTTTGAAGTGGGTGAAGAACGAATGGGAGCAGCCGGCTGTCAGGACTGCCGATTCCCATTCATTGGTCGAGCCGACATAGGCGCTCGGCATCGCGCTCAGCCGTTGCGCCGCCTCCAAGATGCGCGCGAGATAGTCGGCGCGCTCGACATAGCGCGCGAGCCAGAACAGATTATCGGCGGTGCGCGAGAGCATGACGCGTCATCCGTCCAGCACCCAGGTGTCCTTGGTGCCGCCGCCCTGGCTCGAATTGACCACCAGCGATCCCTTCTTCAGCGCAACCCGGGTGAGCCCGCCCGGCACGATGCGGACGCGGTCGCGGCCGACCAGCACGAACGGGCGCAGGTCGACATGGCGCGGCGACACGCCCTCCTCGACGCAGGTCGGCACCGTCGAGAGTGCGAGCGTCGGCTGCGCGATGAAATTCCTCGGAGAGGATTTGAGCTTGGCGCGGAAAGCGGCGGTCGTCGCCTTGTCGGCGGTCGGCCCGATGAGCATGCCGTAGCCGCCGGAGCCGTGGACTTCCTTCACCACCAGTTCCTCGAGATGATCGAGCACATATGTAAGGTGGTCCGCCTCGCGGCAGCGCCAGGTCGGCACGTTCTTGAGGATCGGCTCCTCGCCTATATAGAACCTCACGATCTCCGGCATGTAGCTGTAGACCGCCTTGTCGTCGGCGATGCCGGTCCCGACTGCGTTCGCGAGCGTCACGTTGCCGGCCTGATAGGCCGACATCAGGCCGGGAACGCCGAGCGCGGAATCGGGGCGGAAGGTCAGCGGGTCCAGGAAGTCGTCATCGATGCGCCGATAGATCACGTCGACGCGTTTCGGTCCTTGCGTCGTGCGCATGTAGACGACGTCGTTCTTGACGGTGAGATCGCGGCCCTCGACCAGCTCAACGCCGAGCTTGTCGGCCAGAAACGAGTGCTCGAAATAGGCGGAATTGTAGACGCCGGGCGTCAGCAGCACGACGCTGGGATCGGCCGATGCCGAATTAGGCGCGACCGACTTCAGCGTCGCCAATAGCTCGTCGGGATAGTTCTCGACTGGCGCGACGCGGTGCCGTGCGAACAAGTCGGGGAACAGGCGCAGCATGATCTCACGGTTTTCGAGCATGTAGGACACGCCTGAGGGCGTACGGGCATTGTCCTCCAGCACGTAAAAGGTTTCGGCATCGACCCGAACGATATCGATGCCGGCGATATGGACGTAGATGTCGTGCGGGACCTTCTGGCCATTCATCTCCGGTCGGAACACCGGGTTCTGGAAGACGAGCTCCTCGGGAATGACGCCGGCTTTCAGGATTTCGCGGCGGCCGTAGACGTCGCGGATATAGGCGTTCAACGCCTTCACACGCTGCTCAAGACCGGCGCGCAGCAATTGCCATTCCGATGCGGCAAGGATGCGGGGCAGGACGTCGAAGGGGATCAGACGCTCCTGTGCCTCCGCCTCGCCATAGACCGCGAAGGTGATCCCGAGGCGGCGGAAGATCAGCTCGGCCTCGCGTCTGCGATAGTCCAGCACGTTGGGCGCGATTTCGGAGAGCCAGCGCGCGAGTTCTCCGTAGGCAGGGCGGATGGTCCCGCCGCTTCCCTGCATTTCGTCAAAGGCCGTACCCACGAGTCATGCCTCATCCACGCGCCCATCGGCACGTCTGGAACCTTGCGGAATTGTAAGTGCAAGCTCCGCGCCAGACCAACAGATGTTGTGCACAGGCGCGACCGCGCCGCAGCAAATGCCGCTGCCCATGTTTTGGGCGTCCGATGACTATCGCAGCGGCGCTTGTGCAGTGCGTCGGCTATTTTTTCTTGGCAGGTGCGAGGAACCGTTTCACCCGCTCGACCACGGGTTTCGGCGTTGCATAAAGCCGCGCAACCAGCTTCTGCACGTCTTCACCCCTGCTCGGGATGACCTCTGCCTGGATCTTCTTCGCCTCGGCCAGGAACTCCGGATCTTTCATGGTGGCGTCGAAGCCGCGCCGCAGCAGTGTCGCCTTGGCAGGATCGAGGTCGGGCGGTCCGGCAAATGGCCGCGCCATCGCAGTCGTGCCGATCATGAGATCGAGCAGTTGGCGATCCTCGGGCTTGGTGACGAGATCGTAGATGAGAGGCACGTTCGGGAACATCTTGTGCTTCTCCAGCGCAAGCTGGAGCAGGATGTTGATCTTCTTGTCGCGCAGCCAGTCCGGCTTGGCGGTCCTGAGCGCCGAGAGGCTGAAGGTGCAGCGGCCGTGCGCCTCGCCGCGCTCAATCGCCATCACCGTTTCCTGAGTGCCCTGGTAGCCGGTCACCAGCTTGAATTTGGTGCCGATCAGTTCGTTCAGAATCACCGGCCAGGTGTCCGTATCGGAGCCCGCGCCGGTGCCGGCGACGACCATTTCCCGCTTCTGCACGTCCTGGATGGTCTTGAACGGGCTCTTGGCCCAGGCGATGCACATCCCGACATCCTTCGAGATCGCGCCGATCCAGGTGAGCTTGCTCGAGTCGTAGTCGGTCTTGCGCGACCCGATCAGCGGCTCGAGGATCGGACCGCCGGCAAAGGTGGTTATTGCCGTGCCGTCCTTGGGCGCCTGACGGGCGAGGAAGTTTGCCGCGCGGATGCCACCCGCTCCAGGCATGGTCTGCACGGTAACTTGAGGATTGCCGGGGATGTGGCGGCCGAGATGGCGCGACACCAGCCGTCCATAGAGGTCGATGCCGCCTCCCGCAGTGCCGGCGACGTAGATGATGATGGGACGGTCGATGATGTTGGCCTGCTCCGCGGCAGCGGGTTGCGCGGCGATCAGGACACTGATCGCGCCGGTGAATATACAGGCCAGCGAACGAAACCCTGTCATGACCTTCCTCCAGTCCTTCATCCTGCTTCTGCGATTACTGCCAGCGTCGCGCGGCGTTCCTTATGACCCGTTCCACGGGCGATTTCGGCGTGGCGTAAGGACGCGCGGCCGTGGCCTTCTCCGGCATCAGCCGACTTTATTTTGCCCCGGATCGCGAACGACTTGAAGCCTTGTCGCCCTCGGTGGCAGGTTAGGGCCTCCGGGCGCATCCCCGGTCCGTGAACGCTCAGGACTGTCATGACGGCTGCCCACGCCCCAAAATCCCAATCGTTCATTTCCGCCGGTCTCCTCGTGATCGGCGACGAGATCCTCTCCGGGCGTACCAAGGACAAGAACATCGGCTATATCGCCGAATATCTCACCGCGCTCGGGATCGATCTTGCCGAAGTCCGCATTGTCGGGGACGAGGAGGGAGCGATCATCGAGGCGCTCAATGCGCTGCGCGCGCGCTGTACCTACGTGTTCACCACCGGAGGGATCGGCCCGACCCATGACGACATCACCGCCGAATGCGTCGCCAAGGCGTTCGGCGTCTCGATCGATCACGATCCGCGCGCGATCAAGATTCTCAGCGAACGGCTGGCGCAGACCGGCGGCGAGCTTAACGAGGCGCGCATGCGGATGACGCGCATCCCCGCCGGCGCCGAGCTGGTGCACAACAAGGTGTCGGCGGCGCCTGGCTTCTGGCTTGGCAATGTCATCGTCATGGCCGGCGTGCCGACGATCATGCAGGCGATGCTCGATGAGGTGGCGCCCAAGCTCACGACCGGCGTGCGCGTGCTCTCGGAAACGGTGCGCGCCGACGCGCGCGAGGGCGACATCGGCACTCCGCTCGGCGAGATCGCCAAGGCGCATCCCGAGGTTGCGATCGGAAGCTATCCGTTCTTCGACGAGCAGCGTGGGCCCAACACCAACGTGGTGATCCGCGCGCGCGATCCGGCAAAGCTCGTCGCCGCCAAAGGCGAAGTCGAAGAAATGTTGAAACGGCTACGAAGCGCGTTGTGAGGGATACTCAAGAAACCAAGGAGAACAGTTGATGTCCCATCCCTCGCGTCGCGAACTCATTCATGGCGTGCTGGCCGCCGGCGGCGTCGGGCTGACCGGCGCGCGGTCGTTCGCGCAGGAGCTTGCGCCGACACCGCAATGCGACGAGCACGGCTCTGCGACCCGGGCGCAGACCGAAGGCCCGTTCTTCAAGCCGCGATCGCCGGACCGCGCCGAACTCGCCGAGCCGGGCGCGAAGGCGCGCATCGTCGAGCTGGGCGGCTATCTGCTGACCCGGAATTGCAATCCGATGGCGCGGGCGGTCGTCGATCTCTGGCATGCCGACGAGAAAGGCGCCTACGACAACAACGGCTTCCGCTACCGCGGTCATGTCTACACCGATTCTAAGGGCCGCTATCGCTTCCGCACCATCATGCCGGGGCTCTATTCGGGCCGCACACGCCACTATCACATCAAGGTGGCCGCTGGCGGCCGCGTGCTGCTGACCACGCAGCTCTATTTCCCCGACGAACCCGGAAACCGCCGCGACGGCTTATTCCGGCCGGAATTATTGATGCGCGTTTCCAGCGCCGGAAACGAGATGCGCGCATTGTTCGATTTCGTCGTCGATTTCAAAGCATGATCGCTCAGGCCGAGCAGCCGCAAAAGCAGTTCCCGGTGTCCTGGGATCAGTTCCATCGCGATGCCCGTGCGCTCGCATGGCGGCTGGCCGAGGCGGGGCCGTTCGAGGCACTGGTGTGCATCACTCGCGGCGGGCTGGTTCCGGCGGCGATCGTCGCGCGCGAACTTGGCATCCGCCTGATCGAAACCGTGTGCGTGACGAGCTACGAGCACGTCACCCAGGGTGAATTGAAGCTCATCAAGCAAGTGGCGCCGAATATCGCCGCCATTGGCGGCGGCCGCGGCAAGGGCGTACTGGTCGTCGACGATCTGGTCGACACCGGCAATACCGCAAAGATCGTGCGCGCGCTCCTGCCGGAGGCGCATTTCGCCGCCGTCTATGCGAAGCCTCTGGGACGCCCGCAGGTCGATACCTTCATCACCGAGGTGTCGCAGGACACCTGGATATTCTTTCCCTGGGACACCGGACTTTCATTCCAGCCGCCAATCAAGGACAGCGGACTGTAGCGCCGCAAGGTGCTATCATCGCCACAGCAAGCAAGCGGCCTCGATACGGAGAAATCGCTATGGACGCCGTCACGCCAAAGACCCACAAGGGCTCGCATCTGGTGCGCCCCGCCAACATGGAATGGCAGAAGACCCGTTTCCCGGGCTGCGAGATCAAGACGTTGCTGTTCGACGCTGAGAGCGGGCTCGTTACGGCGCTAACACGGTTTGCGCCGGGCGCGGTGCTGCCCGAGCATGAGCACGTGAAGATCGAACAGACCTACGTCCTCGAGGGGCGCCTGATGGACAAGGACGGCCCCGATGCCGGCCTTGAAGTCGGCCCGGGCGAGTTCGTGTGGCGCGACGCCGGCAGCCGTCACGTCGCGTGGGCGCCGGACGGGGGACTGATGCTCGCGATGTTCCAGATCCCCAACAAGTTCTACGAGCAGGACGGCCGCGTCACCGATGCCAACGGGGCGGACTGGGAGAGCGTCTGGGGCGGCATGTTACGGGACTGATCGATCGCCCCCGCGCCTGCGCTTCCGGCGCGTGCGCGCCGGGTGCTAAGAACGGCTACGCGGACGTGGCGAAATGGTAGACGCAACGGACTTAAAAGCATGTGGGCGTGGCGAAATTGCTAGACGCACCAGACTTAAAATCTGGAGTCCTTTCAAGGACATGCGGGTTGGAGTCCCGCCGCCCACACCAGTCCTAGCCTCGCAATAGCCTCGTGAACAGAACTGGAACATGGCGTGGGGGACGAATCGTGGAATGGATGGGGCCGCTGCTAGCGGGTTTGGGTTTGGGGACGTTGCTTACCGCTGTCGCTAATCACCTGTTAGGTCGTCGAGCGAGCTTGAACGACCGACTCTATCAGGAGAAGCGGGAGGCGTACTTAGGGCTTGTGCAAGCCATCCATAACGCCGCGGTGGAGCCCACCGACGCCAATGCAAAGGCGTACGGGTTGTGGCAGGCGCGCTGTGATTTATTCGGCTCTCGTGAAGTTTGGAAGTTAGCGCAAGAGTTCGCGGACTCCAGCGGGAAACCTCGCTCCATAAGAGAGCCTATCTATCTGAGCTTGATGGCGGCGATGAGAGCAGACTTGGCAAAATAAGGAGATTGGGGCGGCGCGATGCCGCCCGTTACACTTCAGTGGGACTGAAAATTAGTTTGGCGGTCTCAATAATTTCCTCACACTTGGCCGCGTCGCTTTCCCCGATGTGCACGCAGTGCCCAAATGCTTCTTGGAGGCGAATGTAGACTGTCTTGCGCTTGTACTTCCCACTAAGCCACAGCGGGTCAATGACGGCGTGCGCACGTCGCCGCGCGCGGCGCAGCTCTTTGTTAGCAAAACTCCCTTTGGGCTGGCGGGTGTTGTTGTGGCAACCGACATACGCATCACAAGGGCGGCAGAGCCAAATCATGTAACTCTTACCGTAGTTGCGACCGTACACCTCTTTGTTGGGGACCCACTCCGTCTCTCGCCCGCAGTACGAACAATTCATACGTTCTTCGCTCAAACGTGCGCCCGCTAGTGACAGGCGCACACTCGAACGCACTAGCTAATACACACTCATTCAAACACGGCACGGGAAACGCGCAAGGGCAGGGTGTTGACAACCGATTTCTAGCCTCTTCCTAGACTCATCGAAAAATCGCGAGAAGCTAAGGATATGAGTCGAAACGGAATCTACTTATTGGACGCAAGGGAGCAAAAATCTCATAGGGCAGTTCGACCCTTGATTTATCGAGATTACTTGACTGGAAAAAGTGTGGCGGGCCGTCTTAAAATCCGTTGGGGGTAACCCCGTGCCGGTTCAAGTCCGGCCGTCCGCACCAATCGCATCAACTCGGTTACGGCTCACAATTGGCGCATTTTCCGGCCACACCCCGCGCCGGGCTTGCACCGAATGTTTACGGCTTGGATGTGAGATTAGGGCTAGGTCGCTGTTGACTGCGTACGGATTCATGCACGATCCGATCACTGAACCACGTCCCACGCTCACGCGGTTCACCGCGTCGCTTGTTCTGTGCATGGCGCTTGTGGGCTGTTCCTCGACGGGCGAGTACGGCGTCGCGCTGTTCGCGGATCCTGGCAAATACCAGTACCACAATTGCCAGCAGCTCGCGGAAGCCGCGAAGGCAACGCAAACGCGCCACCAGGAACTTCAGCAGTTGATCGAGAAGGCGAATCAGGGACTCGCAGGCCCTGTGATCAGCGCCGCCGTTTACCGCACCGAGCACCGCTCGACCGGCGAAGAATTGGTCCTGATCGCACGCACCCAACGCACCAAGAATTGCCTCACGTCGTCGAACTGGCGCAGCAACGCTGCCGTGCGTTAATCGTCCAATTTGATCCGCCGCAACCGCAGCGCGTTTCCGACCACGCTGACCGACGACAACGCCATCGCCGCTGCGGCAATCGCCGGCGAGAGCAGCAGGCCAGTCAGTGGATACAACACGCCGGCCGCCACCGGCACGCCGGCGGCGTTGTAGATGAAGGCAAAGAACAGGTTCTGCCGGATATTGCGCATGGTCGCGGCCGACAGGCTGCGCGCGCGCACGATGCCCATGAGATCGCCTTTGAGCAGCGTGATGCCGGCGCTTTCGATGGCGACGTCGGTGCCAGTGCCCATGGCAATGCCGACATCGGCGGCGGCAAGCGCCGGCGCGTCGTTGACGCCGTCGCCGGCCATGGCGACGACCCGCCCGTCGCGGCGCAGGCGTTCGACGATATCCGCCTTGTGGTCGGGCAGTACCTCGGCTTCGACCGAGTCGATTCCAAGCCGTCGTGCAACAGCCTGCGCGGTGGTCCGGTTGTCGCCGGTCAGCATCACCACGTGCACGCCCTGCGCCCGCAGTGCAGCGAGCGCAGCCGGCGTGGTCTCCTTGACCGGGTCGGCAATCGCAATGATGCCGGCAAGCTTGCCGTCGAGCGCTGCGAAAATGGTGGACGCGCCGTCGCGGCGCAGTTGTTCCGCCTCGGCGTCGAGCGCACCCGTCGCGATGCCAAGCTCGGCGAGGAATTGCGCATTGCCGAGCACGACGCGCCGCCGATCGACCATGCCGATCGCGCCCTTGCCGGCGGGCGATTCGAAGCCGAGCACGCGTGCAAGCTCGATCCGGCGCTCTGTGGCGGCGGCGACGATGGCGTTAGCCAGCGGATGCTCGCTCGCCCGCTCGACGCTCGCTGCAAAGCGCAGGACCTCGTTTTCAACGTAACCTTGCGCGGTGACAATCGCGACGACCGTCGGCTTGCCTTCGGTCAGCGTGCCGGTCTTGTCGACGACGAGCGTATCGACAATCTCCATGCGTTCGAGCGATTCGGCGTTCTTGATCAGCACGCCTGCCTGCGCGCCGCGGCCGACGCCAACCATGATCGACATCGGCGTGGCAAGGCCGAGCGCGCAGGGGCAGGCGATGATGAGCACGCTGACGGCCGCAAGCAGTCCGAACGCGAGGCGCGGCGCCGGCCCGAAGGCGGTCCAGGCGAAGAAGGCGAGGATCGCGACGACGATGACGGCGGGAACGAACCACGCCGACACCCGATCGGCGAGCCGCTGGATCGGCGCGCGCGAGCGCTGCGCGGCTGCGACCATCTGCACGATCTGCGCCAGCATCGTGTCGCGTCCGACCTTTGCGGCGCGCATCACGAATGAGCCCGAGCGGTTGATCGTGCCCGCGAGCACCTTGGCGCCTTCTTCCTTGGTCACCGGCATCGACTCGCCGGTGACCATGGATTCATCGACCGACGAGCGGCCCTCGGTCACCTCGCCGTCAACCGGCACCGCCTCGCCCGGACGCACCCGCACAAGGTCTCCGGCCGCGACCGTATCGAGGGGGACGTCCTCGTCGCTGCCGTCGTCTCTGACGCGCCGTGCACTCTTGGGCTGGAGGTCGAGCAGGGCGCGGATCGCGCCGGAGGTTGCGTCGCGCGCGCGTAGCTCCAGCACCTGTCCGAGCAGGACCAGTACGGTAATGACCGTCGCCGCCTCGAAATAGACCGCGACGGCGCCGCCATGGGCGCGCATGCTGCCGGGGAACAATCCCGGTGCGATTGTCGCAACGATGCTGAAGGCATAGGCCACGCCGGTGCCCATCGCGATCAGCGTGAACATGTTGAGGTTGCGTGTGCGCAGCGACTGCCAGCCGCGCACGAAGAACGGCCAGCCGCCCCACAGCACGACCGGCGTGGCGAAGACGAATTGCAGCCAGTTCGACAGCGTCTGGTCGACCCAAGCATGCGCTCCGAATAGGTGCGCGCCCATCTCCAGGACAAAGACCGGCACGGTGAGCGCAAGCGCGATCCAGAACCGCCGCGTCATGTCGGCGAGTTCCGGGTTGGGGCCGGTCTCCGCGGTTGCAAGCTCAGCCTCCAGCGCCATGCCGCAGATCGGGCAGGCGCCGGGGCCGATTTGGCGTACCTCCGGATGCATGGGGCAGGTGAAGATCGTGCCTTCCGGGACCGGCTCGGCCGCGCGTTCCATAGGCGACAGATATTTCGCGGGATCAGCCGCGAATTTCGTGCGGCAGCCGGCCGAGCAGAAGTAGTAGGTGCGGCCGTGATGGCCGTGGCGATGCGGGGTTTTGTGCGGATCGACCGTCATTCCGCAGACCGGATCGACGGCGGCCGAGGCTGCCGGTTCTCCGGCATGACGATGTTCATGCTCGTTCATCGAAATCCACGCCGCCTCGCCCGCTTGAATATGGGTGTGCGTCAGTCGGGCCGCCAGCGATAGAGCCAATTGTATCGGCGCAACAGCCCGGTACCGCGCATCGCCATCAGCGCGAGCCCGCGCAGGAACGCTTCGGCGCCGCCCATGTGATAGACGGTGCCGTTGCGGCGGGCGGCGCGCTGGGTGCGCGTGGTGCGTCGGTGGCGCTTGTCTTCATAGGCTCGAAAGGCGGTCATTGGATCGTCGGGTGTGCGCGCAAGGCATTGGGCTACGACGGCTGCATCCTCGAGTGCCATCGCGGCGCCCTGCGCCAGATAGGGCAGCATCGGATGCGCGGCGTCGCCCAGGAGTGTCACAGGTCCGATGCCCCAGCGGTCGAGGGGGCGGCAATCGTACAGCGCCCATTTCTGCCACGTGTCGGCCGCGCCGATAAGCTCGCGCGCTTGCGGCTGCCACATGCCTTCGCGAAAGCGGGCAAGAATCTCCTGACGCTCGCCGGGGGCGCTCCAGCCCGGCTCGCGCCAGGAATCGCGCAGGATCGCGACCACGTTGATCAGTTGCCCGCCCCGGACCGGGTAGTGGACGAGATGGGCATGGCGTCCGAGCCAGAGATTGAGCGTCGGCGAGCGCAGCGCGGACGAAACGGCGGACGCCGGCACGAGCGCGCGCCAGGCGCTATGACGTGCAAAGCGCGGCGTGGACCGGTGACCGAGCCGCCGGCGCAACGTCGACCACAAACCATCGGCGCCGATCAGCGCGCTGCCGTGCATTTCGATGGGTTGCATCTGGCAGGAACCGGAGACGGTGACGCCGTTGGCATGGGTCGCGATATCCTCAACCTTGGTGCCCAGGTAGAGCGTGATCAGCGGGGTCGCCGTGATCGCATCGCGCAGCACGGCCTGCAAGTCGCCACGGTGGATCACCCAGTAGGGCGCTCCGTAACGTTTGGCGGCGTCGGCGCCCAGTGTCGCTTGCGCCAGCACGCGGCCGGAGCGCGCATTCATGACCTTGAGTTCCTCAGGAACCACGATGCGGGATGCGAGCTTCCCGCCGAGGCCGAGGTCGATGAGGACGCGCGAGGCATTGGGCGAGAGCTGGATGCCGGAACCGATGTCCGCCAGGCGCTCGGCTTGCTCGATGACCGTGACCCGAAATCCGTGCTTGGCAAGGGCCAGTGCGGCGGTGAGGCCTCCGATGCCGGCGCCGGTGATGACGATGGTTCGCGGGACGGTCACGGTTCGATCCCGGTATCAACCGTTAAACCGTCTCCGTGTCCCTGAGCGCGCACGCGGCCGGGCGCGCTGCGTGCGCATCGAGGCCGGAGTCGAGGCGAAACAGAGTCGAGCAGTACGGACAGACGATCTCGGACGCATCGCCCATGTCGAGGAAGACGTGCGGATGGTCGAACGGCGGCGTCTCGCCGACGCACATGAATTCTCGTGCGCCGATCTCGATCACCGGAACGCCCGGGCTGTTGTGGAAGTGGGGTACGATCCTGTCCGCCATTGGGCTGGTCCGGTTGCTGATGCCGGCGCCGCCAAGATTGCGCCGGATGAGTAAAGATCGAGCGGCTGTGCGTGCACGGCACAATAGCGACCCGACCGGCCAATTCCTAGGGCCGTAAAGCTCAGGTTTGGCGCGGTTTGCCGACCTTTCCGCTGCGAGCGCCACGGACTTCGTTTACGGCGAATCGGATAATTTGCCTGCGCGGCATCTTGTCGGCGCATTCGCGCGTTATCACCTAGTGGTCCGATTCTAACATTCGCATCTCGTTTGGGCAGGTGACTTTGCGAATGTTAGAATCAAAGGACCACTAGCAAATATAGGTTGCTAGTGGAGTTTTGGATTTGACATTCGCATCGCGTACCCGCGGCAAGGGTCGGTAGCGAATGTCAAATCCACTCCACTGGAGCACGGGCGGCAGGAGCAGGACCACAATGAACGGATCGCGGATCGCGCTGCCGCTTGGCGCGACTTTCGCTTGTGCGATCGCGGCGCTCGCCATCGTGCCGCGCGGCATAGAGGCGGAAGCGCTGCTGGCTGCGCAGGACGACCCGGTGAAGATCGCCGACCATGCGCTCGACCGCTCGTTCAACACGACTGTCGTCACCCGCGAGATTGAAGCGGCGCTCAAGGCCGATGACGCCGAGCTCGCCCAGAGTTTCCTCGACCTTGCCCGCGATCGTAAAGTCACGATCGAGCCGGCTCTTGCGGAGCGCGTCGAGGAGGCCAACTCGGCGGCGGCGGTGGCCGCCCGCGCGGCCGGAAGCTTCGCCCACGGCCTGATCGTCGGCGAGCCGGGCGATCTGGTCGGGCTTGCGGGGACGGCGCTGGGCGACCTGTTCGTCTTCGGCGACATCCGCGACGCGATCCGCGAAGGGTCGCGCATGGCGAACGGAGAGCCCGCCGACGAGATGATCCTCGGTCTTGCCGGTGTCGGCCTTGCGGTCACCGTCGGCACCTATGTCACCGTTGGCGCCGGCGCACCGGCCCGTGTCGGCCTCTCCGTCGTCAAGGCCGCGCGCAAGACCGGGCGGATCACCGCGCAGATGAGTCAATGGATCGGCCGTACATTGCGGGAGGTCGTCGATTGGCCGGCGCTGCGCCAGGCGGTCGGCAATGCCAGCCTGACCCAGCCTACCGTCGCCGCGCGCGCGGCGCGCGGCGCGATCAAGGTCGAGAAGACGCAGGATCTATTGAAGATGGCGGGGGATGTCGGCCGCATCCAGTCGCGCGCCGGGACGCAGGCCGCCCTCGACGGGATCAAGCTCGCACAGGGCCCGCGCGATGTCGCGCGAGTGGCGCGGCTCGCCGACGTCAAGGGCAGCCGGACGCGGGCCATCCTCAAGCTGTTCGGCCGCGGCGCGCTATTCCTCGCCGTGAGCGCCTTCAACCTTGCCTGGTGGATATTGGCCGCCATGATGATGGTGCTGAGCGTCGTGATGTCGCTCAAGCGCACTGTCGAGCGCGTGACCGAGCGCTACTGCGAACGTCGCCGGGCGAAGCGCGCACGCGCCCTCGATCGCTACACGGCGATGACCGCGCGGGCATGACGGACGGCTGATGAATAGCTTCCGGCATGACGAGGTCGAGATTGCCTATCTCGATGAAGGCGAGGGCGATCCCATCGTCCTGGTGCATGGCTTCGCCTCGACGGCGGCGGTCAACTGGCTCCACCCGGGCTGGGTAACGACGCTTACGAAGGCTGGGCGGCGCGCCGTCGCGCTCGACAATCGCGGCCATGGCGCCTCGACCAAGCTCTACAACCCGGCCGCCTATCACAGCGCAACGATGGCGCAGGATGTGCGGGCGCTACTCGATCATCTCGGCATCGCCCGCGCCGATGTCATGGGCTACTCCATGGGGGCGCGGATCGCGGCGTTCCTGGCGCTCGCCCATTCCACGCGCGTGCGCAGCGTGATCTTCGGCGGGCTCGGAGACCGGCTGGTCGACGGGGTCGGCCTGCCGGAATCGATCGCAGAGGCGCTAGAAGCGCCATCGCTCGCCGATGTGCGCGATCCGCAGAGCCGCATTTTCCGCGCCTTCGCGGAGCAGACCGGCTCCGATCTCAAGGCGCTCGCCGCCTGCATCCGCGGCTCGCGCCAGACGCTGACCCGCGAGGACGTCGCGAGTATCGCGATGCCGGCGCTGGTCGCGGTGGGCGCCAAGGACGACGTGGCCGGCTCGGTGCAGTCGTTGGCGGCCTTGCTGCCGCAAGGACGGGCGTTGGAAATCCCCGGCCGAGACCACATGCTCGCGGTCGGAGATCGGGTGTTCAAGCAGGAGGCGCTGGCTTTCCTGTCCGAGCGGCCCTGAATATGTGGCCATAACCCATTGGAAAAGCTTGCCTTTGGCTCCATATACGGATTCGTTGCCGAACCTGTGCTAGAACAGTCTCCGGCGCCCGAATGCCGTTTGGTGGGAGTCCGTCATGGCGCAACAGCAAGCCAAGGCTGCAGGCACGCTCGACAAAGTCGACCCGGTCTGGGCGCGCATCCGCACCGAGGCCGGGGAGGTCGTGCGCCACGAACCCGAACTCGCGACCTTCATCTACTCGACCATCCTGCATCATGACACGCTGGAGGCCGCGGTGATCCACCGGGTTTCGCAGCGCCTCGACCATCCGGATGTCCCCGCTGAGCTGATCCGGCAGGCCTATGAGGGTGCGCTCGAGAACGAGTCCACTATCGGCATCAGTTTCCGCGCCGATATCGTCGCGACCTACGATCGCGATCCGGCGACCCACCGCTTCCTCGAGCCGGTTCTCTATTTCAAGGGCTTTCATGCGGTGCAGACCCATCGGCTGGCGCACTGGCTCTGGCGCAAGGGCCGCAAGGATTTCGCTTTTTACCTGCAGAGCCGCTCATCTGCGGTATTCCAGACCGACATCCATCCGGCGGCGCCGATCGGGCGCGGAATCTTCCTCGACCATGCCACCGGTCTGGTCGTCGGCGAGACCGCGGTGATCGAGGATGACGTATCGATCCTTCACGACGTGACGCTGGGCGGCACCGGCAAGGAATATTCGGACCGCCATCCCAAGATCAGGCGCGGGGTCATGCTCGGCGCCGGCGCCAAGATCATTGGCAATATCGAGATCGGTCATTGTGCGCGCGTTGCTGCGGGCTCGGTCGTGCTCAAGACCGTACCGCACAACACCACGGTGGCCGGTGTGCCGGCCCGCGTCATCGGCGAGGCGGGGTGCCCCGAGCCCTCGCGCACGATGGATCAGTATTTCCATCACAACGACAGTTGATCGCGCCCATTGCCAGTGCGACCCGCTCCGTGGCACGGTCGCCGGACCAGTGGAGTGGATTTGACATTCGCGACCCCCTCGCAGCC
>JBOHIG010000211.1:0-15938 GCA_050725815.1 Xanthobacteraceae bacterium
CACGCGCCCGACGTCGCGCAGCACGCCGCGCGCCTGCAGGGTTCCGAAGGTGATGATCTGCGCCACCTGATCGCGGCCGTAGCGGCTTTGCACATAGCGGATCACCTCGTCGCGGCGATCCTGGCAGAAGTCGATGTCGAAGTCCGGCATCGATACGCGTTCGGGATTGAGGAAGCGCTCGAAGATCAGGTCGAAACGGAGCGGGTCGAGGTCGGTGATGGTCAGCGCATAGGCGACCAGCGAGCCCGCGCCCGAGCCACGCCCCGGTCCGACCGGGATGCCTTGCGCTTTCGCCCATTGGATGAAATCCGCAACGATCAGGAAGTAGCCTGGATATTTCATGCTCTCGATCACGCCGAGCTCGTAGGCAAGTCGCTCGCGATAGTCCTCAGCGGTCCGGCCGGGGGCGAGGCCATGCACCGTGAGTCGCTGCTCGAGTCCAGCCGCCGCCTGCCGGCGCAGTTCGGCGGCTTCGTCGACCGCCGCGTTATCCTCACCGACTGAGAAGCGCGGCAGGATTGGCGACAGCGTCTTCGGCCGGAAGCTGCAACGCCGGGCGACCTCTACGGTGGAGGCGACCGCCTCCGGGATATCCTCGAACAACGCGACCATCTCGGCGCGGGTCTTGAAGCGGTGTTCCGGCGTGAGCTGGCGGCGATCACTGTCGGCAATAACCCGCCCTTCCGCGATGCAAAGCAGCGCATCGTGCGCCTCGTAGTCCTCCCGCATGGCGAAGAAGGGCTCATTGGCGGCGATGAGCGGGATGCCGCGCGCATAGGCAAGCTCGACCAGCGGACCCTCCACGAGGCGCTCGGCATCGAGGCCATGGCGCTGAAGCTCGATATACAGGCGATCGCCAAACAGGCGCAGCAAGGTCTCGCAGCGCGCGCCCGCGAGGCTGCCCTGACCCGCGACGATCGCAGCATCGAGCGGGCCCGCAGGACCGCCGGTCAAGGCCATCAGCCCACCGGTGTTGCCGTCGAGCCAGCCAATCGGGATGTGGGGTGGTTCGTTCGGCGGCGTTTCGAGATAGGCTCGCGAAGCGAGCCGCATCAGGCCGCGATAGCCTTCCTCTCGGCAAGCCAGCAGGAGGAGCCGCGGCCGTGTAGGCGCATGGGCGGCGTTCTGGTGAGGGCTCGTTTCCTGATCGGCGAAATCGACCGAGAGGGAACAGCCGATGATCGGCTGGATGCCGGCGGACGCCAGCTTCTCGGAGAATTCGAGCGCACCGAACATGTTGTTGGTGTCGGTGAGCGCCAGCGCCGGCTGGCCGTCGGCTTTGGCGAGTTCAGCGAGCCGCGCGATGCTCAGCGCACCCTCGAGCAGCGAATAAGACGAATGCACGTGCAAGTGCACGAAGCCAGGATCGGCCATCACAATCCTCACGAATCTCTCCGGCAATCGTGGGGATCGGCCCCACTGCTGTCACGCGGGTTTTCCTGGCTTACGGCTTATCCCCAGGCGGCCCCGCCAACGCAGATGCTACAAGGTAGCAATCACCTGCGCCCAGATCGCGATCATCCCGATAAACAGCGCGAGCGACGCCAAGGCCGCCGCTTCCTCTATTAACGACCTGATCATGTGAAAACCCTCGCTACGAAGAACGAATAGAGAACATAGTTCATGATATGTACCGAAGTCAAGGAAAGATTGGAGAAGCCGATTTGAAGTTCGGTGGGCACCAAAAGCTCCCCGATGTGACCGCTGTCACAGCAGCAGGACCGCTGGGACCTGTACGCCTTGCCCAGACCCCAGCGGGTCATCAGCCAAGGAGGGCGACATGGCGGCCAACACGACTTCGACCTACGGCAAGACTCAAACTGGATCGATCGAGCCGACTGGCCTGATTGGCGGCAATACGGTGAACGATGACACAGGCAGCCCCATCAACAAGCTCGGCGTGGACGCACTGCCGCCTCCAGGGGTGATGCCGGGTCTCGTTATGGAAGGCACAGGCGGCAACGATCGGCTGATCGGCAGTAACTTGGCCGATGAGATGCACGGCTTCGGCGGGCACGACCAGCTTTTCGGTGCTGGCGGCGACGACCGGATGTTCGGTGATGCTGGCAACGATATCCTCGACGGCGGCAGCGGCAATGACTTCCTCGTTGGGGGACTCGGCGCCGACCGATTCATCGGCGGCATTGGGACCGACACCGTCAGCTACGCGGCGGCGACCGCCGGCATCGAACTCAATCTGAACCTCGGATACGGCTTCGGCGGCGAAGCTTCGGGTGACACGTTCCAAAGCATCGAGCGGATCGTCGGCTCGAACTACCGCGATATCCTTGCCGCTGGCCAAACCGCTGCTGTCCTCGACGGCGGCGCCGGCAACGATCTCCTGGCCGGCGGAGGCGGCACGGTCTCGCAGGCGGATACCCTCCAAGGTGGCAACGGAAACGATACCTTGATCGCCGGCGACAGAACCACCTGGATGGCGGGCGGCAGCGGCGCGGACACGTTCCTATTCGGCTTCACACCAGCTCTGGTTGCCGACTTTGAGGCGGGCGTCGACAAGATCGACGCTTGGCCGGTAAACATGTGGGATGGCCCCTTCGGCCACGATGGCGTGCTCGCCACAGGAACGGCCGTGCCGTCCGAGGCCGCCGCCGATCGCGACGGTTTCTTTTACGACACCGACGATTATCGGCTTTACCATCTGCAATATTTTGACGACGGCGGCATGGAAGCGAAGTTGCAGGCCACTTTCCTCAATGGCGTGCAGCTTCAAGCGAGCGACTTCATCACGATTTGAGTGAATCCCGATCGGACAGCGGGCGCGGGCGCGAAGCTTGCGCCCGTATCGTCAGGGCAACTCGACCACCGCGCCTTCGCGCAACGTCACCCGCCGGTCCATGCGACCGGCGATGTCCATGTTGTGGGTCGCGATCACCACTGCGAGGCCGGAGGCGCGGACCAATTGGGTAAGCGCCGCGAAGACGCGCTCAGCAGTGTGTGGATCGAGATTGCCGGTCGGCTCATCGGCGAGAAGAATACGCGGGGCGTTCGCGACCGCGCGCGCGATCGCGACCCGCTGCTGCTCGCCACCAGAAAGCTCCGCCGGGCGATGAGTCAGGCGATCCTTGAGGCCGAGATAGCTCAACAGCTCGACCGAACGCCGCGTCGCCTCCTTGCGCGGCAGGCCGCGGATCATCTGTGGCAGTGTCACATTCTCGATCGCCGAGAACTCCGACAGCAGATGGTGGAACTGATAGACAAAGCCTACCTCAACACGGCGTATCCGGGTTCGCTCGGCATCAGAGAGCTGAGAGGTCGCGGTTTGGTCGACGAAGACCTCGCCAGAGTCGGCATGCTCGAGCAATCCGGCTACATGCAGGAGCGTCGACTTGCCTGCCCCCGATGGCGCCACCAGCGCGATCAATTGGCCCGGCCAGACCGCGAGTTCCGCACCCTTGAGGATATCGAGCACGACGTCCCCCTGCCGGTAGTGGCGATCGACGTCCTGCAGGAACAGGATTGGAGCGTCGTGGCCGGTGGCGCGTGCATCCGCAGCCGTGGCGTCACTCATAGCGGAGCGCCTCGACCGGATCGAGCCGCGCTGCGCGCCACGACGGATAGAGCGTCGCCGCAAGCGACAGCGTCAGCGCCATCACTACAACGGCGGTGGTTTCAGCTCTGTCCATATCGGCCGGCAGCCGCGACAGGAAATAAAGCTCCCGTGGAAACAGATCGGTGGCAGTGAGCCAGGACAGAAACTGCCGGATGGATTCGATGTTCAGGCAAATAACGGTGCCAAGCAGCAGCCCGACAATGGTGCCCACCACGCCGATGGCGGCCCCGGTAATCAGGAAGATGCGCATGATCGCGCCCTGCGTTGCGCCCATGGTGCGCAGTATTGCGATGTCGGGGCCCTTGTCCTTCACCAACATAATGAGTCCGGACACGATGTTGAGCGCCGCCACCAGCACGATGAGGGTGAGGATCAAGAACATCACATTGCGCTCGACCTGGAGCGCGCCGAAGAACGTGGCGTTGCGTTGGGTCCAGTCGATCATGAAAATCGGCCGCCCGGCGACCTCCGTGACGCGCCGTCGGAACTCGTTCACGCGATCCGGACGCGCGGTGTAGACCTCGATCGCGGTCACGTCGCCGGCGCGGTTGAAATAGGACTGCGCTTCTGTCAGCGGCATGAACACGAAGGCGGCGTCATATTCCGACATGCCGACCTCGAACACCGCCGCCACTTTGTATGCCTTGATCCGCGGTGTCGTGCCGAACGGCGTCACCGCGCCGCGCGGCGCGACCAGCGTCACGCTGTCACCCGCGCGCAGCGAGAGCTGATCGGCCAGTCGCCGTCCGATCGCTACGCCCTGGCCAGCGTCGAAACCGTCGAGCGTCCCCTGCTTGATCCGGTCGGCGATGGAGGGCAGCCTCGTCAGATCGGCGCCGCGCACGCCGCGCACAAGCACGCCCGAAGCGTTGAAAGGCGAGGACGCCAACGCCTGCCCTTCCACGACCGGAGCCGCAAGCGTGACGCCTTCGAGCTTCGATACCCGTTCGGCCACCTCCTTCCAGTCGGTCAGAGGCGATTCCAGCGGCTGGATCAGCAGGTGTCCGTTGAGGCCGAGGATCTTGTCGAGCAGCTCCTTGCGGAAGCCGTTCATCACCGCCATCACGATAATGAGCGTGGCCACGCCGAGCATGATGCCGAGAAACGAGAAGCCCGCGATGACCGAGATGAATCCTTCCTTACGTCGCGCCCTCAGGTAGCGCAGCGACAACATCCATTCGAAGGCGGAGAAAGGTTTGGTCCCGGTCGCGTCGGCCATCTAGCTGTTCCCGCTTCCCGATTTCACACGATTCTGGCCGTTTCGGGCCATGGCTGCCGCGGCTAAATGCGGCAAAGCGCACAGGTTCATGCGGCAAGCATCAAGCGGTAAGCCGCACGATCGCATCGGCCGGGGTCATCATGTCCCGGCTGCCGTCCAAGCGACGCTTGACCTCGACCTTGCTCTCGGCCAGCCCGCGCGGGCCGACCAGCACCTGCCACGGAATACCAATCAAGTCGGCGGCGGCGAATTTGGCCCCCGGCCGCTCGTCGAGGTCGTGATAGAGCACATCGACGCCCTTCTCCACGAGCGCCCGGTAAAGCTGCTCGCATGCGGCATCGGTGTCGGAACCGCCTTGCTTGAGATTGAGGATCGCAACCTTGAACGGCGCTACCGGCTCCGGCCATTTGATGCCGGCCTCGTCATGGAAGGCCTCGATGATGGCGCCGGTCAACCGCGACACGCCGACGCCGTAGGAGCCGCCATGGACCGGGCGGTCGATGCCGTCGGGGCCCGCCACCACCGCCTTCATCGGTTCCGAATACTTGGTACCGAAATAGAAGATCTGTCCGACCTCGATGCCGCGCGTATGCACGCGCTTCTCGGACGGGACCTCGCGCTCGAAGCGCGCCGCGTCGTGCACATCCTCGGTCGCTGCGTAGAGGCTGGTCCACGCGCGGATGACGGGATCGAGATCGCCGTCGTAGTCCGTATCCTCGCCGGGGATTGGCAGATCGAGCACATCCTTGTTGCAATAGACGGCCGACTCTCCGGTTTCCGCCAGCACGATGAACTCGTGCGAAAGATCGCCGCCGATCGGCCCAGTCTCTGCCCGCATCGGGATCGCTTTCAGCCCCATGCGTGCGAAGGTGCGCAGATAAGCAACGAACATCTTGTTGTAAGAGATGCGCGCCGCCGCCTCGTCGATGTCGAAGGAATAGGCGTCCTTCATCAGGAACTCGCGCCCGCGCATGACGCCGAAGCGAGGGCGTTGCTCGTCGCGGAACTTCCATTGGATATGGTAGAGATTCTTCGGCAGGTCGCGGTAGGAACGGACATAGGCGCGGAAGATTTCCGTGATCATGTCCTCATTGGTCGGCCCGTACAGCAGTTCGCGCTCATGCCGGTCCTTGATGCGAAGCATCTCAGGCCCGTAGGCGTCGTAGCGCCCGCTCTCGCGCCACAGATCGGCGAGTTGCAAGGTCGGCATCAATAACTCGATCGCGCCGGCCCGGTTCTGCTCTTCACGCACGATCTGCTCGATCTTCTGGAGCACACGGAGCCCCAGCGGTAGCCAAGCATAGATGCCGGACGCCTCCTGCCGGATCATGCCTGCCCGCAGCATCAGCCGGTGGGACACGATCTCCGCCTCTTTGGGGGTTTCGCGCAGGATCGGAAGGAAGTAGCGGGACAGGCGCATGGTTCCGTATCGAGAATCGGGGCTTTTGAAGGCTCCCGAGTGAAGCCGGATCGGTGGACGAAACACAAGACCTATCAAGGCTTTCTGGGCCGAATTGCGACCGCGCCATCAGGCCGACCAAGACCCTTGGTATCCGCAACGCCGGCCGCTCCATGTCAAAGGCTGGTGACAACAGCGGGGATTTCTGGGTATTGTTTTTGATGGCAGGGGCGACGCATTCCCTGCCAGATGGTCCGAAGTAACGGTCCAACGTCTTAAACGGTCCAAGTCTTGGGAGGACAAGCCCCAGGCGCGTAAAGCCACAGCCGCCAAGTGTGAGTACGAGTACGGCGGATATGATGGGCATTCATCATCGAGCAGGGTTCGCCCTGCTCAATTTTTTTGTACCTATGCGTGCCTGGAAGGAACGCGCGTCATGGCGCCACACCCAGCAGCGCCACCAATCCTTCCAACGTAACCAGACGATAATGATAGACGAGGGCAGCGAACGCGAACACGACGCTCGCGACGATCGTCGTCCAGACGAGCTTGAGCCAGAGCCGCGGCACCGCCGGCGCGCCGGGATCGCTTCCCTGCAACACGTCACCGCTTTCCGCCTGGCTACGAACACCCCACGGCAGAACCACGAACAGCGCTACCCACCAGATGATGAAATAGATCGCGATGGTGGTGCTTAGCGCCATGACGTGGTTACCCCGACCGCGCAAGTGCAGAGGATTAAGGTAAAGAACAGATCGCGCACGTCGACGCATATCCTCGGCCGTGGTGCAATGCTACATACGCGAAGTCGTCTGATGGAGACAGTTATCATGGTTCTGCGCGCATCACCGTTACGTTGTCTCACCGCGATTGCAGTCGCCGGCCTCGCGTTTGTTCTGGCGCCGCAGGTTCCCGCGATCGCCGACGAAGATCCCGGTGTTCGAGCGCCGAGAGTTCGCATGGCGCCGCCGCGCACGGTTCACCGCGTTCGCACCGTCCAGCGCGTTCGCACCGTGGTGCGCACCCGCACCCGGGTCGTTTGTTACGACTATATGGGTCGTCCGTTCGACTGCCGCACCCCGGCGCCGATCGCGCCGCAGCCGGTGCAGTACACCTGCGGTGGATGCGCCCCCGCCGCGATTGCACAGCCGATCGTGCAGTACGTACAGCCCGCCCCGCGCTACTACGTGCCAGCCTACACTCCGCCGGCCTACGCACCCGTTTACACTGCGCCGGCCTACACCAGGGCCGTGATCGCGCCGCGCACCTGGGGAACCGGATGCGGCAGTTGCGCAGCGCAGCAAGTCTATTACGTGCATGTGCGAGGGCATCATCATCGCGGTCATGGCCACGCGCATCGTCATCGTCACGCGCACTACGCCGTACGATAACAGCGTTCCAACATCAACGGCCGATGGCAGGATAGCGGATTGACAGTCCCCTGACCCCCCGTCCACAGTCCGCTGACTTGTCGAACTTCGGCAGTTGATTGCGGCTCGCGGCAACCCCGTCGAGCCGCTCTTTTTTTTGCGGAACGCCGTCGCGACGCTAGGCCTGCTCGAGTTCGATCAGCGTCCCGCAGAAATCTTTCGGGTGCAGGAACAGGACCGGCTTGCCGTGGGCGCCGATCTTCGGCTCGCCATCGCCAAGCACACGCCCGCCAAGCCTGACGATGCGGTCGCGCGTCGCGGCGATGTCGTTCACCTCGTAGCAGACATGATGGATGCCGCCCTCAGGCATGCGTTCCAGGAATTTTGCAATCGGAGATTCCTCACCGAGCGGAGCAATCAATTCTACTTTGGTGTTGGGCAGCGTGATGAACACGGTGGTCACGCCATGCGCGGGCTGCGGTACCGGCTCCGAAACCTGCGCGCCGAGCACACCGCGATAAAGCTCCGCCGCGCGCGAGAGATCGCGCACCGCGATGGCGATATGGTTGAGGCGACCAATCATCATCGGCCTCGTTATACTGCCACCACATGTACGTGGCACATCGGTTTCTTGTTCCAGGCCGAACCGATCGAGGCACGCACCGCACGACGCGCCGCCTCCGCCACCGCATCCGGATCGCGCCGACGTGCCCGAGGCATGGAATCGATCGCCTCCAGCACAGCGTCATAGGCCAGCCGGGCGATCAGGTTCCCTTCAGCATCCTTCTCCGGGATACCGGTCAGTTCGATCTCGGGATCGCCGAGCAGCTCGCCCTTCTCGCTCATGGCGAGCGCGACCGATACGATTCCAGCAAAGCCGAGCCGACGGCGGTCCGCAACCGTGCGCTGCCCGGCATCGACCAGCAGCGAGCCGTCCTTGTAAAGACGTCCCGCAGGCACTTCGTCGATGATCCCGGGTGCACCGGGCGCGAGCTTCACCAGATCGCCATCGCGGCACAACACCACCCGGCCGACGCCCGAGCGGCGCGCGAGCTCGGCGTGCTCGGCCATATGCAACGGCTCGCCGTGCACCGGAATGAGCGTCTGCGGGCGCACCCAACCGATCATCTCGGCCAACTCCGCCCGCCGCGGATGGCCCGAGACATGGACTAGGTGAGTACGGTCGGTGATCACCTCCACACCCTGTGTGACAAGGCCATTGATGATCCGCATCACAGCCTTCTCGTTGCCTGGAATCGCCCGTGACGAGAAGATCACGCGGTCGCCCTTGCCGAACGACACCAGTGGATGCTGTTCCTCTGCGATACGCGCAAGCGCCGCGCGCGGCTCACCCTGGCTGCCGGTGCAGAGCGCCACCACCTTGTCCGGCGGAAGGTAGCCATAGGCGTCGAGCGAACGGAATTCGCGGATATCGTCGAGGTAACCGGTCTCGCGCGCCACCTGCGAAATGCGCTCCATGGCGCGCCCGACCAGGACCACGTCGCGCCCGCACGCGGCGGCGGCCTCCGCGACCGCACGGATGCGGGCGACGTTTGATGCAAAAGTTGTCACTCCGACCCGTGCGGGCGCGCTCTTGATCAACTCGGCCAGTGACTTCGCGACATCGGTCTCCGAAGGCGAGCGGCCATCGCGGACTGCGTTGGTGGAATCACCGAGCATGACAACGCAGCCTTCGTCACCCAACGCCCTGAGCTTTGCCTCGTCGGTCGGCGGTCCGATCACAGGCGTTGGGTCGATCTTCCAGTCGCCGGTATGAAGGATGGCCCCGTGACGGGTGCGGACGATGAGGCCGTTCGACTCCGGGATCGAATGCGCCATCGCGACGTATTCGATATCGAACGGGCCGAGCGAGAACCGCCCGCCCATCGGTACGACCTTGACCGGCACGTCCGTTGCGCCGGGCTCGCCCTCCCGCTTCGCGGCCAGCAGCGCGGCCGCGAACGGAGTCGCATAGACCGGCACCCGCAGCTTGGGCCACAGATCGAGCAGCGCGCCGAAGTGATCCTCATGCGCGTGGGTGAGAACGATACCGAGCAGGTTCTGCCGCTCCTCCACCAGGAAGCGAATATCCGGGAAGATAAGATCGATTCCCGGTAATTCGTCGCCGGCGAAGGAGACGCCGAAATCGACCACGATCCATTGCCGGCGTCGCTCGGGGCCAAGCCCATAAAGGGCGAGATTCATTCCAATCTCGCCTACGCCGCCCAGCGGTGCAAAGACGAGCTGGTCGTCCGCAACGGCCATCAGTGCTTACCGTCCGCCCGGCGGGCTTGGCCGGCCGCACGCGCGGCGAGTACATCGCCGGCGGCAATGGGCTTGCGGCTGCCGTCTGCGAGATGCAGCACCAGACGCCCGGCATCGTCGAGGGTCTCGAAGCGCCCACGCAGTTCCTCATCAGCGACCCGGACGAAGATCACCTCGCCGACGCCACTGGCCCGCGCAAGCCAGTCGGCACGGACCGTGGAGAAATGTTCGCCGCGATTCCATTGGGCAAGACGCCCGACCATCTTTGCCGACAACGCTGCGAACAAGACCTCGGCAGTGACGGAAGCACCGGCGGCCACGAGATCGGTCGCAGGATATTCGGTGTCCTTCGGATGACTCGCGCAATTCACGCCAATACCGACCGCAACCGCGCCGGCAGCCTCATCGCCACCCTCGATCAGCACGCCGGCGAACTTCGCGCCGGCCATAAGCAGATCGTTCGGCCATTTGATCTTGAGGTCCGCACGCAGGCTGCTCACAAGCTCGGCGACAGCGTCGTGGACCGCGAGCGCGGCCACGAACGAGAGTTCCGGCCAATGCTCCGCCGATGCTGGATCGGTCAACAGCAGGCTTGCATGCAGATTGCCGGCCTCGGACACCCAGGCGCGGCCGCGGCGGCCGCGGCCGCCTGTCTGTCGGGAAGCGACGATCCACAGCGGCCCCCGCTCGCCCTGCCGCGCCAATGACAGCGCCTCAGTATTCGTCGAGAGCAGAACCTCGTGCGCAATGAGCCGGACGCCGGCCGCGGACGCTCTGGGATCGAGCTGCATGGATCAGAACAGCGACTTCGCGGCCTGGCTCGCCGCATCGACCAGGGGGGCGGGATAGAAAATGAACAGAAGATTGAACAGGCCGGTAACAGCGAGCACAGCTTTGAGTTCATAAGGCATGGGCTCGAACCCCGGGGCCGGCTCATCGAAATACATAATCTTGACGATGGCGAGATAGTAATAAGCGCCTACAACACTCGCAAGCACGCCAATGACGGCAAGCGCAACCAGGCCGGCATCAATCGCGGCGAGGAATACATAGAACTTCGCGAAAAAGCCCGCGAGTGGCGGAATGCCCGCGAGCGAGAACAACAGCATCGCCAGAAAGAAAGCCATCGCCGGCTTGGTGCGCGCAAGCCCGGCGAGGTCGCCGATGTCCTCCACCATCTCACCGTCGCACCGCATTGAAAGGATGCAAGCGAAGGTCCCGAGCGTCATGGCGACATAGATTGCCATGTAGACCAGCACACCTTGCACGCCCTGTGTCGTGCCGGCTGCAAGCCCGACCAGCGCAAAGCCCATATGCCCGATCGAGGAATAAGCCATCAGCCGCTTGATGTTGCGTTGCCCGATGGCGGCAAAGGCGCCGAGCGCCATGGAGGCAATGGCGACGAAGACCACAATCTGCTGCCATTGCGCCACGATCTCGGGAAATGCCACGATGGTGGCGCGCACGAACATGGCGATCCCCGCGACTTTCGGCGCAGCCGCAAAGAACGCCGTGATCGGCGTCGGCGCCCCCTCGTAGACGTCGGGCGTCCACATGTGGAACGGCACCGCCGAGACCTTGAAGCAGAAGCCCGCGAACAGGAACACCAGCCCGAACACGAGGCCGATGTCGCTCTCGCCTGCGGCCTTGGCGATGCCGGCGAAGCTCACCGTTCCGGTGAAGCCGTAGATCAACGAGGCGCCGTAGAGCAGCATCCCGGAGGAGAGCGCGCCGAGCACGAAATATTTGAGCCCGGCCTCGGTCGAGCGAACGGAATCGCGGTCGATCGCGGCGACCACGTAGAGAGCTAGGCTCATCAGTTCGAGCCCAAGATAGAGCGCGATGAGATCGGCTGCCGAGATCAGCATCAGCATGCCTGCGGTCGAGAGCAGGATCAGCACCGAATACTCGAATCTGCGCTGGCGGCTGCGCTCGAAATAATCGAACGACATCAGAATCGCGGTCGCCGAGCCCACAAGCGCGAGCAGCTTGAGGAAGCGCGCGAACGGATCGACGATGAAGCTGCCGCCAAATCCTTCCAACCGTTCGCCCGGCAGCCACACCACCACCGCTCCAGCGGCAACAAGCAGCAGGATCGAAAGCCAGCTCACCAGCCCCGTCGATTTCTCGCCCCGGAACGCGCCCAACATCAAGAGCGCCATCGCGCCGCAGACGAGTACGATTTCCGGCAGAACCGGGATCAGGCCGCGAAGCTCGAAGGTGTCTTCCATCGCGGCCTCACTTCACCAGCATGGCGGCGGCCTTGGCCGCCCCCATCGCCTGCTGATAGCGTTCGATGAGCTGAGCCACCGACGCCGCCGAAAGGTCGAGCACCGGCTTCGGAAACACGCCGAACAGGATGGTCAGCACCGCCAGCGGCCCGAGCGTGATGAGCTCCCGGTAATTCAGGTCCTTGATGGCGGCGAGGCTCGGCTTCTCCAGCGCGCCGAAGATCACCTTGCGGTAGAGCCATAACGCATAGGCTGCCGACAGGATGACGCCGAACGTCGCCAGCGTCGCCGCCAGGAGGTTGACCCGGAACGTTCCGATCAGCGCGAGGAACTCGCCGATGAAGCCGGATGTGCCCGGCAATCCCACATTCGCCAGCGTGAACACCATGAAAGCGGCGGCGTAGAGCGGCATCCGGTTGACCAGCCCACCATAGGCCGCGATGTCGCGGCTGTGGATGCGGTCGTAGACGACGCCGACCGAAAGGAACAGCGCGCCGGACACAATGCCGTGCGACACCATCTGGAAGATGCCACCGGCGACGCCCTGCGTGGTCGCTGCAAAGATGCCCATCGTGACGAACCCCATATGGGCCACGGAGGAATACGCGATCAGCTTCTTCATGTCCTCCTGCGCCAGCGCCACCAGCGAGGTGTAGACGATGGCGACCACCGACAACGCAAACACCAGCGGTGCGAAATCGGCGGACGCGAGCGGGAACATCGGCAGCGAGAAGCGCAGGAAGCCGTAACCGCCCATCTTCAGAAGGATAGCGGCAAGGATGACCGAGCCGGCCGTCGGTGCCTCGACATGCGCGTCCGGCAGCCAGGTGTGAACCGGCCACATCGGCATCTTCACCGCGAACGACGCGAAGAAGGCGAGCCAGGCCCAGGTCTGCAGGCTCGGTGGGAAGCCGTGACGCAGCAGGGTCGGGATATCGGTGGTTCCGGCGTCCGAGTACATCGCCATGATGGCGAGCAGCATCAGCACCGAGCCGAGCAGCGTGTAGAGGAAAAACTTGAAGCTCGCATAGACGCGGCGCGGTCCGCCCCAGACACCGATGATCAGGAACATCGGAATGAGGCCGCCCTCGAAGAACAGATAGAACACCACCAGATCGAGCGCGCAGAAGGTGCCCACCATCAGCGTCTCAAGCATCAGGAAGGCGATCATGTATTCCTTGACGCGCGTCTGGATCGCGCCCCAGCTCGCGATGATGCAAAGCGGCATCAGCGCGGTGGTGAGGATGACGAACGGTAGCGAAATGCCGTCCACGCCCATATGGTAGTTGATCGCGCCGGCGAGCCATGGCCGCTTTTCGACGAACTGGAATTCGGCCGAGCCGGCGTCGAAGCGCCAGACCAGAATCAGCGAAATTGCAAAGGTGACGAGCGTCGTCCACAGCGCGACCCAGCGCGCATTGCGTTTCTCAGGCTCGCCTTCGCTGCCCATCATCATGATGAACAACGCGCCGACGAGCGGCAGAAAGGTGGTGACGGACAGGATCGGCCAGCTCAGCATCAGCCTACCCCGCCTGCGAACATGAACCAGGTGATGAGCGCGGCGACACCGATCAGCATCGCAAAGGCGTAGTGATAGAGGTAGCCGGTCTGCAGGCGGACAACGTTGCGGGTGACGTCGAGCACGCGCGCCGACACACCGTCGGGCCCGAAGCCGTCGATCAGCCAGCCGTCGCCGTACTTCCAGAGCACGCGGGCGAGCCAGAGCGTCGGCCGTACGAAGATGACGTCGTAGAGTTCGTCGATGTACCACTTGTTGAGCAGGAACCGGTACAGCGGCTCGTGCTGGCGCGCCAGTTCCACCGGAAGCTCCGGCCGGCGAATGTAGAAGTGCCACGCCACCAGGAAGCCGATGGCCATCATCAGAGTCGGCAGTATGGCGATGCCATAGGGCACATGGTGCATGAGTTCGAGCACGTGGTTGCTCTCGGCAAATTTCAAGGATTCGCGGAAGAACGTCCCGACCCCCTCCTGCCCGGCAAACAGTTCCTTGAACGGATAGCCCGAAAGGATCGAACCGGCCGCCAGGAAGCCGAGCGGGATCAACATCACCATCGGGCTTTCATGAGCGTTGTCGTAGTGGTGGCGGTCGTGCGGGCGGCCGTGGAAGGTCACGAAGATCAGCCGCCAGGAATAGAACGCAGTGAGCGCTGCCGCTGCCACGGTCGCGACAAACGCATAGCGCGCCACCGGGCTGGTGCCGACGAAGGCCGCCTCGATGATCGCGTCCTTGGAGAAATAGCCGGCAGTGAGCGGGAATCCGGTGAGCGCAAGCGTGCCGATCACCATGGTCGCGTAGGTGAACGGGATTTTGTCCTTGAGCCCGCCCATCTTCTGGATGTCCTGCTCGTGATGCATCGCCGTGATCACGGAGCCGCAGCCGAGGAACAGCAGCGCCTTGAAGAAGGCGTGCGTGAACAAATGGAACATGCCGACCGAATACGCCCCCATGCCCATAGCGACGAACATGTAGCCGAGCTGCGAGCAGGTCGAATAGGCGACGATGCGCTTGATGTCGTTCTGCACCAATCCGACGGTCGCCGCGAAGAACGCGGTGGTGGCTCCGAAGAAGACCACGACCCCCTGCGCCGTCGGCGCCAACTCGAACAGCGGCGAGAGCCGCGCCACCATGAACACGCCTGCGGTCACCATGGTAGCGGCATGGATCAGCGCTGAGACCGGCGTCGGGCCTTCCATGGCGTCGGGCAGCCACGTGTGCAGCAGGAACTGCGCCGACTTGCCCATGGCGCCCATGAACAGCAGCAGACAGATCGAGGTCAGCGCGTCGAGGTCATGCCCAAGGAAATGGATGGTCTTGCCGGTGAGTGAGGGCGCCTGCGCGAACACCGTGTCGAAGTCGACGGCGCCGGTCATCATGAACACGGCAAAGATTCCGAGCGCGAAGCCGAAATCGCCAACGCGGTTGACGATGAAGGCCTTGATCGCCGCGGCGTTCGCTTCGGGCTTCTTGAACCAGAAGCCGATGAGCAGGTAGCTCATCAGCCCGACGCCCTCCCAGCCGAAGAACAGTTGGACGAGGTTGTCCGACGTCACCAGCATGAGCATGGCGAACGTGAACAGCGACAGATAGCAGAAGAACCGCGGCCGATACGGGTCTTCGTTCATGTAGCCGATGGAATAGAGGTGCACGAACGCGGAGATTGAGGTGACGACGACCAGCATCACCGCGGTGAGCGTATCGACGCGGATGGCCCAGTCCACCTTGAGGTCGCCGGACGCGAACCACGTGAAGAGCGCGATGCGCTCGTCCTGCCCGAAGCCGATGGTCACAAAGGCGATCCATGACAGGATCATCGAGATGAACAGCAGCAGCGTCGTGATCAGCTCGGCCGGACGCGAGCCCGCGGCCGCCGGCTCCACCGCGTGATGGCCATGCGCGTCCCCGTGCCCATCGCCATGGGCATCGTGAGCGTGGTGCGCGGCGTGATGCTCGCCCTCATGCGCCGCCGATCCGCCGGGATAACGCGCGCGCGCGCCGGCAAGTGCGATCAGGCCCGCAACGATGGCGCCGATGAGCGGCAGGAAGACGATGGCGTGATACATTCCGGAGGTCAGCCCTTCATCAGATTAATATCTTCGACCGCGATCGAGCCGCGGTTGCGGAAGTAGGCCACAAGGATGGCGAGCCCGATCGCGGCCTCGGCAGCCGCCACCGTCAGCACCAGCAGCGCGAAGACCTGCCCGACCAAGTCGCCGAGGAAGGTGGAGAACGCAACCAGGTTGATGTTGACTGCCAGCAGAATCAGCTCGATCGACATCAAAATGACGATGACATTCTTCCGGTTGAGGAAAATGCCGAAAATCCCAATGGTAAACAGGATCGCAGCGACCGTGAGATAGTGCC
>JBOHIG010000212.1:0-22240 GCA_050725815.1 Xanthobacteraceae bacterium
CCATGAGCAGCGGCACGTCGGGCAGGTCGGGCACCTTCTTCAGCCCGATCTGCACCAGAATGTTGATCTTCTTCTCCGCGAGCCAATGCGGCCGGGTCGCCTTCCACGACGCCCAGGAATTCGAGCCGCGGCCGTCCACCTCGCCGCGCTCCATCGCGAGGTTGATGTCGTTGCCGCCCGGATAGCCCGAGATGACCTTGAACTTGGTGTTGAGCACCCCGTTCATGATGCGGGGAAACTGATCGGTATCGGCAGAAGGCCCGGTGCCGCCGACGACCATTTGTTTGTCCTTCAATTGCTTCCAGTTGGTGATGCCGGCGGTGTGCCATGCCACGCAGACACTCACCTCATTGTTCATGCTGCCGATCCAATTGAATTTGGTGCCATCGAACTTGGCGGCGTCGTTCCCCAGGATCGGATCGAAACCGGTGCCGCGGCCGATGATGCCGAATACCGTGCCGTCCTTGGGCGCGACGTTATAGAGCCAGTTGGCCAGCACGAGGCTGCCGGCGCCGGGCATGTTGCGTGGCACGATGTTGGGATTGCCCGGTATGTGACGGCTCATATGACGCGCCAGCAGGCGTGCATAGACGTCGTAGCCGCCGCCGCCGCTGTAGCCGATCAGCAGCTCGACGGTCTTGCCCTTGTAGAAATCGGCCACGCTGTTCTGGGCGTGACCGAACGATGGCGCGATCAGTGCAACGGCGGCAACCGCGATGCCGCGGAAAACGGTTTCGATTCGCATGGTTCGCTTGCTCCCGAAAGGTGGTTCTTGGGTTTTTGTTTTGTTTACGCAGCGTTTATACTGCACCGGAGCAGGAACCTTGGCGAGTTGGTGCGGGGCGACCCATGGTCGCACGAATTCGGTAAAGCCCGTGCCGCGCGCGCGGCGAATGGCAGCAGTCGGCGCGGACGATGCGGGATCAAGGCCGCAAAAAAACGGCCCCATTTTCATGGGGCCATTCGCATCTTTCGACGACGCTGGGCGGCGTCGCGTTTGAACAAATCAGGTGCTCTCGCTGGCGTTCTCGAATCCCGGCGCGTTCTCGAGCTGATCGAGCCAGTCGAAGCCCATGTCCTTGATGATGCGGTTGCTCATGAAGATGATGCGGGCCTCCGACGTCGCGAAGTGCTGATGATTGGTGTAGGGCGGAATGTAGATGTAGTCGCCCTGCTTCCACTCAAACTTCCGGGGTTCGGCCGCCCATTCCCAGATGAACTCGTCCTTGCAGTCGAACTGCATGTCCCAGTGCAGATCGTAGCCCGAACCCTCCACCACGAAGGCCAGCTCTTCCCACATGTGGCGGTGCTTGCCCGAGCGCTCGCCGTTCTTGAGGAATAGCATGTACGCCTCGACGCAAAGCTCGGGCGTATTCATGTTGCGATGGATGAGATGCTTGATCAGGCCGTCGGGAGAACGCTCCCACGGCATATCCTCGGCGGCGACGATGTTCGGCCGCGTGGCGTATTCCTTGCGGAACTCTTGCGACTTCACCAGCTCCTCGGCCCGCCAGTTGCAGGTCTTATCGCCGGAGAGGGCTCGCTCTTTGTCCTGGATTGCACTCATGGAAATCTCCGGGCTGCCTGATCAAAGGTCCGTGGGCGGTGAGTAGGGGCCGAGCTCGGGATCGAGGTCCGGCGGCCATTCGACCATCTTCTGCAGCAGCAGGTGCATGAACAGAAACAGCGGCTTCGCCTTGAACACCAGGTGGATGCATTCCTCGGTCTCGGAATCGTTGAAATGCTGGTGCACGCAGCCGTTCTCGACCAGCATCACGTCGCCGGCCTTCCATTCGATGCGGCGGCCGTCGTGGATGTCGTGACCATGGCCCTTGAGCACATAGAACACGGCGCTGTTGAGGTGCCCGTGCTTCTGGCCGCCGGTCTTCGGCGCGTAGGCCTCAATATGCGACTCGATTGACTGGATGATCGATGTCGCCTGCGGGCTGACGATGCTCTTGCCGAACATCTGCGGCCCGCCCTTCCAGGGCACGTCCTGGGCCGAGTAGACGCGCGGCTCGTCGACCAGCGTCTTGTAGAGATGGCTGTAGGTCCCCTCGAGCGCGCGGACGAAGGTCCGCTTCTTGGCCCAGCGTTCCCACTTCTGGTTCTTTTTTTCCATTTCCAGGGGATCGGGCTGGTTGTGGCCGATGCCCGCCACGTTCTCGACAACTCCCGTCATCCTTGCGCTCCTCCGACCGGAACTCGCCCCCGATGGGCGCTCCCCGCGCTGTCCGCGATACCGGCGAAACCGCCGATTATTCTGGTCATTACGCGATTGCGGCGGGCCGTGCAACGCCGCCCGCGCTTGGGACGAAGGCTTCCGGCGGCGGCGATTGCCGTTACAATAACGCGCAAGATCCGGCACGGGTCGCAACAGGGGAGGGGCACGATGGCAAGCCTCGCGCGCGGCCTGGCCGCGACCATGATCGCATTGGCGCCGGCATCCGCCGCAGCCCAGACGCCGGCGGAGTTCTACCGGGGCAAGACCGTCGATCTCCAGATCGCCTATAGCGTCGGCGGCGGCTATGACCAGTACGCGCGGCTGCTCGCTCGGCACATGGGCAAGCATATCCCGGGCAATCCGAGAGTGGTGCCGCACAACATGCCCGGTGCCGGCGGCATGCGGGCGGCCAACTGGCTGCAAAGCGCTGCGCCCAAGGATGGCACCGTGTTCGCCGCCACCAGCCGCGCCATGGCGTTCGAGCCGCTGCTCGGCAACAAGGCCGCCAAATACGACCCGACCAAGATCACCTATATCGGCAGCGCCAACGACGAGGTCAGCGTGTGCATGGCCTGGCGCACCTCCGGCGTCAGCTCGTTCGCGCAGGTGCAGAAACGCGAGTTCGTGGTCGGCTCCGGCGGCACCGCCGACGACACATATCAATTCCCCGCCATCCTCAACAACATGTTCGGCGCCAAGTTCAAGATGGTGACCGGCTATGCCGGCGGCACCGAGATCAACATCGCGATGGAGCGCGGCGAGGTGCAGGGACGCTGCGGGTTCCCCTGGTCCACGGTGAAGGCCTCCCACCAGCACTGGATGCGCGACAAGAGCTTCAACCTCCTCATGCAGTTCTCGCTCGCCAAACATGCCGATCTGCCCAATGTGCCGCTGGTGATGGACCTCGCGAAGACCGACGAGCAGCGGCAGATTCTCAGGCTCATCTTTGGCCGCCAGGTCATGGGACGCCCCTATGTGGCGCCGGCCGGCGTGCCGAAGGATCGCGCTGACGCGCTGCGCAAGGCGTTCATGGATACGATGCGGGACAAGGAATTCCTCGCCGACGTGGCGAAAGCAAGGTTCGAGGTCACGCCGGTATCCGGCGATCAGCTCGCGAGCATGGTGATGGATATCTACAAGAACACGCCGCCCGCGGTCGCGGCCAAGGCGCGCGCGATGGTGAAGTAGCCGCAGCCAAAGATGCGTCGTGTCAACGTTTCTTGCGCCCGCGTGCGGCCGACCGCCCGGCCATACGCTTCGCCGGCTTGGCGCGCTTGCTCTTGCGCGCCGCGGTCGCGCGCGCCGCCGTTGGTCTCGTCGTGCCGTTCGAAGTGGCGTCCCCTTTTGGCAACCGGCCCGACCAGTAGTCCCAGGCGCGCCACAATGTGCGGTCGTTCAGGCTGCCTTCCGAGCACATTCTTCGTTCACCGTCGGTCAGCGTAGCCTGCGGGCCGAGCGTGCCCATGCCCATCGCCACCGTCTGGAGCTCCGCGTTGCGGCAGCCGTAGATCGAGCGGAACACGCACTCTCGCAGGGAGCGCCCGGCGACCGTCGCACCGTGCCGCCGCAGCAGCACCGTCCAGTGCGGGCCGAGCGCGCGCGCCATCGACGCGCCTTCCTCCGGCTTGGTGAGCAGGAGGCGGGTGTCGCCGAATTCGTCGCGGCTGTCCCAGAACGGAATGACGTCGCCCATGGTGGCGCCGAGGTGCATCACCGGCACCAGCTCGACGCCTGTAATGCAATAGGGAAGGATCGCAACGGAATGGTGATGGCACACCGACTGCACGTCCGGCCGCGCCTTGTAGACCTCGCCATGGATCACAAGCTCGGAGAACAGCCGTTCCGACGTCGGCGTCACCGGCTTGGAATCCAGCGTCAGCTCGATGATGGACGAAGGCACGACCCGTTCCGGCGCCCGATAGGTCGTGATCAGGTAGCGATCTGGATGGTTCGGGTGCCTCATGCTGATGTGCCCGAATGCGTCGACGATGTTCTCGCGGGCGAGAATCTGATTGGCGACGGCGAGTTCGCGCCGCGTCTCGGCGAGCTTATCCGGCATGCCTTTGGTCCTTTGGTTTCTTGGTCAACCGCAAACGACGTTTGCATTTGCGCATTCCGGCTTTAGTCCGGCATTTCACATCTTGCAATGTGACTTTGGACGAAGGGCGTGGATAGCGGCGATGGGCTGGTCCCGGTAGAAAACAATACTCGGATGTGAAGGGCGGTGAGAACGATGTCGGCTGTTTTGGCGCCGGCCGGACGCTTGCGCGTCGGCGTGTGGATGGTTCCATATTTCGCGCGCCGGCGCGGCGACCGACTTGACGGAGTCATCCCCGATCTCTGCGCCGAATGCGCGCGCCGGATCGGCGTGCCGGTCGACCTGCGCGCGTTCGAGGCGCCCGGGCCGATCGTCGAGGCGATGCGCTCGGGCGCGATAGACGTCACCTTCCTCGGCGTCACCGCCGACCGCGCCGAGGCCATCGATTTCGGCCCTGTCGTGCTGGCGATCGAGACCACCTATCTGGTGCCGCCGTCATCGTCGATCGCCGGAATCGCGGAGATCGACCGGCCGGGACTGCGCATCGCGGTTCCGGCGCGGAGCGCGCAGGAAGCGCACCTGAGAACGACCCTCTCCGGCGCGACCTTGATTCCCGTGCCGGCGGAGACGCCGGTTGCGGCCCTCGACCTGCTGCGGTCAGGGGAGGCCGATGCCTTCAGCCACGTCGCGCCGATGCTGGCGGCGGTGCAGGACGGGCTTCCCGGTTCATGGATTCTGCCCGGCAGTTATTTCGACGTGCCGGTCGCCATCGGCGTCGCCAGGGGGCGGCCGCCGGAGGCCGGCGCGTTCGCGCGGGAGTTTGCCGAGGACGTAAAGACCTCGGGCTTCGTGCAGGCGGCGATCGACCGTGCAGGCGTGAAGGGCATGGTGGTGGTAAAGTAGATGTCCTATCGCCTCGTGCGGCGAAACATCGGTATCGAAACAAGGACACGAAACAAATGAATCAGTTCAAGACCATCCTCGTGGAAAAGGACAACGGCATCACGACCGTCAAGTTCAACCGCCCGGACAAACGGAACGCGATGAATCCGCAGATGCACAAGGACATGTATGAAGCCCTCAGCGATCTCGAATTCGACGACGAGACCAGGGTCCTGATCGTCACCGGCAGCGGCGATGCGTTTTGCGCCGGACAGGATCTGAAAGAGTATTTCTTCGAGCAGAAAGACAATGCGCGGGCGCGGGAGGAAAGCCGCCGCATGTCCCATGCCTGGCGTCACCAGAAGCTTTACTATTTTCCGAAGCCGACCATCGCGATGATCAACGGCTTCTGTTTCGGCGGCGCGTTCACGACGGTTGCGTCGTGCGACATTGCGATCGCCGCCGACGAAGCGACCTTCGGCCTTTCGGAAGTCAATTTCGGGCATCTTGCCGGCGGCATCGTCAGCAAGGTCGTCGCCGACCTGCTCCTGCCCCGGCAGGCGCTGTTCTATCTGATGACCGGCGAGCCGTTCGACGGCAGGCGGTCGGTCGAAATCGGTCTCACGACGCTGTCGGTGCCGAGGAAGGACCTGCTCTCGCGCACCATGGCCTTGGCCGAGACACTCAAGGCGAAGAATCCCCACGGACTACGCGCCTGCAAGGAAGCGGTGAAGTCGGTCGCCATCCGCAACATGAGCTTTGAGGATTCCTGGCACTGGCTGACGGCGCGGTCCGAACAGCTCCGTCTTGCGCAGAAGGACAAGAACTGGATCGATCACGGCATCGGCAAGTTCGTCGACAAGGCCTATCGTCCCGGCCGCGAGGCGGCGCCGCAGGACTGAGCCGATCGATCTGCCGCTATTCAGCCGCCTGCCTCGCGGCGACGCGATGGCTTCCAGGGACGGTGCGAAACGCGATGTTGAGGCGGTTCGCGCCGTTGATGGCGACCACGGCCAGCGTCAGGTTGGCCAGTTCCGGTTCGCTGAATTGCGCGCGCGCTTCGGCGTAGACGTCGTCAGGGACATGCCCCTCCGTCACCAGTGTGACCGCTTCGGTCCAGGCCAACGCAGCGCGCTCGCGCTCGCTGTAGAACGGCGATTCGCGCCAGGCATCGAGGAGATCGAGGCGCTGTTCGCTTTCGCCGTCAGCGCGAAGCTCCTTGGTATGCATGTCGATGCAGTGGGCGCAGCCGTTGACCTGCGACGCCCGCAATTTCACGAGCTCCAGCAGGGACCGCTCGAGGCCGCATCGATGCACGAATGCATGCAGTGCCGCGATTGCCTTGGTGCCTTCCGGCGAGGCCTTCCTGAAATCCATGCGAGCCGTCATCACGGCACTCCGATCTTCTTCAGCACGTCGGCGAATTTCTCCGCCACCTTCTGTCTCAGCTCCGGCGAGGCCTTCGCGACCATCGGGAAATCCTTGATCCGCTCGAACGGCCGGCAGGCATCGATCACGGCGCGCGAATTGGTCGACGACGCCTTGTCGAGGATCGGATCGAGCGGGCCCGACCACGCCCGGCGGAAGGTCTCGATGTCCTGCGCCGGATCGCAGCGCGTGCACATCGCCCACATCACATCGTGGATGTTCGATGGATCGACATCCTCGTCCACCACCACTACGAACCGGCCGAGGTAGGAGCCGGACTGGCAGCTTGCGGCCAGGAATCCGGCCTGCCTCGCGTGGCCGGGATAGGCCTGCTTGATCGCGATCACGTTGAACATGCGGGCACCGCCGAACTCGTGCACCCACACGCCCTTTACGCCCGCGAGGCCCGCGCGCTCGACCTCGTCCCAGATCATGCCGGCCTTCATCACGCATTTCGAGAACGAGAAGTCGGACGGCGGCTGCATCGGCGACGCGATCGCGAGGATCGGATCGTTGCGATAGTAGACGCGCTTGACGTGGATCAGCGGCTGCGGGCTCGGCGAGGACGCGTAGTAGCCGGTGAACTCGCCGAACGGGCCTTCCTTGGTCGTGTTCGCTTCGATCATCTCGCCTTCGAGAACGATCTCGGCGTGCGCCGGCATCGGCAGGCCGTGGATTTCGCTCGGCACCACCTCGTAGGGCTCGCCGCGGTGTCCCGCGGCGTACTCGTATTCGGACAGGCCGTAGCGAAGCTCGTTGCCGCCGGCGAGGAACAGCAGCGGATCATGCCCGCATGAGATGAGGACAGGGCAGGGCTTGCCCATCGCATAATACTTGTCGCGGATCTGCCGGCCTTGCTTGCCGGGCGAGATGTAGATCGAGATATGGTTCTTGTCGTGCACCATGCCGCGATAGGTTGCGGCGTTGATCCAGCCGCCGTCGGGATCGCGCATGATTACGAGGTCATCGGTGGCCATGTAGCGGCCACCGTCCTTCTCGTGCAGGAACGGGATCGGAAATTTGAACAGGTCCACCGCGTCGTCGCGGTCGACATTCTCGAACACCGCGCCCCCCTGCACCGTCTTGGGCGGGATCGGCTTGTGCTGCTGCATGCGCTCGCGATAGGACTTCACCACGTCAAGCGGGCATGACGGCACCGGCAGGCCCATCGTAATCGCAAGGCGCTTCGATGAATTGGTCGCGCCGGAGATCAGCCGCATACCCCTGGGGTAGCCCGGCACATCCTCGAACAGCAGCGCCGGAGCCTCCGGCCGCGCATGGTTCACGATCTCGCCGAGCGTGCCCATCTCGAGGTGCGGGTCGGCGCCCTTGATGCGCACGATCTCGCCTGCCTCCTCGGCGCGTTTGATGAACTCGCGCAAATCCTCGTGCGGGGAATTGTAGGCGTTGAAGCGCTGCGATTGGCCTTTTTCCAGCACGGTATGTCCTCATCTTTCGTTTCTGACTTTATGCCACGGCTTGCAGGCTCAGCGCAAAGCGGTACCGCGGGTTGCTGCCTACTCCTTCCTCCGCTTGCGGGGGAGGGGTGGGGAGAGGGTGAATTTGCGCCGTCCGTCGTTCATGCCCTCTCCCTAACCTTCTCCCGCAAGCGGGAGAGGGGACGCGCCGCATTCATGGCGATGCTGTTGCCAATAGGCGCAAGCTAATTCGGCGCCATCAGCTCCTTGGCGCGCGCAACGACGGCGGGAGAGGCGGCGTAGGCGTCCTTCGCGGCGTGTTCGAGTGTCTCGCCGTTGACCGGCGCCAGCGTGAGCCGGATCTTCTTCGCCTCCTCGCGCACCTCAGGATTCTGCATCGTTTTGACGAAGGCTGCGCGCAGCAGATTGCGGACCTGCGGCAACAGGCTCGGCGGAGCTGCAAACGGGAAGCCGAACACCTGCGGAGTGAGCAGTACGCGCAGCGCCTGCCGGTCCAGCTCGGTCTTGGCGAAATCGGTAATCAGCGGCACGTGCGGCAGCTCGGGATGCCGTTGCAGGGCGAATTGCACGATCGGCTTGACCTTCTTGTCGCGCACCCAGGTCGGGATCGCCGCCTGGATCGCCTCCCAGCTATAGGAGCAGCGCCCGCCGGCTTCGCCGCGTTCCATCGCGAGGTTCATCGCCGTGCCGCCGGGATAGCCGATCACGGTGCGGATCTTGCCGCCGGTCAGGCGCGCCAGGATGTGCACCTGCGCCGCCTCGTTGCCGGAGCCGGCGATCACCAGCTCGCGGGTCTTGAGGTCGGCGACGGTCTGCACCTTTGCGGCGTGCCAGACGATGCAGGTGTCGGTGGTGGGCGTGGGGCTGCCGATCCAGGTCAGCTCCGCGATCTTGAATGGCAGTGTCGAGTCCACCAGCAGCGGATCGGTGGTGAGCCCGCGGTGCAACAGTCCCATTTCGGTGCCGTCGCGTGGCGCGGCATTGAACAGGAAACCTGCGAGCCGGCGGCCGCCCGCACCCGGTGTGTTGCGCGGCACGACGTTGGGATTGCCCGGCAGGTATTTGCCGATATGGCGCGCGACCAGCCGCATGATGCGGTCGTTGCCGCCGCCGGGTGCGACGCCGACATGCACCGACACCGACTTGCCGGTGGGGAAGGGCGCGGCCGCCGGCTGCGCTGCGGCGTCACTGTCCCAGACGGCAACCGCAAACGGCACGGCGAACAAGGCCGGCACCCACCGCTTCACGCGTGCGCGATAGGCGTCGTACTCCGCGCCGAAGGCTGATTGCAGGCGCGCTTCGTCGTGCAGCACGCGCATGTGGAACCAGATGGCGCGCGCCGCCAGGACGATCAGCGCGAACCAGGAGCGCAAGGCGATTGCGAGCCCGATCAGGAAGATGATGTGCCCGAGATACATCGGATTGCGGGTGAACTTGTATGGTCCTTGTTCGAGGATGAGGCTGGGCATGGTTTCCATGCCCGGTCCGCCGCCGGCGCGCGGGCCGCGATAGCGGCCGACCAGCTTGTACTGCAGGAAGCCCCATAGCATCAGTGCCGCGCCCACGAGAAGGCTTGCGGGCGCCAATGCGAACGTCCCGCCGCGCCACGCAAACTCGAACGCGATGACGACGAGCGGACACAGCACGAATGTCTGCACCGGCGTGCGGGTGAGCCAGCGTATGACGTTATCCATCGGCGGTCCTCCGCGCCGCACGGTAGCACAGCAGCCGGGCGGCTATCGTCGTCACCATACAGTCAAAGGATGCGCCGATGAAATCGTTCGGCGCGTCGCAAGGCCGGTCCGCATGCGCGCTGCGCTTGCCGCTCTGCGTCACCGCTTCCCTTGTCCCCAAGCCTGCGGCGGGCGTATCGTCGTTGCAATCAACGACGGAGGACGCCCATGAAACGCGCCGTATTGGTTGCATGCTGCGCCACCCTTGCGCTCGCCGCCTTGCCGGCCGCCGCGCAGCAGCCCTATTACAAGGGCAAGCGGCTCACGATCCTGATCAATTTTGCAGCCGGCGGGCCGACCGATATCGAGGGGCGGCTGTTCGCCAAGTACCTCGCCAAGCACATCCCCGGCAAGCCCAACATCATCGTGCAGAACATGGATGGCGCCGGCGGCGTGATCGGCGCGCAATATGTCGGCGAGATCGCGCCCAAGGACGGCACGGTGATGGGGTATCTCAGCGGCACCAGCTGGATCTATGTCAGCGACCCGAAGCGCTTCCGCGTGGACTTCAAGGCCTACGAATTCGTCGCTTACCAGCCCGGCACCACCGTCCACTACGCGCGTACCGACGTGAAGCCCGGGCTGAAGAAACCCACCGACATCGTCAAGGCGACCAATCTGATCGCGGGCGGACTCTCCGCCGATACGTCGAAGGACCTGCGCATGCGTCTGGGACTCGATCTGCTCGGTGTGCCGTTCAAATACGTGACCGGCTACCGTTCCAGCTCGCCCGCGCGTCTGGCCTTCCAGCGCAACGAGATCAACATGTTCTCGGAATCGCCGCCGAGCTACCGGGCGGTCGTGGTGCCCAACCTTGTAAAGACGGGCCAGGCGATCGGAATCTGGTGGGACGATATCCACCAGAAGGCGCCGCCGCAGAAGCAGATGGAAGGGCTGACGCTGCCGACCTTCCCGGAACTCTACCAGCAGGTGAAAGGCAAGATGCCGTCGGGGAAGATGTGGGATGCCTACAAGGTCCTGTTCGACATCAACTCGACGCTGCAACGCCTGATCGTCCTGCCGCCGAAGACGCCGAAGGCGGCCTACGAGGCGCTTCGCATCGCGATCGAGAAGCTCAACGACGACAACGAATTCGCCGCCGAGGCGCTCAAGACCATCAAGTTCGTGCCGGAGTATCCGACCGCGCCCGACATGAGCAACCAGGTGCGGGCGATGCTGCACGCCTCGCCGGAGATGCGCGACTACATCAACCGCTACACCAAGAACCCGCCAAAGCGGTGACGATCCACCCCACCCGCACAATGCATTGCATCGCAGCGGTGCTCGCCGTCGCGTCGGCGGCGCTCGTCTGCGTCGTCTCGGCGGCACTGGCCCAGACGGCCGCCGGCGCCCGGGCACCCAACCCCGCGACTTGCGATCGCGCGAGCTTTCGCATGGTGGTGGATGTCGGCCACACGGAGGGCGGCGGCGCGCGCAGCGCCCGGGCGGTGTCCGAATACGACTACAACCTGCGTCAGGCGACGGAGATCGTGCAGGCGCTGCAGGTCGGCGGTTTTGCCAAGGCAGAATTGCTGATCACGACGGACAAGAAGCGGCGCGGGCTGTTTACGCGCTCCGGGCACGCCAACAAGCACGCGGCCCATCTGTTCCTTTCGATTCACCACGATTCAGTGCCGAACAAATTCATCGAAAAATGGGAGTTCGAAGGAGAGGAATACAGTTTCAGCGATCGGTTCAAAGGGCATTCCATCTTCATCTCGAACGACAACCTCGATCGCAAGGGCAGCCTGTTGTTCGGCCAGCTCCTCGGGCGCGAGATGAAGGGGCGGGGCCTGCAATACACGCCCCACTACACGGAAGCATTCATGGGCAAGCGTCGGCGCAAACTCGTGGACGCCGACGCCGGCGTCTATCGCTTCGATCAGCTGGTCGTGCTGCGGACCACGCGCATGCCGGCCGTCCTGCTCGAGGCCGGCTCGATCATCAATCGCGACGAGGAACTGGAGCTGCGCACGCCGGAGCGCCGCGCGCTCATCACGACGTCCGTTGTGGATGCCGTCGCCGCCTTCTGTAAATTGCGGCGGCCGAACGAGACGGTGTCAACGAGGCGGCGGACAAACTCAAAGACGCCAAAGCAGTGATGCGAAGCGCGAAGGCAGTTATCGCCGCGCTTGCGTCATCACGTTGAGCGTCGCCGAGGTGCCGCTGCGCACCTTGTCGAGCGCGCGCTCGAGCGCGGGGCGGACGTCGCCGGCCTTCTCCACCTTCTCGCCATAGCCGCCGCAGCTTTCCACCACCTGCTCATAGTCCGGCGAGGGCAGAAGCTGGGTGAGCGGCATGGAGTTCGCCGCCGCCGCCTTGCCGTCCGGGTAGACGTCGAGCGTGGATTGCCGCACCGCGCCCCACATCGCGTTGTTGGCGACGATGGTGAGCGTCGGCAGCCCCTCCGCCCGCTGCACGAAATGGTAGGGCAGGGGGTTGCCGAACATGTAAGAGCCGTCGCCGACGGTGGTGATCACCTCGCGCTCGGGCGCTGCGAGCTTGGCGCCAAGCGCGGCTCCGAGACCGAAGCCGAGGCCGCCCGACAGCAGGTTGCCCATGTAGGAGCGCGGCTTGGTCATGTCGAGCGCCGCCAGCGGCACACCGAGCTCGCTCACCACGATGGCGTCCTCGCGCTTCACCTGGTTGAGGCAGTGCGCCAGCCAGGCGAGATGCACGGGCGACTGATCCTTGACGCTGTCGATCAGTTTCGCCCGCTTGGTGGCGTTCTCCTCGCGAGCGGCGGCGACGGCCTTGCGCCGGGCGTCGCCCGCGCCGTTCGCAGATTTGCGCATGCCGCCGAGCGCCTCGCGCAGCAGCCGCAGCGCGGCGGCGGGATCGCCCGCGACCAGAAGGTCCGCCTCGATTTCCTTGAAGGGATAGCGGGTGGCGATGGGATCCGCGGAGATGGTGATGATATTGGCGTCGCGCCGCGGGCCGCCATTGGCGGGTATCCAGGGGATCATGCACTCCAGCACGATCACCACGTCGGCTTTCTTGATCCAGGAACCGGCTTCGAAGCCGACATGCATCGGATGATTGGTCGGCAGGTTGAAGTCGCGCGCTTCGGTCTGCGCGACGGGGATGGCGAATTCATCGGCCAGCTTGCCGAGCTCCACGATGGCATCCGGATTGCGGCCCACCGACGATGTGACGATAACCGGGAATTCCGCTTTCGCGATCATCGCGGCCGCCTCGTCGATGATCCGCCGCGACGGCTCCGGCGTTGCGACGCCGAGCGGCCGCACGGTATCGCGGCGGGCGTGCGTCGCGGGATTGGCCAGCACCTCGCGCGGCAGCGTCAGGTAGACAGGTCCGCGCGGCTCGGTCATGGCGATATCGAGCGCGCGATCAACGATCGCGTCGGCCGGCTGGCCGTCACGCAGCTCGTAGTCCCATTTGACGAACTCGCGCACCATGCCGCCCTGGTCGAAGGATTCCTGGCCCCAATGGATCGAGCGGTTGCGCGATGCGATGTGACCGGTCTCGGTGAGCGGCGTGCGACCGGCTGCGAGCAGGACCGGCACGTTGTCGCGCGCGGCGTTCATCAGCCCGCAGATGGTGTTGGCGGTGCCGACCGTGACGTGCACCATCACCGCGGCCGGCTTCCCGCAGGTGCGGTAGTAGCCGTGCGCCATCGCCATCGCGACGTTCTCGTGCGGCACCACCATGAATTTCGGGAACTTCTTGTTGCCCAGGTTGCGCGAGATGCCCTCGACGATCGGCGCGAAGTCGGTCCCCGCATTGGCGAAAACGTAGTCGATGCCCCGTTCGGCAAGCCGGGCGAGATAGGCTTCCGCGGTCATTTCCTGGCGCGTGTCGGTGCTGGTCACGGTGCGTTCTTCCTGTCTGTTGCTTTCCCGACCCTAGCGGGCGGTGGGGGAGTGTCAATGTATTGGGCATGCGCGCATGGATACGCATGGACGTCCCGCGAATTCTGCGGGCTCCCTCTCCCGCTTGCGGGAGAGGGGTGGGGAGAGGGCATGTGGAGAAGACACTGGTTGCGTGCCCTCTCCCTGTCCCTCCCCCGCAAGCGGGGGAGGGGACGTTGTGTCGCCGCCCGTCGAACAGCAAAGCTCCATCCGCGTAGGGCTGTTGCGTTTGCGACCCTGCCGCGCGTCCCCTATAGAAGAAGCCGGAAATGGAGGCCGGTGGCGGGATAAAGACCGGCGCAGCGGGACATTGGCAAGGAGCAGAGTTACGATGGCCGACAACGACCAAGAGCAAAAAACCGGCCATGGCCTGGGCGATCATTTGCTCGGCACCAACGTGATCCACCAGCACGAGTCGGGCACGGACTACGACCACGACCACGACCATTTCGAGTTCGAAGAGGACGGCCCCCTCGAGCAAAATCCGATCTGGCTGCAGGATCACGTCACGCTGGTCAGCGTCGGGATCGACATCGGCTCCTCCGGCACGCAGGTGATCTTCTCGCGCATCAACCTGCGCCGTTACGGCGAGGACCTCACCAGCCGCTACTACGTCGTCTCGCGCGAGACGCTCTATCAGTCACCGGTCGCGCTCACGCCTTATGCCAATGAGGAACGCATCGACGACGACGGCCTGCGCCGCATCATCGACGAGGCCTACAAGGCTGCCGGCCTCGACGCCGACAAGATCGATACCGGCGCGGTGATCCTCACCGGCGAAGCGCTGCGGCGCGAGAATGCCGAAGGGATCGCGAAGCTGCTGTCCGAACAGGGCGGCGACTTCGTCTGCGCGACGGCCGGACATCATATGGAGTCGATGCTCGCAGCCTACGGCTCGGGCGCCTCCAAGGTGTCGCACGAGGAAGGCAAGCGCGTCCTCAACATCGACATCGGCGGCGGCACCACCAAGATCGCCGTGGTCGAGAAGGGGTTCGTCACGGCGACGGCGGCCGTCCATATCGGCGGCCGGCTCCAGGTGGTCGACAGCGCGGGGCGCATCGAGCGGCTCGATCCCGCCGGGCGTTATCACGCACGGCAGGCGGGCTTCGACTGGCACAAGGGCGACACCATCGATCCCAAGCTGCTCGACACCGTGGCCGAGACCATGGCGGACGAGCTGGTGGCGGCGCTGACGCAGCGGCCGATGCCGCACGCGGTCGAGCACCTCTATCTCACCGATCCAATCCTGGATTTCGGCAAGATCGACGGCATGCTGTTCTCCGGCGGCGTAGGCGAATACGTCTACGGCCGCGAGACCCGCGATTTCGGCGACATGGGTCTAAGGCTGGGCGCGGCGATCCGCCGCCGCGTCGACGCGGGCAAGTTCCCCTGGCCTTTCCTGCCGGCAGTCGAGTGCATCCGCGCCACCGCCCTGGGTGCGTCGGAGTACTCAGTCCAGCTTTCCGGCAACACCAGCTATATTTCCAAGCCGGGCGAGCTGTTGCCGCGCCGGAATCTGCAAGTCGTGCAGCCGCCGTTCGAATGCGAGGAGACGATCGACGCTGAGAAGCTGGCGAAGGCGATCCGCAGCCATTTCACCGCCTTCGACTTGGTCGAAGGGGAGGGCGAGGTCGCGCTCGCGCTCAAGTGGCTGGGCGCGCCATCCTACGAGCGCATCGCGGCATTCGCGGAAGGCATCCGGCACGGTCTCAAGAACACTATCGAGCACAGGAAGCCGGTCTACATCATGCTCGATGGCGATATCGCCCAGACGTTGGGCGCGATCCTGCGCGAGGAGCTTCTGGTCGAGAGCGAGATCCTCTGCATCGACGGCGTGATGCTGCGCGACTTCGACTATATCGATCTGGGCCGCATCCGGATGCCGTCTTACACCGTGCCGGTGACGATCAAATCGCTGGTGTTCAGCGAGAACGCGCAGGGCGGCCGCCCGCCGCAGCGGATTCATCATCACGACGACGCGCATGAGCACTCGCACGGCCATGCTCACGGGCACGGGCATCACCATCACGATCACGACCATGGGAATGGTCACGGCGGGAAGCACTCCCACGGCTGATCGCGGACGACGGGGCAATTGAGATTGTTCGAACGGGAGGAGCGTTGCAGTGACCGCTACGAGCGCGGCGCTCGTTGTTGCGCCCTCTCCCCTTGCGGGAGAGGGCAGGGATGCCGTTCGGCAGATCTTGGCGGGTGAGGGGTATCGGCCTTTGGATTGCTTGTACCCCTCACCCATCAGTGCATTGCTGAAATTCCGACATGCCCTCTCCCAGCGAAAGGGCGTTCACGCCCGTCTACGACGGGCTATGGGAAGAGGGCGCAACAACGCACGTTGCCTCGTGCGGCACTCGCCATGACCGAGGCCGTCGGGCGCCTGGGATCGCTGCCGAGCGTCGAGCCGCGCTGGCGGTTCGATATCCGGTGGGTGCTGATCGGCGTGCCGGTGGCGCTGGTGGTCTGGCTCGCGGTCGTCCCGCTCGTTTTCCTGTTCTGGCAGAGCTTCCTCACGCCGCACACGGCGGCGAAGCCTGCCGAGTTCACGCTCGACAACTACACCACCGCCTATTTCACCGCCGAGACGTTCCAGCTGTTCGTGAACTCCGTCGTGTTCGCATCCGGCACCGCGGTGTTCGCGCTGACGCTGGGTGCGGGGCTTGCCTGGCTCAACGAGCGCACCAACACGCCGCTCAAGAAGCTGTTCTTCGCGCTTGCGATCATTCCGTTGATCATCCCCGGCATCCTGTTCACGGTGGCGTGGATCCTGCTCGCAAGTCCCAAGATCGGCCTGCTCAATATCTGGATGCAGTGGCTGACCGGCACCGACTACGTCTTCTTCAATATCTACAGCATGGCGGGGATGATCTGGGTCGACGGGCTGCACTACTCCCCGATCGCGTTCCTGCTGATGACGGCGGCCTTCCGTTCCATGGACCCGGCGCTGGAGGAATCGGCGCAGATGAGCGGGGCGTCGATCCTGCAGATCGCCTACCGCATCACCTTCAAGCTCGCCTGGCCGGCGGCGCTTGGCTCGCTGTTGATCCTGTTCATACGCGCGATCGAGTCGTTCGAGGTGCCGGCGCTGCTCGGGCTCCCGGTCGGCATTCACGTCTATACGTCCGCGATCTATCACGCGATTCACCAGTATCCGAGCCAGATCGGGCTGGCATCGTCCTATGCGGTGACGCTGCTGGTGCTGTGCTGCTTCGGCATCTACATGCAATCGCGGCTGTCCTATCAGAGCGGGCGCTTCTCCACGGTCACCGGCAAAGGATTCAGGCCGCGCACCATCGATCTCGGTCCCTGGCGCTGGCTCGCCGCTGCGCTGTTCATCCTCTATTTCGTGGTGATCGTGCTGCTGCCGTTCCTGATCCTGGTGTGGTCGTCGCTGCAAAAGTTCTACTCGGCGCCGTCCTGGGCGGCGCTCAACAACATCTCGCTCGACGCCTACCGCATGGTGCTCGACTATCCGAACTTCTGGTCGACGGTGGGCAACAGCCTGTTCCTGGCGCTCTCCTGCGCGACGATCATCGTCATCCTCGGCGCGGTGATCTCGTGGGTGGTGGTGCGCACCAAGATCCCGGGGCGATGGGTGCTCGACAGCCTCGCCTCGATGCCGCTGGTGTTCCCGGGCATCGTGCTCGGGCTCGCGATCATGATCTGCTACCTTTATATCGACATCGGCATCTACGGTACGATCTGGATCATGCTGGTGGCCTATGTGACGCGCTTCCTGCCCTACGGCATGCGCTATGTATCGACCTCGATGCTGCAGATCCACAAGGAGCTCGAGGAATCCGCCGCCATGAGCGGGGCGTCGTGGAGCATGAACTTCCGCCGCATCGTGCTGCCGCTGCTCAAGCCCGGCCTGCTTGCCGGCTTCGTCTATGTGGTGATCGTGTCGATCCGGGAGCTGTCCAGCTCGATCCTGCTGTACAGCCCGGGCACCGAGGTGGTGTCGATCATGATCTGGGAGTTGTGGCAGAACGGACAATATGTCGAATTGTCCGCGCTCGGCGTTATGCTCATCATGCTGCTGTTCGTGCTGGTGATGATCGCGCAGCTTGTCGGCAAGCGCTTCGGCATCGCGGAGAAATAGGAATGGAGCGCCTAGCGGGGACTCTTGGAGTTAATGCAAGCGCACCAACGGCGCGGCGAATGCTGCCTGCTCCCTCCCCCCTTGTGGGGGAGGGGTGGGGAGGGGGGTGGTTCCGAATTCAGCATTTGCTGCCACCCCCCTTCCTGTCCCTCCCCCAACGAAAGGGCGTTCACGCCCGTCTTCGACGGGCTAAGGGGGGAGGGAACCATGGGGCGCGGGTCTTCGCAACGAGAGTCACGCACCCGCGTCGGCTTCCATGCTTTGAACTCGCGACAGGCTCATCGGGAAGAGGTGAGACGTGCTCAGTGTAAGGTCGCTTTTCACCGAATATGCGAGCGAGCGCGGCACCGTGGTCAAGGCCGCGCAGGACGTCTCCTTCGACGTGCCGGAGGGCAAGCTGTTCACGCTGCTCGGACCGTCGGGCTGCGGCAAGACCACGACGTTGCGCTCCATCGCCGGGCTGGAGAGGCCGACCTCGGGCGAGATCGCGGTCGCCGGCCGCACGGTCTATTCGTCGAGCCGCGGAATCTTCGTCGCGCCCAACAAGCGCAGCTTCGGCATGGTGTTCCAGTCCTATGCCATCTGGCCGCACATGAACGTGTTCCAGAACGTCGCGTTCCCGCTGGAGGTGCGCAAGCTGCCGAGGAAGGAGATCGCCGACAAGGTGATGCGCGTGCTCGCCGCGGTGCAACTCGATCATCTGGTGGACCGCGAGGCGACCAAGCTGTCGGGCGGCCAGCAGCAGCGGCTTGCGCTTGCGCGTGCGCTGGTGATGGAGCCGGCACTGCTATTGCTCGACGAGCCGCTGTCGAATCTCGACGCCAAGTTGCGTGATGCCATGCGCACCGAGCTCAAGCGGCTCCAGCGCGAGTTCAACCTCACCACCGTCTACGTCACCCACGACCAGTCCGAGGCGCTGGCGCTCTCCCACGAGATCGCGGTGATGAACGACGGCTTCATCGTGCAGGTCGGCACGCCGCGGCAGATCTACGACCAGCCGGCGAACCAGTTCGTGGCCGATTTTGTCGGCCAGACCAACTTCGTCGGCGGCACCGTTACCACGCTCGACGGCGGCCGCTGCCGGGTGCAGTCCGCTATCGGGGAACTGAAGGCCCATGCCAGCGACGGTGTGGCCAAAGGCTCCAGCGTCATGGTGTCGGTGCGGCCCGAGGACGTGGAACTGTCCGAACAGGCGCTGACGGCCGCGGACGGCGACAACGTCATCCGGGCCACCGTTCATGCCAAGGATTTCCTTGGCGAATATCTGGATTTTCACGTCAAGGTAGGCGATGTTGTGATCCAGGCGCGGGCGCACCCCTCGCTGCGCACGCCGACCGGAGACCCCATATACCTGCGGATGCGGGCGGATAAATGCATCGCGATCAGGACCGACGCTGCGCCCCGCGGCGCCATCCAGCCGGGCCGGGACCGGACCGCTGAGAACTGACATAGGAAGACTGCAAGGAGCATCGAATGGCCAAGAACGCCGTCGTTTCGGAAGAACTGGCGAAAAAATTCGCGACCGAAAAAGAGACCCCCTATACCCGCTGGATCAAGGACGAAGGCCTCGACATCATCCCGGCGCTCTATGTGCGCAACCTGCGCACAGTCGACGTGAAGCCCTGGGCGCGGCGCGGCGGCAATGCGGTCTTCGTCAATCACGACGCCTCGCGCGTCTCCAACGACAGCTACGTGATGGAGATCCCGCCGGGCAAGAAGCTCGAGCCGCACCGGCAATTGTTCGAGGAGATGATCCTAGTGCTGGAAGGCCGCGGCTCCACCACGGTGTGGAATAACGCCGGCAAGCGCATCACCTTCGAGTGGAAGGCGGGCTCGCTGTTCGCCATTCCGCTCAACTGCTGGCACCAGCACTTCAACGGCTCCGGCAAGGAGGCCGCGCGCTATGTCGGCGTCACCAACGCGCCGCCGGTGATCAATCTCTACGAGGACATCGACTTCGTCTTCAACTGCGATCACGACTTCAAGAACCGCTTCGACGGCGAGCCCGACTATTTCGCCGCCAAGAATGAGCAGTCGGGCTTCCTGCTGAAGACCAACTTCGTGGCGGACGCGATCAACCTGCCGTTGATCACGGCCAAGGAGCGCGGCGCCGGCGGTGGCCATATCCGCTTCTCGATGGCCAAGGGCTCGATGAACTCGCACATCTCGCAGTTCCCGATCGGCACCTACAAGAAGGGCCACGCGCACGGTCCCGGCGCCTATGTCATCATTCTCTCGGGCGAAGGTTATTCGCTGATGTGGCCGGAAGGCGAGGAGCCCAAGCGCTACGAGTGGGAGGTTGGCACCCTGATCGTGCCGCCCAACATGTGGTTTCACCAGCACTTCAACTCCGGCACCACGCCGTCGCGCTATCTCGCGCTCAAGCACGAGGTGGTGTCGATCCGCAACCAGCAGGGCGTGCCGAAAGCGTGGATCAGCCGGCGCATCGGCGGCGACCAGATCGACTACGCCGACGAGTCTCCGCTCGTGCGAAAGATATTCGCCGACGAGATGGCCAAGCACGGCATGGCGCCGCGCATGGACCAGGCTTATGCGCAGGAGCTCGCCGATCTGCCGCCGAAGCAGGAGTCGAGCGCGGCGTAACATTTTTGCCGTGGTCCGGCTGCTGTGTAGCAGCCGCAGCGCCAGCTAGTGCGCCCTCTCCCCTTGCGGGAGAGGGCATGAATACAGTTCTGCGATTTCGGATGGGTGAGGGGTTCGAGCTCGGTCGAAGCAAGCAACCTCTCACCCATCATTCGTCGTTGAACATCTGAACAGCCCTCTCCCGCAAGGGGAGAGGGCGCATTAACGGGCGTCGCATATGCGCGCCACATGAGGATTTCGAGATGAAACTCGCAAGCTACATCGCCGATGGAAAGCCGTGCTACGGCGTCGTGAGCGGCGACGGCGTGATCACCATGAACGAGCGTTTCGGCGGCCATGCGGCTTCGCTGCGCGAGGCGCTGGCGGGAAACCTGCTGCCGCAGATCAAGGAAGCGGCCGCGCACGGTCAAGCCGACCGCAAGCTGTCCGAGATCAAGTTCCTGCCGGCAATCCCGAACCCGGAAAAAATCCTTTGCGTCGGTATCAACTACAAGTCCCACGCCGCCGAGCACGGCGCCGAGGCGCCGAAGCTGCCCAACATCTTTACGCGTTTCGTCAACACGCTGGTGGCGCACGATGGTGAGATGCTGCGCCCGAAGGTCTCGACCAGCTTCGACTTCGAGGGCGAGCTGGCCTTGGTGATCGGCAAGGGCGGCCGTCACATCAAGGCCGCCGACGCGCTCTCGCACGTCGCCGGATACACCTGCTTCTGCGACGGCTCGGTGCGCGATTTTACCAAATACTCGCTGGTCGCGAGCAAGAACTTCCTCGGCACTGGCCCGCTCGGGCCGTGGATCGTGACCGCCGACGAGATCCCCGACCCGACCAAGCTGACGCTTGTCACGCGGCTCAACGGCCGCGAGATGCAGCGCTCCGGCACCGACATGCTGATCCATTCGATCCCGGCGATTATCGAATTCTGCTCGGTGTTCACGCCGCTGTCGCCCGGCGACATCATCGCCACCGGCACGCCCGACGGCATCGGCGCCAAGCAGAATCCGCCGGTCTGGATGAAGGCCGGCGACACGCTGGAGGTCGAAATCTCCGGCATCGGCACGCTGCGCAACAGAATTGCGGACGAGAAGTAGCCTCAATCCGTCATCCTGAGGTGGCTGAGCGCAGTAGCTGTAGCCCGGATGAGCGAAGCGATATCCGGGGCAGCCTCTCCGCACATCATCCCGCATGTCGCTTCGCTCATGCGGGCTACGAGAAGAGCGAAAAACAAAAGCGCCGCCCGAAGGGGCGGCGCTTCGTCTTTTTGAAGTGGGGCGCTGCGCCTCACTGCACCAGCTGAATCACCTTGCCGGCCTTGTCCTTGCCCTGCGAGCGGTACTGGCCGATGTTCTTCAAGAGCGCACTGTCCGACACCGTGTAGAGGATCGCATCGTCGGCGCCGGTGTTGATGTGCTTGCGCCAGATGAAGTTCGGCACGACCAGAATGTCGTTGGCTTCCCAGTCGAAGGTCTGGCCGCCGATCTCCGACTTGCCCTTGCCCTCGATCACCACGATGAAGGTGCCGCAGGTCTCGCGCTTGGGCTGCGTCTCCTCGCCGGGGCGCAGGAGCTGCGCCTGGTAGTCCAGCGTCGGGAACACCGGCTTGCCGGTGACCGGATTCACGAGCTGCATCTGGATGCCCTCGTGGGGGTCGCCAGGTTGCTTGCGCAGCTTCTCGAGCGCCGAGCGGATTTCCGCGCCGCGATAGTGGATGTAGGGCGCGGGCTCATAGCCCCAGCCGCGCTGGTGCGAGACGAAGGTGGGGACCAGCCCGCCGTTGCCGTAGAGCGCTTCGGAGTAGCCGTTGCCGTGCAGCGTCTCCTGGCTCTTGGCGTTGCTGGCGCCGCCCGGCTTGAACTCCTGGTCGACCCAGGCGCAATCCAGGAATTCCATCAGCGGCCAGTCGAGCATG
>JBOHIG010000213.1:0-4755 GCA_050725815.1 Xanthobacteraceae bacterium
GATCCCGCTCGAGACCCAGCGTCCGGCACAATACGTGTTCGACGGTCAGGTGCAGCAGAGGCTGTCGGAGATGCGCAAGGCCGAGGCGCAGGGCGCCGTGGCCAAGAAGTCCACGCCGCCGGGCGCCGCGGCCCAGCCGGCCTAGCGCAATCCTCGGCGCCGAGCGGTCATGCCGGGGCTTGGCCCGGCAGCCACCCTTTTTTCGAAAAGAGATTGCCGGGACGAGCCCCGGCAATCACGCGGAAGCGCATCTAGAGATCCAAGATCTTGCGCAGCCGCGCGACAGACTTCTTGTCGATCTTGAGAAGCTTCTGAACCGACTGCTGCTGCGTCTGCCAGGGGACGAAGGTCAAGTCGGCATCCCGCTTCTTCATCTGCGCAATCATCTCGGGATCGTTCACGGCTTTCCCAAAGGCTGCGCGTAGCGCCGCGACGCGATCCGCAGGCACACCCGGCGGCGCTACCCAGGCGTGGGCGAAGAGGGCGGTCTCGGCGACGATTTCCATGATCGCGCGGTCGGCTGGATCGGAAATAAACTCGATCAGCAGCGGCACATCCGGCAAATCCGGCTCACGGTCGGGCCCGATCACCGCGAGATTCGCCAGCAGATCCTTGGCGACCCAATGCGGCATCGCGCCTTTGAATGAATTCCATGAGCCGGCGCGGCCTTGCACTTCGCCGCGCTCCATAGCGAGATTCATCGCGCCGGTGCCCGGATAACCCATCACCAGCTTGAATTTGGTTCCGACCAGTGCGTTGGCGAGCGCCGGATACATGTAGGGCTGCGACGCCTTGCCGCCGGCGGCGACGATTACGTCCGTGTGCTTCGCATCTTCGAGCGTGCGCACCTTGGTGAACTTCTTCATCACCGAGATCGTGCTGCGCGACACATAGGCTCCGCCGAGATACTGGAACCGGGCGGCGTCGTAGCGCAGGCCCGATGCGCCGAGCAGGCCCCACAGCGGCAGCTCCTGCAACGGCCGCAGCAGCACGGTGCCGTCGCGCTCTGCCGCCGAGTATGCGAAGTTCGCAGCCCGCGCGCCGCCCGCGCCCGGCATGTACTGCACCACAACGGCCGGATTGCCCGGCATGTATTTCTGCATCAACGGTGCAAGCACCTGCGTGTAGACCGTGCTGCCGCCGCCGGGCCCGCCGCCATTGACGAGCGTGATGGTCTTGCCGCTGTGGAACGCCGCCGCGTTCGGTTGTGCCAGCGCGGACGTGGCGAATGTCAGCAGGCCGGCCAGAACGAGGGCTGAGAGATTTCGCATCGTCGCTTCTCCTTCGACCCGACTGTCACCTGCCGCAGGCGTCACATACCGTAGGCCACCAATTTGCTGTTAGCGTTCTTCAGGTTGCGATAGCGCGCCATCGCCCAGAGCGGGAAGAACTTCGCGTAGCCGTGGTAGCGCAGGTAGAAGATGCGCGGGAATCCGACCGCGGTGAAGCGTTCCTCGGCCCAGAGCCCGTCGGTGCTCTGCGTGCGCGCGAGGTGGGCGATGCCGCGCTCGACGGCGGGATGGTCGATCTCGCCCGCCGCCATCAGGCCGAGCACGGCCCAGGCAGTCTGCGAGGGCGTTGAGGGCGCCGGCTCGTAGCCCCTGTAATCAAGCTTGTAGCTCGCTCCGTCCTCGCCCCAGCCGCCGTCGGCGTTCTGGATCTTCACCAGCCAGTCCACCGCCCTGCGCACTTCCGGCGATCGGCGATCGACGGCGGCGGCATTGAGCGCGCACAGCACCGACCAGGTGCCGTAGATGTAGTTCATGCCCCAGCGGCCGTACCAGCTTCCTTCCGGATGCTGGGTCTTGCGCAGATATTCGACCGTGTGCGCGACGCGGGGGTCGTCCTTCGGCATGTCGCCGAGCTGCGCCAGCATCGACAGGCAGCGTGCGCTCACGTCCTCGGTCGGCGGGTCGAGCAGCGCCCCGTGATCGGCAAAGGGGATGTGGTTGAGATAGTAGTAGGCGTTGTCCGCGTCGAAGGCGCCCCAGCCGCCGTTCTTGCTCTGCATGCCGAAAATCCATTCGCGCGCGCGCGCGATCGGCTCGCGGAAGTCGCTGCGGCCTTGCAGGTTTTGCGCGCGGTCCATTGCCATCGCGACCACGGCGGTGTCGTCCACGTCGGGATAATGCGGATTGTTGTACTGGAACGCCCAGCCGCCGGGGCGCACGTCCGGCCGCGCCGCCGCCCAATCGCCCTTCACGTCGAGAATCTGCTTGGTTGCGAGCCAGTCGAGGCCCTTGTTGACGTGCGCCACCGCGCGATCGCCGCCGACTTCGAGTAGCGCATGGCAGACGAGGCCGGTGTCCCAGACCGGCGAGAAGCACGGCTGGCAATAGGCTTCATGCTCATTCACGGTCACAAGCTTCTCGACCGAATGGCGTGCGATCGTGGTGTGCGGATGGTCGCGCGAATAACCGAGTGCGTCGAACATGAACACGCTGTTGGCCACTGCCGGGTAGATAGCGCCGATGCCATCCTCGCCATTGAGATGCTCGATGGTGAATTCTTCGGCTGCTTTGAGCGCACGCTTGCGGGTCGGCAGGCGCGCAAGAATCGCCGGCTCGACCACGCGTAGCACCGCATCCACGCCACGGAAGAAGGCGAACCAGAATCTGTTCTGCTGCGGAGCGCGGGGTGTCAGCCGCGCATCTTCGGGCGGTTCGAGGAACAATTCATCGATCCGCACGCCCTTGGGATTGGCCGCGCGCGGCTTGAGCGCCAGCAGCACCAGCAGCGGCACGATGACGGTGCGGCTCCAATAGGAGATCTTGTCGAGGTGAAACGGAAACCACTTCGGCAGCAGCATCACCTCGACCGGCATCATCGGCACAGCGCGCCAGGAAATCTGCCCGTAGAGCGCGAGCAGTGTACGCGTGAACACATTCGCGCGTGAGGCCCCGCCGCGGGCGCGGATCGCCTCGCGGGCGCGGCGCATGTGATCCGCGTCGGGCTTGTCGCCGATCATCTTGAGCGCAAAATAGGCCTTCACGCTCGCGCTCATGTCGAAGGCGCCTTCATGGAATAGCGGCCAGCCGCCATGCTTGCCCTGGATGCGGCGCAGATAGATGGCGATCTTGCGTTCAAGCTCGGCATCGGCCGGCTCGTTCCGGAAGTGGCGCAGCAGTACGTATTCGGACGGAATGGTGGCGTCCGCCTCCAACTCGAAGACCCAGTGTCCGTCCGGCTGCTGCTGGTCGAGCAAGGCGCGGGTTGCCGCCTGGATACGGTCCTCCAATACGAGTTCGCTGCTGTCGGTCATCAGCACAACGGATTGTTCCTGGGATCAGAGCCGGGCGACAAGGTCGGCGGCGCGGCGCCCGGATCGTATGGCGCTTTCGATGGTTGCCGGCAAGCCTGTATTTGTCCAATCGCCGGCGAGCAGCAAGTTACGCCAACGGGTCTGCGCGCCCGGCCGCTTCGCGTCTTGTGCCGGTGTGGCCGCAAACGTCGCCCGCCGTTCCCGCACGATCTGCCAGGGCGGCAGCACGGGGGAGAGACCTGTCGCCGCTGCAACCTCGTTCCATATTGTCTGCGCAAGCGCGTCGCGCGGCGTGTCGATCAGGCGGTCGGCGGCGCTGGTGGTGGTCGAAATCCGGCCCGGAAACGCGAACACCCATTCGGTCGTGCTGTTCAACAGGCCGAGAATGGGCGGCAGGTCGGGCGGCGGCTCGATGCGAAAATGCGCATTGACGATGGCGCGAAACTCGGTTGGCGTCTCGAGTCCGGAAACAAGCGAAGCGGCCGCGTAGGGCGGCACCGCCAGGACCACGACATCGTCAGGAGCAAGGGCGATCTTGTCGGCGCCGAAATCGAGCTGCGTAACCTCGGTGGCCGACGAGCTCAGCGAGCGCAATTGATGCTCGAATTGAATCGTGGCGCCGCGTTGCTTGAGAAAGGCTGCGGCCGGCTCGATCATCGTCGAGCCGAGACCCTCGCGCGCAATGAGCGGGCGGCATGCCCGCCCGCCGGCCATCAGCGTCTCGCGGATCACGGCGCCGGCAAGCGCCGCCGATCCGGCTGAAGGCTCGATGTTCAGCGCCGCAAGCAGGAGCGGCCGCACCAGCCGCTCGTAGATCGTGCCGCTGAAGCGCACAACCTCACCGAGTGCCTTGTCGGATCGGGCCCACAACAAACGCATCAGCGGCACGTAGTCGATCGCATGGGTGCCTGGCACACGCCTGCCGGACCTGAAGACCCACCATGGCAGCCGGCCGTCGTTGAACCGCAAGGTCCAGTGTTCGCGGGTTGCGAGATCGAAAAACGGAAACGCGGCATGTGGCGGGCCAACCAGCCGGTCGGCCGCCCCGAGCATGCGCAGGTAGCCGAGCGCCGAGGAGTTCCCGGACAGCAGCAGATGATTGCCGTTGTCGATGGTCATGCCGAGAGTGGCGTCATGATAGGAGCGGCATCGCCCGCCGGCGACGTTGGTCGCTTCGTGCACGACGATGCGCTCGCCCCGCGACGCCAGCTCGACTGCTGCCGCAAGTCCGGCAAGACCGGCGCCAATGATGTGGATGGTGCCCGGCATCAGATGATCGCGTAGCGCAGCAGGATCCAGGCGAGGCGGGCGCGGGAAACGCGCACCCGCGTGCGTGGCGCGCTCCAGCCCCGCGTCACCATGCTCTCGAGCATGGCGCAATAGACTTCGCCCATGATCCGTGGCGCCTTCACCGAGCTGCGCTTGCAGCGGAGCATGACCTTGTCCGCTTCGACGAAATGGGCGCGCGCCCGCTCGACGAGCTGCGCGCAAGC
>JBOHIG010000214.1:0-24690 GCA_050725815.1 Xanthobacteraceae bacterium
TACGCTCCTCATCGACAATTCTGGCAGCATGCGGGGAGAGAAAATAACGTCACTGGCCCGCTCTGCACTGTTTTTGGTCCAGTTGTTAGACGAACTCGGAATCCGAACTGAAGTATTGGGATACACAACCCGTTCATGGAAGGGAGGCAAAGCAAAAGAGCTTTGGCTCAGTGACGGGAAACCGGCTGCGCCGGGACGCCTAAATGATTTGAGACACTTGATATACAAGACGTTTGACGAGGCAGCGTCGATGGCTTCCCAAAGATTGGGTGCAATGCTTCACGAAAGCCTATTGAAAGAGGATATTGACGGAGAGGCGCTCCTTTGGGCTTATGAAAGGCTTGTTCTGGAGCGCTCGACAACAAAAATCTTATTTATGTTCAGTGACGGTATGCCGGTCGACGAATCCACGTCGTCTCTGCATGACAAAGGGTTTCTGGAGGATCACTTTATTTCTGTAGTGAAGCAAATAGTTGCTGCAAAGGCAGTCTCGCTAAAATTGCTCGGGATTGACTATGATTTTTCTCGCGTGTTGGCAGATGCGGTTGCCATCAAGGGTAATGTAACGCCAGCGTACGCCGCGCTCACCGCCATACGTGGCGCGATTGATCAGATGGTGATCAACTCCTAATTCACTCCGTGATAACACCTCTACGCCCCGCAATCACGCCGTCTCGATGCGCACGGCAATCGCGGCGCTGGCGATGCAGGCGGCATCGTTGTTCTCGGGGTTGGCCACATCGAGCCCACCCTTGACCGCTTTCACGGTGACGTTGCCGAGCGGCAGGGACGCCTTGACCTTGTCGAGGTCGACGCGCTCCGGGTGCTGCACGCCGATCGTGACCTCCACGTCGAGCTTGGTCTTGTCGACCTTCAGCGTCCGCACGAACGACAGCGAGGAGTGGTGCAGCGCATCCTGCACGGCGCGCAGCGCGGCCTTGGTGTAGTCGGAGCCGTGCAGATCGTTGCCGGAGCCGAGCTCCAGGATGACGCGCGTCTTTGGCATCGGTGCCTCCATGCGGTCTCTGGTGACGACGTGTAATTGATACGTGTGCAACGAACTGGGCGGGACTCCCTCTCCCCGTTGGGGAGAGGGCGGGGGTGAGGGGGATCAGACCTATCGAGAGTCCGTAACCCCTCACCCCACCCCTCTCCCTATGGGAGAGGGAGCCGGCCGAGCTCGCTGGTCGGCACACGTCAAAATCCTCTCTGCGAAAATGCTAACCGACGTCGAGGCTGACGACGACGCACGCGTTGGCGATCAGCGTCGAATTGGTGCCGGCATCGTTCGGGATCTCAAGGCCGCCTTCGACCACGGTCACGGTGCCTGAGCCGTGAGGCAAAACGGCATTGACCTGTGCCTTATCGACCAGTTCGGGACGCGGCACGCCGATGTGGACGTCAACGATCATGGCTTCCAATGATTGACCGAGGGCGGGCGCGATCGAGAGCGAGTTGTGCCAGAGCGCATCGCGCAGCGCCCGGCAGGCGGCCTTGGTCGGGTCCGCGCCGCGGATGTCGGTGCCCATGCCGATCTCGAGCACCATGCGCTTCTTGGTCATTGCTGCCGCCCCCGGTGGTTGTTCGAACGCAAGGTACCAAGGCGGCGCCAATCGCGCCACTATCTGCGTCCGTCATCACCCTTCGCCTTGATCTCCTCATACCGCGCCATCGCCCGCTCGAACTTCTCGTTGAACAGCCACATCGCTTCGAGGATGTCGCGGTAGCTGCCGGACGTGCGCGCGCGGTCGGCGCGGCCGAACGTGAAGATGCTGTTGTTGCGCAAATACGCCATGATGCGCGGGTCGGAGACGCGATAAGCCGCGATGTTGCCGGAGCGGAGGGCAGCACGAGTCGGACTCGGTACGATCTGGATCAGCTCGAATACCTTCATCTGGTCGATTGGGTCCGGCACCATCTTCACGATCGCCGGGATCTGCATGAACACGTCGGCGTGCGCGTTCATCAGGCCGTTGCGCACGGCGGTCCAGTGGTTGTAGCGCTGGTCGATGCCGGCGGCGCGCGCCTGCTCCCGGTCGTCGCGGACGATCACCGCGGGATCGCGCGCGCGTACCGCGTTGCGGATCGCCGCCCATTTTTTGCGGCCGTTGCGGTCCTCGGCCTCGCCGGTCTGGAAGCTGCCCTTGTAGCGGTTCGAGCGCGCGTTGCCGATGTTCTGGATGCCGTTGGTCTCGGCGAAGAACATGCCGAGGCTGACGCGCCCTGCCACGGCGGCGGAGGCGGCATCGAGCCCTTTCGCGCGCGCGATCGCGGTGCCGAGCACGACCACGTCCTCGAACTGCGTCGCCGATGCCTGCGCGAATGCCGGCGGCGCCTGCATGGCGGTGAAGAGCGCGACGTATTCGTCGAGCAGCGGTTCGTTCGCGGCGTCGAAATAGGCCGGCGGGATGCTGTACTTGTTCGGCCGCCCGATACGCGAGGGCTGCGCGTCGGTGAGGTCCTTGTACGCGCCGATCATCGCGTTGCGCGCGCGATAGAGCGCCTGGCCCGGCAGGTTCGGCAGCTTTTGTTTCGCGCTGAGCTGCGCGCGCCGCTGGCTCAGGATCGAACGGAAGTCCTTCACCGCCTTGTCGTAAGCGGCAAGCTCGTTCGCATCCGACACAGACGGCGCAAACAGGAGCATAGCCGCGAGCGCGGCCGCGCGGATCACTACGCGGTTCATGCCTGATAACCCACGATCGCCTACGTCGTCTGCTGCCGCTTCAGGAACGCGCGCACGCGGTTAATCGTCCGGGCCTTCAGCTCCGGCGGCTCCTTCCAGGGATACACCGTGATCTCGGCGTTCGGGCAGAGCGAGGCGATGTCGATGGAGGTCTGGAGCGGATGCGCCGCCACGTCGTCCGGCAGCACCAGCATCGGCGTCTGGCACGACTTCGCGAAGTCGCGCGTCACCGAGTACACGAAGTCGGGCCGCACGCGGTAAAGGTTGTGAAGGTACTTTTCGATTGTCGCCATCGGCACGTCGGGCCGGCGTTCGTGGAATTCCTTGGCCCAGACGTTGCGGCCGGAGTTGTACATATAGTCCGGCTGCTCTGCCCGGTGGCCGACCGGCTGGCTCAGCACCGCGGCGGCGACGCGATCAGGCGCGCGCTCCATCAGCTTCATCGCGAACGGCCCGCCGATGCAGTTGCCGAAGAAAAAGAACTTGTCGATGCCGAGCGCGTCCATCACGCCGAGCTGGTCGTCGGCGAACGCGCTCCACGGATCGTCAACCGGCACGGGGCCGGTGGATTCGCCGCCGGTGGCGTTGCGCTGGTCCATGCTGATCACGCGGAAGTCGCTCTTGAGCTCCTCCGGGATGTTGATCACCGCGCGCGACCAGACGCGCATGGCGGAGTTCAAGCCGCCGCCGGGCGTGGCGAGGAGCGGGAAGCCCGAGCCGATCTCGGCGTAGCGGATGCGGACGCCGTTCTTCTCGTAGAAGCCGACCTTGGCGCCTGCGGGCCTGCCCTGCGGCGCGCCGGCCTGCGGCGCTTGCGCGAACACCTGCGGGGCGGCAACCGTCGCCGCCGCGGCGGCGCCGGTGGTCAATACGGTGCGTCGGTTGGAATCGATCATCGGCACCTTCCATGTCGTTGTGCACGCCGGTTCGTGGTGCGCCGGTTCGTGCGCGCAGCCATCGTAACCCGGATCGAGCGGAGGCGAAATGCGAAGGAGTGGTACGAACGGGTGGTTCTTAACCCGGCCCGAGAATGCGCTTCCAGCCGGCGTTGCGCAGCTTCTCGCGATTGGGCGGCGTGTTGTCACGGCGCCACGAAACCAGGCTGATGAACACGCGCTCGAATTCGACTGCTGTTAGCCGCACCGGCACGTAGTCGCGGCGGGGCAGGGCGTTCGCGCCGGTGAAGAGCCGTTCGAAATCGATTATGGTCAGAAATGACGGGACGTATTCGCGGCGCTGCAGCGCCGCCAGGCTGGCGAAGGCGTGATCGAAGTCGGCCGTTGCGAGGTCGGCTTTTGCCGGGTCGTCTTTTGCGGAATCGTCCTTTGCAGAGTCATCTTCCGCGAATTCGTCTCCGACCGTGAAGGCCTGACCTCCTGTCGAACTCGCCATGTTCGGCCACACCAGGGTCGATCCCACGGCAAGGCTGCTCACGACGACGATCGCTGCGAGGACTCGGATGACATTCAGCGGCATTGACGGCTCCAACGGAGAAGTGCCGTCTGGTTACCCAATACCGCTGAGAAAACCGTTCAAATGATCGGTCAAATTGAAGGGAATTGGCCCTAAAGGCGCGGGCTTGGGCTTGTCCTGGTGGTCACGCTTGGGTAGGCACTTAAAGTCGGTAGGGCGCAATAAGCGAAGCGTAGCGAGCGCATTGCGCCTCTTGTCATATACCGACGCTGAGCGGCGCAATGCGCTTTCGCTTATTGCGCCCTACGACCTCCGCCACCACAGAAAATTTCCCGCACATCCAAACCATCATGTCGCCCACCCAACCTGACGTGAATCAATGACCACCATCGAACTCATCTGCTTCCCCGGCGCGCCGAACCTGCCGATCTTCGTGGCCAAGAAAAGAGGCTTCTTCGACCAGGCCGGCGTCGCGATCAACATGACCACGACGCCGAGCTCCGCGTTCCAGGCCGAGAACCTGATCGACGGCAAATTCCATATCGCCGGCACCGCCTTCGACAACGTGGTCGCGTATCAGGAGGGGCAGGGCGCGGTGAAGTTCGACCGCCAGCCCGATCTGTTCGCGTTCATGGGCGCGACGCAGGTGGGGCTGGCGTTCATCGTCGCGCCGGAGATTGAAAGCTACGCCGACCTCAAGGGCAAGTCGCTGGCGCTTGACGCGGTCGCGACCGGCTTCGCCTTCGTGCTCTACGAGATGCTGGCGAAGAGCGGACTGTCGCGCAGCGACTATTCGTTCGCGGCAGTGGGCGCGACGCCGCAGCGCTGGGAGGCGGTGCGCGCCGGGGCGCACGTCGGCACCATCACCATCGAGCCGTTCACCTCGATCGCCAAGGCGCAGGGCTTCAAGGTGCTGGAGACGTCGACCAACGTGCTTCCGGTCTATCAGGGCGGCTCGTTCGCGGCGAGCCGGCAATGGGCGGCGGCCAATGCCGACGCGCTCAAGGGATTCATCAAGGGCTATCTCGCGGGGCTCAAGTGGACGCTCGATCCGGCGAACAAGGAGGAGGCGACGCAGACGCTCTTGCGCAACATGCCGGAAATCAAGCCGGGCGTTGCCGGCGCAGTGATGGCGAGCCTGCTGTCGCCGAAGTCGGGCCTGACGCCCGAAGGCGCGATCCTGCCCGAGGGCGTGAAGGCGGTGCTCGACCTGCGCACGCGCTATGGCAGCGGGAGCGCGCCGCTCACCGATCCGTCCAAGTACATCGACTTGAAGTATTACGAAGAGGCGAAGCGGGGCTAACGCCCCGCCGACGTCAGCACGCCCGACAGCAGTGCCACGCCGTAGGCGGCGGCGCCGCGCGGCTCCATCATCGGGGCGGAGCGCAGATAATCCTTCACCGCCACGAGCGCCGGCGCGGAGCGCGAGATCATCGCCTTGATCGTCTCGTCGACGGCCTTGTCGAGCTGCGCCTTCGGCACGACCGCGCTGACGATGCCGAGCGACTGCGCCGTCTGCGCGTCGATCTCAGCCATGGTGTAGACCAACCAAGCGATCGCCTTGCGCGGCACGTTCGGCATCAGCGCCGAGATCGCCAGCGTTGGCGGCAGGTTGTGGGACATCTCCGGCAGCTTGAAGGTCGCCGTGTCGGCGGCGATAGTGATGTCGCTCGCCGCCGCGACCGCGCAGCCGAAACCGAAGGCGGCGCCCTGCACCGCGCACACGACGGGCTGCCGCGCGCCGTTGAGCGCGTCGTAGACATCGAGAATCGGCTGCAGCACCTCGTCGCGCATCACCAGCGCGGTCGGATTCTGCGGACCGCCCTTGGGGTCGCGACCCTTGCAGAAATCGGCGCCGGTCGAGCGCAGCGCGATCAGCTTGGCGTCGCTGGCGCCGGCTTCTTTGAGCAACGCCGTGAGCGCGCGCAACATCTCCAGCGTGAGCACGTTGCCCTCGGCCGGCCGGTCGATGGTGATGGTGACGACCGCACCGTCGCGGGACGATTTGATGAGATCTGACATGGTGATCCTGTTGTACGCGTGTAGCGCCAGTATAATGCATTGCGCCGGCGGCGCGACAAGGCGTAGGTTGCCGCGAAAATCAGCAGGAAGGCACGATGCTCGACAAGACCGAGAAGGCCAGCACGACCGCAACGCAAGGCCCGCCGACCGACTTCCAGCAGCACCTCAAGACGCTGGAGGCGCAAGGGCTCGTCGTGCGCGTCGAGCGGCCGATCAACAAGGACACCGAGCTGCATCCGCTGGTGCGCTGGCAGTTTGCCGGCGGGCTGCCCGAGGAGGCGCGCCGCGCCTTCCTGTTCACCAACGTGGTCGGCGCGGATGGCCGCAAGTTCGACATGCCGGTGGTGGTCGGCGCGTTGGCGGCGTCGGAGCGCATCTATTCGCTCGGCATGGGCAAGCCGGCCGAGGAGATCGAAACCGCCTGGAGCAACGCCATCGCGAATCCGATTCCGCCGGTGAAGGTTTCCTCGCCGCCGTGCCAGGAGGTCGTGATCAAGGGCGACGATCTGCGCGGCGCGGGCAAGGGCCTTGCCGCGCTGCCGGTGCCGATCTCGACGCCCGGCTACGACGCCGCGCCATACCTCACCGCGACGCTTTGCGTGACGCGCGATCCCGAGACCGGCGTGCAGAACATGGGCACCTATCGCGGCCAGCTCAAAGCCACCGACCGGCTCGGCGTGCGCATGGCCGCGCGCATCGGCGGCGCCGGCGGCTACCAGCATTGGCGCAAGCACAACAAGGCAAAGACGCCGATGCCGTGCGCCTTCGTCATCGGGGCGGCGCCCGTCGTGATGTTCACCGGCCCGATGAAGCTTCCCATTGACCTCGACGAGGTGGCGGTGGCGGGCGGGCTCGCCGGCGCGCCCGTGCGCATTGCCAAGTGCGTGTCTGTCGACCTCGACGTGCCGGCGGACGCCGAGTTGGTGATCGAGGGACTGATCGACCTCGATCTGCTGGAGCCGGAAGGCCCGTTCGGCGAAAGCCACGGCCACATCGCGCTCGAAGATTTCAACTTGTCGATGCAGGTGACCGCCATCACCCACAAGCGCTCGCCGGTGTTCGTCTCGATCATCAGCGAGGTGACGCCGTCGGAATCGAGCGTGGTCAAGCGGGTCGCCTACGAGCCGATGTTCCTGGCGCATCTGCGCGACCGGCTCTCGATCAAAGGCGTACGCCGCGTGGTGATGCACGAGCCGCTGTCCAATTTGCGCAAGAACATCTTCGTGCAGCTCGCACATGGCACACCGCGCAGCGAGGTCTGGCGCGCGCTTTCGGGCGCGTCGACGCTGCTCGCCGACTGCGGCAAGATCTGCATCGCGGTGAGCGAGGATATCGACCCGACCAATGCGGACGCGATGTTCTGGTCGATGGCGTACCGGATGAATCCGAAGGACGACCTCTACGTGATTCCGTATCGCTCGGCCGGTCACGGGCCGAAGTCGGGCTCGGCCCGCCACGAGGATTCGACGTTGCTGATCGACGCGACGCTCAAAGGCACCGCGCCGCCGCTCGCCTTGCCGACGCGCGAGTTCATGGAGCATGCCAAGACGATCTGGGACGAGCTCAAGCTGCCGCCGGTGACACCGCAGCCGCCCTGGCATGGCTATTCGCTGGGCGATTGGGCCGACGACTGGGAAACCTTCGCTCGCCGCGCCGTGAAAGGCGAGTGGGAGGAGAACGGCCGCGATACCTTCGCCCGCCGCCGCGGCGGCCTCACGCCGGAGACGCCGGTGCGCGAGGTCGAGGAAAAGAAGACCTAGCCTCACTCCTTGGGCAGGTTCCTCGCCTCCTGCTTGACCTGGAGACAGGTCAACAGCTCGACATAGCTCTGGAAGTTCGGACTGCTGGTGACCAGCCTGGTGCAGGCTGCCTTATCCCCGGACGGGAACTTCGCCCACTGTTGTACAAGCTTTTCGCGTGCGTCGGTCTGACCGGCCGTGCAGTTCTTGGCGAGCTCCGGGATCGCCTTTTCCTGGGCACGGCACAGCGGTCCAAAGTCGAGCTTCGGAACGCCTTGGGCAATGGCGCCGCTGGTCGTCAGTGTGATGGCAAGAGCGGCAAGAGACGGAAGCTTTGCTATCATGTTCGATCTGCCCGCCGTGAACCGAGTTGCAGAAGCGTATACTATGCTTCCGTCATTCGTTATCGCAGTCTGACGAAGAACATGCTGAACGAAATTGTACCCAGGTGCACGGCTATTAAGTCATTTCGGTTACGGCAAACCTGCTACATCACCACCGTCAGCCGCTTGGCCGCGCGCGTGACTCCAGTGTAGAGCCAGCGGTCGCGGCTGTCGGGGAAAGCAAAGCTCTCGTCGAACAGCACCACGTCGTCCCATTGCGAGCCCTGCGCCTTATGCACGGTGAGCACGTAGCCGAAATCGAACTCGTCGTATTTCTTGCGCTGCGGCCATTCCAGCTTTTCGATCGTGCCGTCGAAGCATTCCGGACGCACCGAGACTTTCACCACATGATTGCCGACGCCGTCGTCGGGGGTGAGATGCATGCGCAGGATCTGCCGGCGCGGACGCGGCCGCTCCTTGATCGTCCAGAGCCCGCCGTTGAACAAGCCCTTGCGGCGGTTGTTGCGCAGGCACACGAGCTTGTCGCCTGCCACCGGCAGCGCATCTTCGAAGCCGCGCCGCTCGCGTAGCCGCATGTTGTAGGCGCGGCGGGTGGCGTTGCGGCCGACCAGAACCTGGTCGGCGCCCAGCACGCGCTGCGGGTCGAGGTCCTCGCGCGCCACCACCTGGGTCTCGCCGTAGACGCCGGGCTTGAGCCGTTCTCCGGCGCGGATGTCCATCGACAGCTTCACGATCGGATTGTCGCGCGCCTGCCGGTGCACCTCGGTGAGCATGGCGTCGGGCGGTGCCTCGGTGAAATAGCCGCCGCCCTGGATCGGCGGCAGTTGCGCCGGGTCGCCGAGCACCAGCAACGGCACGCCGAAGGATTTGAGGTCGCGACCGAGCTCCTCGTCCACCATCGAGCATTCGTCGATGACGATCAGCTTGGCCTTCGACGCCGGCGCGTCGTCCCACAACTGGAAGCTTGGCACCTGCTCGTTCGACTCCAGGGCCCGGTAGATCAGGCTGTGGATCGTGGAGGCGCCCGGGCAGCCCTTGCCGCGCATCACCTGTGCGGCCTTGCCGGTGAAGGCGGCGAACAGCACCTTGCCGTCGACGCCTTCGGCGATGTGGCGCGCCAGCGTGGTCTTGCCGGTGCCGGCATAGCCGAACAGGCGGAAGACCGGCGCCGCGCGGCCGCGACCGGGCTTGCTGCTCAGCCATTGGCCGACCGCCTTCAGCGCGGCGTCCTGTTGCGGGGAGAAGGTGGGCATAAGGTGATGAAGAACAAAAAACGAACAGAAGTCAACAAGCCGCTGATTTTGACGCGAGGTATCAAGCAAGCCGTGTGCGCCTTACGCCGCCTTTGCGCTGGCCGGGAAATATTGCGCCAGCCAGTTCTGCACCACGTGGTGCACGCGCGTGTTGCCTTCCGCGAACATGAAGTGGTCGGTATCGGCGAACAGGTGCAGCTCGGTCGGCTGGCCGGCGTTCTCGAACAGCTCGATCGACTGCTCCACCGGCGTGACGTGGTCGTCGGAGGAATGCAGCAGCAGCACCGGACGCGGCGCGATGTTGGCGATCACGTCGTTGGCCTGGAAATCGAACATGCTCTGCGCGGTGTCGGAATCGAACATCTGGATCGAGCCCGGCAGCACGTGCGTGCGCAGGGCTTGAGGGATCGGCACGATGTCGTAGCGCGGCACCATCAGCGGCTTGCCGGTGCGCTGACGGTGAGTACGGCCTTCCTCCAGCATTGCCGTGAACTTCGCCCAGCCTTCCGGCGTTGGATGCTGCTTGCGGAATTTGCGCTCGCCGTGGCCCCAGCCCGAGGCGGAGATTACCGCTGCCACGCGCCGGTCGACGCCGCCGCAATAGACCGCGACCGCGGCGCCGAAGCTCGAGCCTGCGACCGCGATGCGCGTGCCGTCCACGGCGGGATGCTGCGCCAGCGTCGCCAGCGCGTCGGAGGTCGCCTGCACCTGCTCTAGGCAAATCAGCCGCCCGCGCTCGCCCTCGCTGTCGCCGCAGCCCGGCATATCGAAACGCATGGTGGCGTAGCCGAGCTTGTCGAGAATGCCGCAAGGGCCGACGACGTTGCCGGCGTGCCGCGTCGAACCGAAGCCGTGCAGGACGATGAAGGCCGACCGCTTCTCGCCGGGCTTGGCATCGTCCGGCACGCGGATGTTACCGACGAGCTTAAGTCCTTTGGAGGTGAAGGTGACTTGCTCTTCGGACATGCGGCGACACTCCTTAGTTGACTCGTAGGGTGGGCAAAAGCGCCACCGGGTTCAATATTGACGAGGGCGCTTCACGTATTGCCCACCCTACGGTTCAGCACGATGGCTTACGCCATCGCCGCGACTTCCTTGTGCCAGGCGGCTGGCTTGTGCACCGTCTCCTTGCTTTCGAACGTCGAGTCGTAAAGGTGCATGGCCGGCGAGACCAGCACGTTCAGCCGCTGTTTCGAGTAGATCACCATGCGACGGAAGTCCTTCGAGCACTTCTCGATGCAGTGCCCGATGCCGATCGGCACCAGCATGACGTCGCCGGGCGCGGTCGGCGTCGTGTGCTCGTACTCGGACATGTTGTCGCCGGTGCCCTGGAACTGCAGAGCGAACTCCTCCGAGCGCAACGCGCGGTGGAACGCCCACTGGTCGCCGACCGTGTTGTAGGTGTCGATCAGGCAGTGCGTCGATTCGACGATCTTCGGACCGGCGGCCTTTCCGGTGATCTCGTTGAAGATGTCGAAGGCACGGACCTTCTTGACGATATTCTCCTTCGACTTGATGCTGGAGACGCCGACGAGGTCCGCATAGTCGCGCTCGATGATGGTCGCGTCTTCCGGATCTTCGTCCCAGATGTAGAGCTTCTCGATTACCTTCGCGTTGGACGGCGGCGAAGCTGGCGCCGGCCAGCTCGGCCCGTTGACGCGCTTCATCACGTAGGTGGTCTCGCTGGTGTAGTCGGCTTCGTCGAAGATCTTGAAGATCGGCTCATGCAGGTTCAGCACCATGCGCAGGCAGTCGTTGGCGCCGGTGGAGCGGTAGGAGACGCCGCCCGGGATCACCAGCACATCGCCCATCGTGAGATCGAACTTTCCGAATTCGCTTTCGACATGGCTGGCGCCGCAGAACTGGATCAATACCTCGTCGAAATCCGAATTACGGCGGAAATTCTGCGTGCCGGTGACACTCTCGACGATGACGCGGACGTCCGCGCTCTCGAACATCTTCAGCCGCTGGTTCGGCTCGCTCAACATGTCGAAGGGGCGCAGCTTCGGGGTGAAACGTTTGCCCTTGGCGGTGCCGCGCAGGCCCTCCTTGTTGCGCTCGCTCCACACCAGCGGGATCATCTGGTGCGTGTCCGGGCTCTCCCAGCCGGTCATGAACTCGCGAACCTTGGTCATTTCGGTCTCCTGCAAGCGCGAAAAAAGGGTGGGCCGCAATATCGACGATGCCGCCGCTGCCCGCAAGCGCGCCGCAAGCCCGCACCCGGGGTGATGACAGCCGAGAATGGCCGTGCCAGTGAAGGGCGGCCCGTCGCTGGAGATTGACATGCCGTTCCCCCTCGACCGCATCAAGGGCTCGATCCCGCCGCTGTTCACGCCGTTCAAGGACGGCGCGGTGGACTACGACACCTATGCGCGGATGATCGAATTCCAGATCAAGGAAGGCTCGCACGGCATCCTGGTCAACGGCACCACCTCGGAGCCGGCCTCGCTCACCGTCGAGGAGCGCAACCGGCTGGTTACGCTCACCATGGACAGCGTGAAGGGCAGGGTGCCCGTGGTCGCGGCGACCGGCTCGCAGTCGCTCGCAGAGACGAAAGTGCTCACCGAACACGCGGTGAAGGCCGGCGTCGATGCGTTGCTCATCGTCACGCCCTACTACTCGCGCCCGCCGCAGCGCGGCATGGTGCAATATTATCTGGAAGCCGTGCGCGGCATCGCGACGCCGTGGATGATCTACCACATCCCCGGCCGTGCGGCGGTGTCGGTCACGGTCGACACGGTGAAGGAGCTGAAGGACAAGTCGCCGAGTTTCGTCGGCATGAAGCACGCCTCGACCGACCTCGACTTCGTCAGCGACTGCTTCGCCGCCGTCGGAACGGACTTCAAGATCTTCGTCGGCCTGGAAGAGCTCTCGTTCCCGATGATGGCGGTCGGTGCCTGCGGCTTGATGAACGCGGTCGGCAACCTCAAGCCGGGCGTACTAGCCGAGATGTGCGAGGCGGTGTGGCGCGGCGACCTCAACGGCGCGCAAGCGCTGCATCACCGTCTGCACGAGATCAACAAGGCGGTGTTCTTCGACACCAACCCGATCCCGATGAAATACATGGCGAAGAAGCTCGGCCTGATCGCATCGAACGAGCACCGCCTGCCGATGGCGCCCGCGACGCCGGAGCTGGAGAAACGCCTCGACGCCGTGCTGGCCCGGGTGAAGTTTTGATGTTGATGATCACGATGATGATGGATGACGTGCCACGAATTCTGCGGCTCCCTCTCCCCAACGGGGAGAGGGTGGGGTGAGGGTGAGGGTGAGGGGGTTCGGGCCTATCGAGAGGCATTAACCCCTCACCCCACCCCTCTCCCTATGGGAGAGGGAGCTCGCAGCATTCGCGGCACGACAGTGCCACAAACAGGGAAAACAGAAATGGCTTTGCGTTTGGCGAGTTTCAAGGCGAACGGCCGCACCAGCTATGGCGCGGTGACCGACGGCGGAGCTATCGTCGATCTCGGCAAGAAGCTGACCAAGTATCCGACCCTGCTCGACGTATTCCGCGCCGGTGCGGTCGGCGACGCGAGGGTTGCGGCGTCGGGCGCGGCCGACCATCAGGTAAAAGACGTGACCATGCTGCCGCCGATCATCGCACCGGAGAAGATCATCTGCGTCGGCATCAACTATCCGGAGCGCTCGGCCGAATACGGCAATGCCGCTGCGAAGGAGCCGCCGAAATACCCGAACCTGTTCTGCCGCTTCCCGTCGTCGCTGGTCGGCACCGACGTGCCGATCGTGCGGCCGAAGGTGTCGGAGAAGTTCGACTACGAAGGCGAGATCGTGCTGGTGATGGGCAAGGAAGGCCGCCACATCCCACAGGACAAGGCGCTGTCGTACATCGGCGGGCTCACGCTCGGCAACGAGGGCAGCGTGCGCGACTGGCTCCGCCACGGCACCCTGAACATCACCCAGGGCAAGAATTTCGACGACTCGGGAAGCCTCGGGCCATGGATCGTGCCCGCTGACGACGTCGATCCGGCGAAGCCCTTACGCGTGACGACGAAAATCAACGGCGCATTGCGCCAAGACGACACCACGGACCGGCTGACCTGGGGTTTCGCCTGGCTGATCAACTACATTTCGACATTCTGCACGCTGCGTCCCGGCGATCTGATCTGGACCGGCACACCGACCGGCGCCGGCGGCCATCAGAACCCGCCGGCCTGGCTCAAGCCCGGCGATGTCGTCGAGGTCGAGGTGCCTGAAATCGGCGTGCTGCGGAATGCGGTAGTGGATGAGAAATGATGTTGGGCAAAGCGGTGCTGCGAATGCTGAGGGCTCCCTCTCCCATAGGGAGAGGGGTGGGTGAGGGGTTACGGACTCTCGATAGGCTCGAACTCCCTCACCCCCTCCCTCTCCCCTCCGGGGAGAGGGAGCCGCATGAGCGAGCAGCGAGTGCGGAATTCCAACTCACCCCGAATTACCCCTTCGCCTGCGGATAATGGTCCGCGATGCGGAACGGGATGATCTCGATATCGGTATAGACCCCGTGCTGCGTCCACGGGTCGCCGGCAAGCCACTCGTCCAGCTCCTTGCGCGTATCGAACCGTGCGATCGCCATCGAGCCGGTCGGCTTGCCGGCATCGTCCATCAGCGCGCCGCCGATCACCAGGTGCCCACGCTCGCGATAGCCCGATGCGCGCGCGAGATGCGCGTCCCGGTGCTCCGCCCGCTTGCGCTGAAGCTCGGGGTCGTTGGGGTCGCCCATCCGCATGATGACGAGATAGTCCATGTTCGGCGGTCCTTCCGTCCTATTTCCCTTCCGGTCCCAGCATGGTACCCAAATTCGGTGATGTGAGACCGGGGGACCGAGTACCGATGGCCAATCTACAGCTTACGTTTGCGTCCGCGTTGTACGATCGCATGCAGCCGCTCTATACCGGCGAGGTCAAGCCGGACGGCATCGACCTCAACTTCATCCGCATCGAGCAGCCCCGGCCGATCTTCGACCGCATGTCCGGCGGCGAGGAGTTCGACGTCGCCGAGTACTCCAGCTCCGAATATGTCCAGCGCTACGCCAACAAGAAGTGCAACTTCGTCGCGATCCCGGTTTTCCCCTCGCGCTGCTTCCGCCACAGCTTCATTGGCATCAACACCAAGAAGGGCATCAACAAGCCCAAAGACCTGGAGGGTAAGCGGATCGGCGTCGCGCTCTACACCATGACCGCGGCGATCTTCATCCGCGGGATTTTGCAGCATGACCACGGTGTCGATTTCTCGAAATGCACCTGGGTGCAGGGCGCCATCAACGCCGCCGGCGCGCACGGCTCTCCGACCGTGCTGCCGCTGCTGAAGCCGGTGAAGCTGGAGCAAGGGCCGCCCAACAAGTCGCTCGACGACCTGATCCAGGAAGGCGTGATCGACGCCACCATCGGCACCAGCATGCCGGAGTCGTTCCGCACCAATCCGGATATCGCGCGGCTGTTCCCGGATTTCGTCGAGCGCGAGCGCGACCACTACAAGCGCACCAAGATCTATCCGATCATGCACCTGGTGGCGATCAAGAAGTCGATCTATGAGAAGCACCCGTTCGTTGCGACCAGCCTGTTCAACGCCTTTCAGCGGGCGAAGGAGATCGCGCTCGAGCGCATGTATAATCAGCGCGCGCTGCGCTACATGATGCCGTGGTTGCCGCGCGACATCGATGAGATCCACGAATACTTCGGCGGCGACCCGTGGCCCTACGGTGTCGAGGAGAACCGCCCGACGCTGGAGGCGCTGGTGCAGTATCTGCAGGACCAGCACCTCACCGACTGGAAGCCGACGCTCGAAGAGCTGTTCTGCCCGATCTGGGACGAGCACTAATGTGTATCCGCTCCGCTCGTCCCCGCGAAAGCGGGGATCCAGTGCCCCAAGCTCCTGGATTCCCGCTGTCGCGGGAATGAGCGGAGGTCTCCGCACTCCGTCCACCACATTCCTGGATCATGCCAATGAGCAACCTCGACGCCCTGATCAAAGACCTCGTCATCGCCAACCGCATCCTTGCGAAAGAGGACGTGGTTGATGCCTACGGCCACGTCAGCGTCCGCCATCCCGACAATCCGAAGCACTTCTTCCTCTCGCGCTCGCTCGCGCCCGAGCTGATCGAGAAGGAGGACATCGTCGAGCTCGGCATGGACGGCCAGCCGGTGAACAAGGACGAGAAGCGCTCGCTCTATCTCGAGCGCTTCATCCACGCCGCCATCATGGAAAAGTATCCGGACGTGAACGCGGTCGTTCATGCGCACGCCGAGGACATCCTGCCGTTCGGCATCGCCTCGGGCATGCCGCTGCGACCGGTGATCCACTCGGGCAGCTTCATCGGGGCGAACGTGCCGGTATGGGACATCGCCGACAAGTTCGGCGACACCAACCTCCTGGTCACCAACATGGATCAGGGCCGCGACCTGGCGAAGGTCATGGACGGCAACCCGGTGGCTCTGATGCGCGGCCACGGCTTTGCGTCGGCGGCGAGGTCGCTGATCGAGGTGGTGCGCGTGTCGGTGTATCTGCCGCGTAACGCGCGCGCGCTGATGCGCGCCAAGCAGCTCGGTGGCGACATCAAGTACCTCAAGCAGGGCGAGATCGACGCCCGCAATCGCGGCTACAGCCCCTATTCCAACGAGACTTGGCGGGCCTGGGAGTACTGGGCCAATAAGGCCGGATGCGGCCACATGCTTTCCCGCCCGGACAGCGGGCCGGTGCACGTGCACGATCATAAGAAATAGCCGCTTCCGCGCTACGGCAATAAGCCGCCTTGCCATGGCTTGGCGGGCGGCTCATCTTTCCCGGTATGTGATGTGTGGGGGAGGACGCCATGTCTGCCACGCCGAAGCGCCTGCCGCCCGTCATGCGCCGGCTCACACCGGCATTCTGCGCCATCGCTGGCATCATAGCGGCTTCACCGCCGGCATCGGCGCAACCGCCCACGCTTGCAGAGCTCGCGATGTATTCCGGCCCCGACCGGATGCAGCGGCTGATGGCCGGCGCGAAGAAAGAGGGCGTACTCAACGTCTATTCCTCGATGACAGTCGGCGACATGAAGGTGGTTGTCGACGGCTTCCAGAAGAAATACGGCGTCAAGATCCAGCCCTGGCGCGCCAGCTCGGAAAGCATCCTCCAGCGCACCGTGATCGAGCACCGCGCCGGCCGCCACGAGGTCGACGCGATCGAGACCAGCGCAACCGAGATGGAATCGCTCCACCGCGAGAAGCTCCTGCAGGAGGTGAAGTCGCCCCATCTCGCCAATATCGTTTCGGGAGCGCTGCGGCCGCACCGGGAATGGGTCGGCGACCGGTTCAACGTCATTGTGGCCGGCTACAACACCAAGCTGGTCAAGAAGGACGAGTTGCCGAAGACCTACGAGGACCTGCTTGATCCAAAATGGCGCGGCCGCCTCGGCATCGAGTCGGACGACGCGGTTTGGTTTGCGGCGCTTGCTGGGGCCATGGGTGAGGAAAAGACCATCAAGCTGTTCCGCGACATGGTGCGGGTCAATGGGGTCTCGGTGCGCAAGGGTCACACTTTGCTCGCCAATCTGGTGGTGAGCGGGGAGGTAGCCTTCGCGCTGACGCTCTACCACTACAAGGCCAAGCAGTTGAAGCGCGACGGCGCGCCGCTCGACTGGTACGTGATGTCGCCGGGCTTCGCGCGTTTCCTCGGCACCGGCGTTATGAAGCGCGCGCCGCACCCGCACGCCGCCGTGCTGTTCATGGATTTCATGCTGCACGACGCGCAACAGCTTCTGGTGAAGCGCGACTTTACGCCGACGAATATGAAGGTGCAGCCGATCGACGTGGAGGTCGGCGTCATCGACCCGGCGAAAATTCTCGATCAGGGCGACAAATGGACCAAGCTCTACGACGAGATCGTCGTGAAGCAGGGGAAGAAGCGATAGGACTACGGCCTTAACGCCTTCGCCGCGGAGCGCAGCAGTTCGTTCGGCTCCCGCAATTTGCGCGCGCCCCAGAGGCGGCGGTGCAGCCGGTCGAGCAGCAGATAGATCACCGGCGTGGTGTAGAGCGTCAGCATCTGCGACACGATCAGCCCGCCGACGATGGTGATACCGAGCGGCCGGCGCAGCTCCGATCCAGGCCCGGTGGCGAGCACCAGCGGCAGCGCGCCGAGCAGCGCCGCCAGCGTCGTCATCATGATCGGCCGGAAGCGCTCAAGGCAAGCTTCGTAGATCGCCTTCTCGGGCTCGAGGCCGTGTTTGCGCTCCGCTTCCAGCGCGAAGTCCACCATCATGATGCCGTTCTTCTTGACGATGCCGATCAGCAGGATGATGCCGATGAAGGCGATCAGGCTGAGCTCGGTACGGAAAAGCTGCAACGCTAGCAATGCGCCGAGGCCCGCCGACGGCAGTGTCGAGATGATCGTGATCGGATGCGCGAGGCTCTCGTAGAGCACGCCCAGCACGATATAGACCGCGAACAGGGCTGCGAGGATCAATAGCGGCTGTGCGCCGATCGACTGGCGGTAGGCGCGCGCGTCGCCCTGAAATTCTGCATGCAACGTGGCGGGGATGTGCAACTCGGCGACTGCCCGGTCCACCGCCTGCGTCGCGTCTGCGATCACGACATTGGGCGCCAGGCTGAAGCTCACCGTTGCCGAGGGGAACTGCCCCTGATGGTTGATGACAAGTGGTTGCAATCCGCGCTCGATCCGCGTCACTGCGGCGAGCGGCACTTGTACGCCGTTCGCGCCGGGAACATAGATGCGATTGAGGTCGGCGGGATCGCGCTGGTACTGCGGGTCGATTTCGAGGATAACCCGATAGTTGTTGCGCTGGGTGTAGATGGTCGAGATCTGCCGCTGGGCGAACGCATTGTTGAGGGCGCTCGAAATGTCCTGCATGCGCACGCCAAGCCGCGAGGCGGCGACGCGGTCCGCCACCACATTGACCTGCAATCCGCTTTGATCGCGGTCGGTGGAGACGTCAACTACCTCAGACAGCGTCCTGATCTTCTCGTAGATGCGCGGCGCCCAGCGGGCCACTTCCTGATAGTCCGCGCTCCAGATCGTGTACTCGTAGGACGAATCGGAGCCGCGCGCGCCCGCCCGCACATCCTGCATCGGGAACATGAAGGCGCGCAGGCCCGGAATGGCGTTGATCTTCGGGCGCAGGCGGTTGACCACATCCCAGGCGCTTACCCCTTTGCGTTCGGAGAATGGTTTGAGGCTGATGAACAGCCGGCCGCGGTTTACCGAGGAATTGTAGGATGACGTGCCGATCGACGAGCCGACGCCGGCAACCGCAGGGTCGGCCAGCACGATCGCGGTCGCCTGCTGCTGCAGCTCCGACATCGCCTGGAACGATATCTCGGTCGATGCCTGGGTGCCGCCCCAGATCAGACCGGTGTCGTCCGCCGGGAAGTAGCCCTTGGGGGTCTTCACGTAGAGCGCGACCGTCAGCGCCACCGTGGCGAGCACGACCAGCAGCGTGAGCGTCTGGTGCTTCAGCACGGTGGTAAGGGTGCGCGAATACAGCGCGACCAGCCAGGCCATCGTGCGCTCCACGGCGCGATCGAGCCAGGTAGCATTCGGGCTGGGCGGCTTGCGCACGAAATGCGCACAGATCATCGGCGTCAACGTCAGCGACGCGATCATCGAGATCGCAATCGCAAAGGCGAGCGTGACCGAGAATTCCCGGAACACGCGCCCGATCACGCCGGTCATGAACAACAGGGGGATAAAGGCTGCAATCAGCGAAATGCTGATCGAGACCACGGTGAAGCTGATCTGCCGCGCGCCCTCTATGGCTGCCTGGACGGGCGTCATGCCCTTTTCCAGATTGCGGAAGCAGTTCTCGATCATCACGATCGCATCGTCGACGACGAACCCCACGGAGACGACCAGCGCCATCAACGAAAGATTGTTGACCGAAAATCCAGCGACCCACATCATTGCGCAGGTTCCGGCCAGTGCCAGCGGCACGGTGACGCCGGCGGCGAACGTTGCAGCGGTCCGGCGCAGGAACAGGAATACGACCAGCATCACCAGCGCGATGGAGATCGCGAGCGTGAGCTGCATGTCGGCGACACCTGCCCGAATCGTGCCGGTGCGGTCGGACAAAACGGTTATGTCGACATCTGCGGGAATCCAACGCTTGAGTTCGGGCAGCAGCGCCCGGATTCGGTCCACCGTCTCGATCACATTGGAATCGGCCGACTTGGTGATGACCAGCAGCACCGAGGGCTGCTGGTTGAACCAACTGAACGAACGGCTGTTGCGCACGCCCGCCTCGATCGAGGCGACTGCCGATAGGCGAACGACGGTGCCATTGGCGGCCTTCACCACCAGCGGCTCGTATTGCGAGGCCGCACGGAGCTGGCTGTTAGTTTCGATGGTGACCGAGCGGTGCTCGCCGTCGAACGTGCCGAGCGGGCCCGCGGCGTTGGCGTTAGCGACGGCGGTGCGGACGTCTTCCATCGAGAGGCCCATCGATGCCAGCGCAATCGGGTTGACCCGGATGCGGATCGCCGGCTGCTCGGCGCCGTTGACGCTGACCTCCGCGACGCCATCGACCTGGGAGAGCCGTTGCGCCACGACGGTGTCGGCCACGTCGTACATCGCCGCCGGTGCGATTGTCCGCGATGTCAGCGCCAGGATCATGATTGGCGTCGCTGCAGGGTTGGACTTGCGGAATGACGGCCGCGACTGAAGGTCGCCGGGCAGGTCGGTCAGGGCAGCATTGATCGCGGCCTGCACGTCGCGCGCCGCGCCGTCGATGTTACGGCTCAGGTCGAATTGGACGGCGATGCGGGTGGTGCCAAGCGAGCTGCGCGATGTCATCTCCATCACGCCCGGGATTTCGCCGAGCCGCCGCTCAAGCGGGGCGGCGACCGTCGCCGCCATCACTTCGGGGTCGGCGCCGGGGCGACTGGCGCTCACGCGAATGGTCGGGAATTCCACCGTCGGCATGCTGGCGACAGGGAGATTGTAGTATGCCACCGCACCCACCAGCAGCAGGCCGATGGCCAGCAACGAGGTTCCGACCGGCCGGCGGATCGCGGGTTCGCAGATGTTCATGCGTCACTCCGCCGGCCGTTGCGAAGGCTCGGGTGTATCCGGCAGGTCGAGAGAGGGCTCGCGCTCCGCCGGGATATGGCTGAACCGCGCGCGCAGCCGCTCCATCTGCAGGTAGATCACCGGCGTCGTATAGAGCGTCAGCAACTGGCTGAGCAGCAAGCCGCCGATGATGGTGACGCCCAACGGATTGCGCAGCTCCGAGCCGGTTCCGCTTTCGACCGCCAGCGGTATCGCGCCGAACAGCGCTGCCAGCGTCGTCATCATGATCGGGCGGAACCGCAGCAGCGCCGCCTGCACGATGGAATCGCGCGGAGTCATTCCTTGTCCGCGCTCGGCCTCAAGCGCGAAGTCGATCATCATGATCGCGTTCTTTTTCACGATGCCCATTAGCAGCACGATGCCGATCAGCGCGATGACCGAAAGATCGTAGCCGAACGCCATCAGCGCCAACAGCGCGCCGACGCCTGCCGAGGGCAGGGTGGACAGGATCGTGAGCGGGTGGATGAAGCTCTCGTAGAGCACGCCGAGCACAATGTAGATCGCGATCACGGCGGCGAGGATCAGCCATGGCTGCCCCGCAAGTGATTTCGCGAACTCGGCGGCATCGCCGGAATAGCTGCCGACCACCGAGCCCGGCATGCCGATCTCGCGCTCCGCTGCCGTGACCGCCGCGATCGCGTCGCTCAGCGCGGCGTGCGGCGCGAGATTGAAGCTGATGGTCACCGCCGGGAACTGCTCGTGATGCGCGATCACCAGCGATGCGGTCGTCGGCTCGAAGCGCGCGAACGCGGACAGCGGCACCTGCACGCCTCCGGTTCCGGCCACGTAAAGCCGCGACAACGCCGAGGGATCGCTCTGGTAGCGCGGCAGCGCTTCAAGGATCACGCGATACTGGTTGGCCTGCCCGTAAATCGTCGAAATCTGCCGTTGGCCGAAGGCGCTGTTGAGCGTGTCGTTGACGGCTTGCAGCGAGACGCCGAGCCGTCCGGCAAGCTCGCGGTCGACATTGACCTTCAGCCGCAGGCCTTCGTCCTGGGCGTCGGACGCGACGTCGCGCATTACCGGGTTCTTCTCCAGCCGTTCCGCCAGCCGGTTCGCCCACAGGTTCACCTCGGCGGCGTCGGTGCCGGTCAGCGTGTACTGATATCGTGCGCGGCTGATGCGCGTCGCGATCTGGATGTCCTGCACCGGCTGGAAAAACAGGATCACGCCGGGGATGGACGCCACCGCGTCCTGCAGCCGGTCGATCGCCTGCGCGATGCTGGTCTGGCGCACGCTGCGCGAGCGAAGCGTAATGGCGAAGCGGGCGGCATTCGGCGTCGCATTGATCGGCGTCACGCCGACGACCGAGACCACGCCGGTGACTTCGCGATCCTTGCGGATTGCGTCTTCGACCTGCGCACGAAGCCGCTGCATCTCCGTGAACGAGACTTCGTTGCCGCCCTCCATCACCGCAAAAATGAGACCGGTGTCCTGCTGCGGCAGAAAACCCTTCGGGATCGCAACATAGAGCCACAGCGTCGCGAGCATCGTGGCGGCCAGCACCAGCAGCGTGAGGCCCTCATGTTTCAGCACCCATTCGAGGCTTTTGCCGTAGGCGGCGACCGTCCGCGCTACGCTCTCGTTGAAAAAACGGCTCACGGCGTTGCCGGCGGTCTCGACATGCGGCCGAAGTAGTCGGCTGCACATCATCGGCGTCAGTGTCAGTGAGACAATGGCCGACACCACCACCGCAATGGTCAGCGTGAGCGCGAACTCACGGAACATCCGGCCGACCAGGCCGGTCATGAACAGCAGCGGGATGAAAACCGCGATCAGCGACACGGTGAGTGAAATGATGGTGAAGCCGATCTCGCTCGCGCCCTTGAGCGCGGCCTGGAACGGGCCTTCGCCCTTCTCCATATGCCGGACGATGTTCTCGATCATGACGATGGCGTCGTCGACCACGAAGCCGGTGCCGATGGTCAGAGCCATGAGCGAGAGGTTGTCGAGCGAGAATCCGCAGAACCACATCACGCCAAAGGTGGCGACCAGCGACAGTGGAAGCGCAACTCCGGCGATAATGGTGGCGCGCATCGTGCGCAGAAAGATGAGCACGACCATGATGACAAGCGCCACGCTGAGCACCAGCGTGAACTGCACGTCGCGGATCGAGGCACGAATCGTGTTGGTCGCATCATGTACGACCGTCAGTGTGGCGCCCGAGGGGAAGGCGCGTTGCAGCCGTGGCAGCTCGCGCCGGATGCGCTGGACCGTCTCGACCACGTTGGCGCCGGGCTGGCGCTGGATGTCGACCACGACGGCGGGGTTGCCGTTGTACCAGGCGCCGACCTTGTTGTTCTCCAGCCCGTCGACGATCTCGGCGACGTCCTTGAGCAGCACCGGCGCGTTGTTGCGGTAGGCGACCACGATATTGCGGTAGGCCTCGGCGGCGGTGATCTGTTGATTGGCCGAAATCGTGTAGGCTTGGTGCGTGCCGTCGAGCGCGCCGGCAGGCCCCGCGACATTGGCGGCGACGACCACCTGACGCACGTCCTCGAGCCCGATTCCGTAGTTGGCGAGCCGCGCGAGGTCCGCCTGGATGCGGATCGCGGGCTTGAGCCCACCCTGCACTGTCACCTTGCCGACGCCGGTGACCTCACTGAGGCGCTGTGCGAGCAGCGTGTCGGACAGATCGGAAAGCTCACGCAGCGAGACAGTCGGGGAAGTGAGCGCGAGCGTGACGATTGGTGCGTCGGCCGGGTTCACCTTCGAATAGATCGGCGGGTAGGGCAGGTTGCGCGGCAGCGTGGACCCCGCGCCGTTGATGGCGGCCTGCACGTCCTGGGCCGCGGAATCGATGTTGCGATTGAGGTCGAACTGCAACGTGATCTGGCTGATCCCGAACGAGCTCGACGAGATCATATTGGCGAGCGACGGAATTTGCCCGAACTGGCGTTCGAGCGGCGCCGTTACCAGCGCCGCGACGGTGTCGGGGCTGGCGCCGGGAAGCTGCGTCGTCACCTGGATGGTCGGGAAATCGACCTGCGGCAGCGACGACACCGGCAACCAGAGGTATCCAAGCAGACCGCCCAGCAAGACCGCGACGCCGAGCAGGGAGGTGGCGATCGGCCGATAGATGAAGGGCGCGGAGACGCTCATGGCGGGTTGCCTGGTCTCGCCCCCGAATTCTGCGCGCCTGAACCCTGCGTACCGGTGCCTTGCGTGCCGTTACCGATCGCGCCGGTGCCGAGGGCGCCTGATTTCTGCGGCACTGAGTCCTTGGCGCCCGCCTCCGGCGGGCCCGAGCCTTTCTTGCCTTTACCCTTGCCGCGTTTGCCCTCGCCGCGCGGCCGGCGCTGCTGCTGCTGTTGTTGTTGCTGCTCCAATTGTCCGGCCGCCTCCGCGCTCGACGGCTCGACGTGCGTACCCTCGGCAAGGCGGGCAAAGCCCGTGGTGACGACGCGCTCGCCCGGCTTTAAACCACTGGCGATGACTGTCTGCACGTCGTCCTGCTGCGCAACCGTCACCGCCCGCACCGTCACCGTGTCGTCGTCGCGGATGACGAACGCGAAGGTCCCGCGCGGGCCGCGCTGCACCGCCGCGGTCGGAACGACTACGACCTGCCGCCGGGTGTCGATCAGCAGCCGCACATTGACGAACTGCCCCGGCCAGAGCTGGAGATTGGCGTTCGGGAATTCGGCTTTCAGCCGCACCGTGCCTGTGGTCTGGTCGACCTGATTGTCGATGACCAGCACCTTGCCCGAATCCGCTGGAGTTTTGCCGTCGGGGCCGATTGCATCAACCGGCAGGGTGCCTTCCGCCATGCCCCGGTTGAGCGCGGGCAGATCCTGCTGCGGCAGGCTGAACAGCACCGAAATCGGCCTGATCTGGGTGATGACGACGAGCCCGGTGGTGTCCGAAGGCCGCACGATATTACCGGCGTCAACCTGCCGAATACCGGTTCTACCGGCGATCGGCGCGGTGATCTCGGTGTAGGAGAGGATCGCGCGCGCGTTGTCGATGGTGGCCTGGTCCGCCCGCACCTGCGCTTCGAGCTGGGCCACCAGCGCGCGCTGGGTATCGACCTGCTGCTTGTTGATGGCGTTGGTCTTGGCGAGGCGTTCGTAGCGTTCGAGGTCGAGCCGCGCATTGGCGAGCTGCGCCTCGCGAAACGCCTTGGTCGCGACCGCCTGGTCGTATTGCGCCTGGAAGGTGGTGGGATCGATCTTGGCGAGGAC
>JBOHIG010000215.1:0-12997 GCA_050725815.1 Xanthobacteraceae bacterium
TAAACCGTGGCATACTCGCATCCGGCAGGTGCGTCAGTGTGATCAGATCTCATCGTTGATCCTCAGGTGGGCTGGTGGTTGCAAACTCAACCTACCTCCTGACCACCTGCCACCCCATAGGATCTACAAGAAGAGTGTGCTGGGAGGAACTAATGCAATCGGCAACATGCGCCTTCGCCGCGGTACTGGCGCTTTCGCTCGCAACACCCGCCATGGCGCAACAGCTCACGCCGTTCAAGGTCGGCATTTCGGATGCGGTCAACACCGTGCTGCCCGTCTGGATGGCGCAGGAAGGCGGCTTCTATGCCGCCAACGGGCTGAAGGTCGAAATCGTCAACATGGGCGGCGGCAGCCGCGGCGCGAAGGAATTGCAGGCCGGCAATATCGATCTGATGCGCGTTGGTATGTCCTCGGTGGTGCGCGCCAATCGCTCCGGCGGCGACCTGCGCCTGATCGCGTCGATGAGCAACGTGATCCGCTTCGTGGTCGTTGCCGCGCCGGGTGTGAAGACCGCGGCCGACCTCAAGGGCGGCATCATCGGCGTCAGCTCATTCGGATCGGAAAGCGATTCCACCATCACGCTCGCGCTCGAGCGCTTCGGCCTCGCCCGAAGCGATGTGACTGTGAAGGAGTACGGCGGCGGCTCGAAACGGCTCGCCGCTGTGCGCAAGGGCGAGATCAAGGCAACCGCGATCAACGAGCCGACCACCAGCCAGGCGCGCGCCCAAGGCGTGAACATCCTGATCGACCTCGCCGCCGAGCAGATTCCCTGGCTGTTCAGCGGCGTAGTGCTGCGCCGGAGCGACATCGCGCAGCGGCGCGACCTTGCGATCCGATTCCTGCGCGCGGTGATCGAGGGCAACTATCTCGCGCTCACCGACGTCACGCGCGCCAAGGCGGTGCTGACGCGTGAGCTCAAGATCACGAACCCGAAGATCGTCGACATCAGCTATGCGGACTTCAGAGCCCAGTCGCCGCCCAACATGGATATCTCGATGCCGGGTGTCGCGAATGTGCTCAAGAAATCGCCCGGCAAAGGCACCACCAACCCGGCCGATTACATCGACGCCAGCGTGCTCACCGACCTGCGCAAGGAGGGATTCTTTGTCGCACTCGAAAAGAAATACGGGAAGCGGTAGCCTCTGGGCTGTTTCAGGATGCCGGCGGCGGCAATGCCGATGGAGACGCCAATGAAAAATATCAGGCTCTCATTCTTCTGCGTCTGCTTGCTGCCGACGTTGTACGCGCCCGCCTCGGCCCAGTCGGTCGAAGCGTTCTACAAGGACCGGCAGATCAACTTCATCATCGGCGGCGGTGCGGGCGGCGGCTATGACGTGTACTTCCGCGCGCTCGCCCGTCATATGGGCAAGCACATTCCTGGCCATCCGACCTTCATTCCGAAGAATGTGCCGGGTGCGGGCGGCCTTGTCGCCGCCTCATCGGTCTACACGGCCGCCGATCGCGACGGCTCGACCATCGGCGCGTTCGCCAACAACGTCACCATGGACCCGCTGTTCGGCAATCCGGGCGCGCGGTACGATGCGCTCAAGTTCAATTGGATCGGTTCGATCGGCAAATTGCAGAACGTCTGCGCGACCTGGCACAAGAGTCCGATCAAGACCATCAAGCAGGCGACCGAGCGCGAGGTGATCGTCGGTGCGGCCGGCGCGACCTCCAATACGGCGTTGATGCCGCGCGTGCTCAATGCGCTGCTCGACACCAGGTTCAGGGTAGTCGCAGGCTACGACCCCGGCACCGGCCTTACACTGTCCATCGAGCGCGGCGAGGTAGAAGGTATCTGCGGCCTGTCATGGTCGACCATGAAGGCATCGCGCCCGCACTGGATCAAGGACCATCTGCTCAACGTCATCGTGCAGATGGGGCTTGAGAAGCTGCCGGACCTGCCGAAGGTGCCGTCCGCGCTCGATCTCGTGAAAGATTCCGAACGGAAGCGCGTGCTGACGCTGGTCCTGATGCGGCAGGAGCCGGGACGTCCGGTCGCCGTTCCGCCCGGCGTTCCGGCCGACCGGGTGGCGGCGCTCCGCAAGGCGTTCGACGCCACCATGAAGGACCCCGACTTCGTCAAGGAGGCGAACAAGCTCAATATGGAGATCGAGCCGCTGACCGGCGCGCAAATTCACAAGCTGCTCGCGGACGCCTACGCGACGCCGAAGCCGATCATCCAGAAGGCCGCCGAATTGCTGCGCCCGCAGAAAAAGGGCTCGCCGAAGAAGAAATAGGCCGTTTGTGTCCCGGACGCGGTGGATCAGTCCCGATAGCTCGGGTCGATACCGTCCAGCATCTTGAGCAGCGACGGCCAGCCGTTGGCGCGGCCGTCGTATCGATCGAACTGGCCGGCGGCGTGCTCCATCAGGTTAGGCGAAAGCTTAATCAGCTTGGCGCCCGTGGACATGGCTGCGATCTGCGTCTTGCAGCTTTTCTCGAGGTTGCGCATCGTCAGGAAGGCGGACGCCACGGTGCTGCCGCAGGTCAGCAGACCGTGGTTGCGCAGGATCAGCGAATTGAACTTGCCGAGGTCGCGCACCAGCCGCTCGCGCTCGTCGAGATCGTCGGCGACGCCCTCGTAGTCGTGATAGCCGATGCGGTTGTAGAAGCGCATCGACTTCTGAGTGAGCGGCAGCAGCCCCTCTTCCATGCAGGACACGGCCATGCCCGCCACAGTATGCGTATGAATGACGCATTTGGCGTCGGGCCGCGCGGCATGGACGGCGGAATGGATGACGAAGCCCGCAGGGTTGATGGAATAAGGCGTGTCGCCGACGATGTTGCCACCGAGATCGACCTTGACCAGGTTCGACGCGATGATCTGGGTGTAGAGCAGGCCGTAGGGGTTGAGCAGAAAATGCTCGTCCGGCCCCGGCACCCGCGCTGAGATATGGGTCGCGAACAAATCGTCCATATCGTAATGCGCGATCAGCCGATAGCAGGCGGCGAGATCGATACGCATCTGCCGCTCCTCGGCAGACACGGCAGCGGACGCCTCGCGGCGGGAAATGACGACGGGCTTCGTGGCCATGGCAGGTCCCCCCCTTATTTCAATGACAGTCTATCACACCCCGTAGAATTCCTCAGGGTCCACCACGCGGGCGTCGTTGAGCCGGGCCATGGCGGCACGCACCAGGATCAGACGCGTCTCCTCGGTCGAGGCGCCGATATGCGGCGTCGCCAGCATGTTGGGATGGTTGAGCAGCCGGTCGTTCTGCGCCGGCTCGACCGCAAACACGTCGAAGCAGGCGGCGGTCAGGTCGCCGGAGTCGAGCCGCTCGAGCAGCGCGTCCTCGTCCACGATCTCGCCGCGGCAGGTGTTGATGAGCAGGCAGTCTTTGCGCAGCTTGCCCAGCGCCTCGCGCGAATAGAGCCCGCGCGTGAGGTGCGTCTTCGGCAGGTGCAGCGTGAGAACCTCCGAACGCGCCAGCAGATCGTCGAACGACACCGGCGTGACGTTCCACTGCTTGTAGAAATCCGAATAATCCTTGATGTCGCAAGCGAGGATCGTGCAGTTGAATGGTTGCAGCAGCCGCACGATTTCCTTGCCGATATTGCCGCAACCGTGAATGCCGACAGTGCGACCGGTAAGAAAGCGGCCGTTGCGCAGCCGCGGCCGCTCGCCCGCGCGCATCGCGACATTGAGCGGCATCACCCAGCGCAGGCCCATCAGCATGAAACCGAGCGCCAGCTCAGCAACCGCAAGCTTGTTGACGCCCCAGGTATAGCCGAAGCGCACATTGTGCCGCTTCATCGCGGCGAAATCGAAGCTCTCGCAGCCGTTGCCGTATTTGGCGATGATCTTGAGCTGCGGCAATGCGGAGAGCACGCGCTCGGTCACCGGTTCGAAGCCGACAATGGCAGCATCGCAATCATGCAGGAATTCGATCAGTTCGTCTTCATTCAGGCGATGGCCGGCGTCGTGGAACTTCGCCTTCGGATAAACCTTGAGCACCTCCTGCCGCATGGCCGGGTGGCGATTGACGTGGTCGGCGCAGATGCCGAGCTGCTTGAACGCGGTCGATTGCGCCGCTGGCTTGTCGACGGTCGTCGTTGTCATTGAACTCACTCGATTGATGGCAAGGGCGTCACTGTGGCGCCTTGGCCCCGCGGATACGCTCGGAATAGAGCGGCGCGGTGACGCCAAACAGGTTCCAGCGCGTGAAGTGGGCGAGCAGGAAGGGATGCACGCCCCATTCGTAGATTGTCTTGATATCGCCGGCGAGCAGGGCCTTGCGCTCCTCATCGGTCAGCGGCCAGTCCTTGATCGCCGCCGCCGGGTCTTTCTTGACCGCCTCGCGGAACGGGATGTCGTGATAGACGCGATGGCAAAGCTTGTTGATCTGATAGGCGCTCATGATCAGTTCCACCGCCAGGCCGCGTAGGCGTGGCCGTCCTTCGCCTGGTGGTCCGCGATGTGGGTCGGCTTGTCCTTCCCGGTCACACCGAGCAGCACAATCCAGTTCAGCAGCTCGCCGCCGATATTGCCGGCCTTCAGCATGCGCTCCGTCGTCGCTTCCGCGACCAGTTCGTCGACCTCGGCATTCTTGATGCGCTTGTGCAAGTGCCGCGACCATTCCATGTCGGGCACGCTGTTGCGCTTGCCCGGCTCGATCATCGGACCGCCGATTTCGAGCGAGAAGCTGCCGGTCGCGAGCACCGCGACACGGCTGTCGCCCGGCATGCTTTCGATCGCACCGCGCAGCATCTTGCCGAGCGCGTGGCAGCGGCGCGCAGTCGGCAGCGGCAGCGAGAATGTGTTCACCCAGATCGGCACCACCGGCTGCTTGATGCCGTTGGTGAGGTAGTGCAGCGGCACCATTATGGCGTGGTCCATGCCGAACTCTTCGGCAACGGCGAAGTCGAAGCCCTCCTCGATACCGACATTGCGCACGTGCTTCGCCAGCGCCTGCGGAACCTCGATGTCGTAGCTCGGCATCTTGGTCTGATCGTTGGGGCCGAAGGTCTGCTCGGTCACGCCGATCGCAAAGGTCGGAAAGTTGTTCATGAAGAACGTGTTGAAATGATCGTTGGCGATCACGACGATCGCGTCGGGCCGCGCGGCATCGAGATGATCCTTGATCCCGCGATAGAGTTGCGGCGTCTCCTCGGGGCCGTCCTTGGCAAATTGCGAGGGGTAATGGGGTGAATGCGGCACGCCGATGCCGGCGACGAGTTGGGCCATTCCACGCTCCGCGGTTGAGATCGGCCATAGAATGTGCCGAAATGCCTGCCAGAGACAAGCGGGCGGGCCATCGGTTATGGTTGCAGGGCAGAACCGGAATGCATGACATGCTCAACCGCGTATCCGAATCAGCCGATGCCGCGGACCGCAAGCGGCGCGGCGCCGAGCTGATCGCACGGGCACGCGGCCTCATTCCGACGATCAAGGCAGCGGCCGACCGGATCGAACGCGACCGCGAGATCCCACGCGACGTGCTCGACGCGATGCACGATGCACGCCTATTCCGCATGCTCATCCCGTTGAGCTACGGCGGCGAGGAGATCGAGCCCACGGACTTCTTCCAGGTGATGGAGACCGTCGCCATGGCCGACGCCAGCGTCGCCTGGTGCCTCGGCCAGAATTCCGGCGTGTCGATCTCGGCGGCCTATCTCGATCCCAAGGTAGCGCAGGAACTGTTCGGCGATCCGCGCGCGACGGTCGCCACCGGCGCCCCCTCGGCCGCCGCCAAGGCCGTTGTCGTCGATGGCGGCTATCGGGTGACCGGCCACTGGCATTTCGCCAGCGGCAGCCGCCATTCGCACTGGATGGGAGGCCACTCGACCATTTACGAACCGGACGGAAGCCCGCGGCTCGGTCCCGGCGCTAGGCCGCTCGACCAGCGCACCATGTATTTCCCCAAATCGAAGGCGACCATCATCGATACCTGGCAAGTCGTGGGACTGCGCGGCACCGGCAGCGACGACTACAAGGTCACCGACCTGTTCGTGCCGGAGGCATACAGCTTCACACGCGAATCGGACGCAGACCGGCGCGAGACCGGAGCGCTTTACCGCTTCTCCATCTTCAACATGTTCGGGGCGGCGTTCTGTGCGGTGGCGCTCGGCATCGCGCGCACCGTGCTCGACGACCTGATCGCGCTGGTCAAGAGCAAGAAGGCCCACTCGTCGGGGAAGCTGCTGGCCGAGAACAACTTCATCCAGACCCAGATCGGCTTGTCGGAAGCAAAGCTGGGGGCCGCGCGCGCCTATGTGATCGATACCTATTCGCGCTTCTACGAGCAGGCGACGGCAGGCGGTAAGGTCACGCCGCAGCAGCGCCTCGCCGCCCGCGGAGCAACCTGCTTCGCGATCCATCAGGCGCGCGAGGTGGCCGATTTCGCCTATCAGTCCGCAGGCGCGAACGCGATCTTCGACAAGAACCCGTTCGAGCGGCGCTTCCGCGATCTCCACACCGTAACCCAGCAGAGCCAAGCGCATATGGAGAATTTCGAGGCGTTCGGGCAGTCGCTGCTGGGGATCGAACCAGTCAGGAAGCTGTGAGGAGTTGTTTGCATGATCCGCGTCGCGTTCGTTGTCGGCGATTACCCACCCGCAGAGAAGAAGCTGCGCGAGGACGTGGCGAAGAGCTATTCGAACGCTGAAGTCGAAGTCGGGATCATCTCGGCGAAGCCGGCGCCCTTCGGCGGGCTCGGGCCGGCCGAAATCCAGCTCGTGGCGCCCTACTACCACGACGCCTTCATCCGGGCAGAGCAGGAAGGCTACGACGCCGTGGTGCCGCTCGGCACGCTCGACCTGGGCGTCGACGGCGGGCGCTCGCTGGTGGACATCCCGGTGATCGGACCGTGCGAGGCGATGTTCCACATCGCGGCGCAGCTCGGCGACCGGTTCGGCGTGATCTGCTACCACGAGTCCGTGATCCCGCGGCAAATGACGCAGACCAGGTTCTACGGCATGGAGCCCTGGATCGCCGGGCGGCGCGCCTCGGGTTACAAGCTCAAGGACATCGGCGCCAACAAGGACGAGATGAAGAAGAATTTCATCGCCGCCGGACATTCTCTCATCAAGGACGACGGTGCCGACGTGATCCTGGTGCATGGCATCACTCAATGCCCGGTAACCATGAAGCCGGACGAGCTGACTCGCGAATGGGGCGTCCCGGTGGTCGAGGGAATCGGCGCGCCGATCCGGATGGCGGCGATGCTGGCGGGGCTAGGACTGAGACACAGCCGCCGGCGCTGGCCGAAATCGGCGGCCAAGCCGAACGTCTAACCTGCTGGCCCCATGCGACATCAGCCCGCTCGCCCCGTTGCGGGCCTTGGCATATCCTGCGGGCGAAGCGATCGAACGAGGGAGGATGCCTTGCGTCACGGTTTCACTATGACAGCGCACACCACGATTTCCGCCCTGGCAGGCTTGGCGATCATCGCGTTGGCGACGCCTGCCAGCGCGCAAAGCCCATCCTGGCTCGACGCCAAGCTGCTGCCAGCAGCTAAGAAGGAGGGCAAGCTTACCGTCTACGGCTCGATGAACGAGCGGGAGGCCCTGCCCTATTACAAGGTTTTCGAGGACGCGACCGGGATCAAGGTTTCCTATGTGCGCGCCTCGGACACCGGCATCCTGGGCCGCATCGCGGTCGAATTCCGCGCCAAGCAACGCTCGTGGGACGTGGTGATGACGACGCCGGTGAACCGGCTGCCGGCCGCCGTATTGGCGCAGATCGATCCGCCGCAGGCCAAGGGGCTGATCCCGCAGGCGCGCGATCCGAACCGGCGCTGGTACGGCACCTATGCGAACTACAACACGCCCGCCTACAACACCAAGTTCGTCAAGAAAGAGCAATTGCCGAAGACCTACGAAGATTTCGTCAAGCACAAGGAATGGCGCGGCAAGATCGCCATCGACAATGGCGACACCGAATGGCTGATGGCGATGTTCCAGCACTACGGCGAGCAACGCGGCCGCAAGCTTGTGCAGGATATCGTCGCGACGCTCAATCCGGTCGTCACCGAAGGGCACCTCGCGCTCGCGCGTGCGGTCAGCGCCGGCGAATACTGGCTTGCGTTGAACAACTATACGAACCTGACAATCAACGTGAAGATGGCTGGCGGCTCCACCGACTACTGGGCGATGGATCCCGTGGCTCTGATCTTCGGTTCGGTCGGCGTGTCCTCCACCGCGCCGAGCCCGAATGCGGCGCGGCTGCTCGCGAACTACGCGCTCAGCAAGGAAGGCCAGACGCAGCTCGCCAAATTCGGCCGGCTGCCGACGCGAGCGGATACCCCGAGCAACCCGCCGGGGGTGACTGAGACCTTGCGCAAGCAGAAAGTCATTTCGGGCGTATTCTCGGCCGCCGAGCAGAAGAAGTGGCAGGCCGAATTTGCCAAGCTGTTCAAACGGAAGTAAACGGCGATCCAAGCTGTTGAGTCGCCCGCGATTGAAGGGGGCGACTTTACCGGCCCGTTGCCGGTCGAGCCGCGCGCTGCTGCCATGGCGCGCCCGTGAAAGTAAAAAAGAATAAACAGACCCCCGGAATGGGGGGTCGACCGGCTGCCGCTTTCCTCAAAACTCCGCCCTGCCCGCCGGCGCCACTGCCGGCCGGCGCCGATTAAGGATTTGCCGGAAAGTCCCAAAAAGCGCGTAGCCGGCTGAGAGCAAGTGCCCCTATCATCGTCGCAGGCGGGGAACACGCCACGGCTATCCTGATCTGGACGGCTCCTGAGGGAGGGAATGCATGGTCACGCGAGTTGGCGATGGGAACGCCAATAGCCTGCTTGGCAATGACAACGAGGACGACCTGCTCCAGGGTCTGGACGGGAACGATTTGCTTCGTCCCCTGAGCCAAGGCCCGGGCGGCGGCTCCGATGTGGTGGACGGAGGCAATCACGCCCAAACCGCCCTCAGCTTCGGCGACACGCTCGAGGTCGACGTCGGCGCCACCTTCGAATTTCAGACCGTCAACTTCTCGCTGACGCGCATCACATCGGTCTCGGGCCGATACGACGTAATCGCCTCCAACATCGAAAATGTGACTTTCGCAGGCGGGTCCGGCGACGACGTGTTCGACGTCAGGGGCGCGGTGAAAGCGACCATCGCCGGGAGGAACGGCATCGACCGGCTGATCGTCGAGTTTGCCAGCGCGACCGCCAACCTGAACATCAGCCTCAGTGATACCGGGGGCGGAACGTTCGGCGCGGTCACCTACTCCAGCATCGAACGCCTGACCGCAACCACGGGCTCCGGCAACGACGTGCTGAAGGGTGGGAGCAACGCCGACATCTTGATCGGCGGGATGGGCAACGACACGTTTCTCGGATCCTCCGGATGGGACACCTTCGACGGCGGCGCCGGCATCGACGTGGTCAATTACAGCGTGGCTTCCATCCCTCTCTTTGTCGATCTTGCTAATGGAAGGCTCACAAACGATACCGGCAACCCGTTAGGCACCTTTTTTTCGATCGAAGCCTTCGTAGGCGGGTCGGGAAATGACAGGATTCTTGGCGACGGATTCGCCAACGGATTGAATGGCGGGCGCGGGAACGACAGGCTCATCGGGCGCTCCGGCGACGACACCCTGCTCGGCGGCCTCGGCCACGACGAGCTCTATGGCGAGGCGGGCCAGGATCGTCTTGACAGCGGACCCAACGAAGACACGCTCGTCGGCGGAAGCGGAAAGGACACGCTGCTGGGCGGGGATCACAACGACATTCTCCAGGGCGGTTTGCACTCCGATGTCATCATCGGCGGCGGCGGCTTCGACCGAGCGAGCTACACCGACTTCAACAGCAAGGTCACGGTCAACCTGACCACCGGCAAGGCGACCCACTCCGGCGGCACCGACACGCTCAGAACCATCGAGGCCGTCTACACCGGCAACGGCCATGACATCATCACCGGCAACAGCGTGCGCAACATCCTCGACGGCGGGCGCGGCAACAACACCATCGACGGCAAGGGCGGCAACGACCTGATCTGGGGCGACGTCGGTAGGGATACGCTCAAGGGCAGCGGCGGCAACGACGACATCTACGGCATGGATGGCCGCGACATCATCACCGGCGGTCTCGGCCGCGACCGGCTATTCGGCAACTATCGGGGCGACGACGGCGATAAGGATTACTTCGTCTACAATTCGGTGCGAGAATCGCCGCGCGGCTCGCTTCGCGACATCATCGAGCAATTCGGCAAGACCGACGTGATCGATCTCCGCAACATCGTGTCCGGGAAGCTCGATTATCGCGGAGAGAACGGCTACACCGCGTCCAGCCGGGCCGAGCTTCTCGTGATCGAGAACGGCAGGATCACCGGGGTGTCCGCCGACATCAACGGCGACGGCCGCTCCGACCTGGAAATCCTGGTCGATGCGCTGGGCCTCAGGTCATCCAACTTCCTGTTGTGAGGGTTCCGGCGGAGCGTCTGAGGAGCGTCTGAAGGGAGTGAGGTAGTGCCGGCCCCCGCAACGATGCCGCGATAACCCAAACCGAAACATAAACGACCGCCCCCCCCTGAAACGGGGGTTTGCTCGGCCGCAGTTTGCCGCAAAAAACGGCTGTCCGGTCAACCGCCCATTCACCATAGAGGATAGAGGCGGCCCCGCGGCCCCGCGAGGCGGGTCAAGCCAGACAGCGACCGCCGCAGGGTTGAGCCGGCGGTCGTGGCGGTGGCCATGGATGCGCGCCGGTCAAACGATTGCGGTTGGGCTGAACCCACCCTCACGTTTCAGAGCGAGGGAATGCAATGGCGATTATCAACGGCGGCCCGGGCGACAATCTGCTCAATGGCTTCGACAACGAAGCCGACGTCATTTCCGGCAATGATGGAAATGATCTGATGGTGCCTAAGACCCATGTAGTGGGCGGCGCCGCGGATCAGGTCATTGGCGGCACCCACACCCTTGCCGACACGATCAGGGTCTGGGCCATGGGTGAAACGCTGGGTGTCAGGTTTTCCGTCACGCGCATCACCTCCGACTCAGACCGTTATAACGTGATCGTTTCCGAGTGCGAACGCGTCGATTTCATCGGCGGCTCCGGCGACGACTTTTTCGACTTGAGCGGAGCCCAGGGCGGCGTCGTCGATGGCGGCGCCGGCCAGGACGTTGTCGACATCGACCTTGCTAACCGGGTCACACCCCTCACGTTCGTGTTCAATCCGACCCAAATCAATCTCAACTATCCCAACGGATTTCTCATCAAGAATATGGAATCGGTATCGCTCACCAGCGGCAGTGGGGACGACCACCTCACGGGCGGTGCAAGCAGCGACTTACTGAATGGGGGATTGGGCAACGACACGTTCGTATACACCGGTGGGAACGATATCTATGACGGCGGCGCTGGGATCGATCTGATCGACTACGGCGCTGTAATAACTCCCTTGAGCGGGACAGGCGTCACTGTCAACCTCGCCGGTGGCAGGGCTCTCGGTCCGTTCCAGACAACCATCACCAGCTTTCTTTCGATCGAGGCCGTTGTCGGCAGTTCGGGAAACGACGACCTTTTGGGCAACGGATTCGCCAACGGACTGAACGGCGGCCGTGGCAATGACACGCTTGCCGGCCGCGGCGGCGACGACACGCTGATCGGCGGCTTCGGCCACGACGACCTCTATGGCGAGGCGGGCAACGATCGGCTCACCGGCGGTTACAACGAAGATACGCTCGTCGGCGGGTCCGGAAAGGACACCCTGTTCGGCCAGCAGCACAACGATATCCTTCAGGGCGGCGCCGGCTCCGACTATATCGACGGCGGCAGCAGCTTCGACCGCGTGAGCTACACGGACTTCAACAGCAAGGTCGTCGTCAACCTGCTCACGGGCAGAGGAACCCACTCAGGCGGCACCGACACGCTGAGGAATATCGAGGCTGTCTACACCGGCAAAGGCCATGATGTCATCACTGGCAACAACGTCCGCAATATCCTCGATGGAGGCGCGGGCAATAACACCATCGACGGCCGCGGCGGCCACGACCTGATCTGGGGCGATCGCCACAAGGATACGCTCAAGGGCGGCATTGGGAATGACGACATCTACGGCATGGATGGCCGCGACGTCATCACCGGCGGCGCAGGCCGCGACCGCCTGTTCGGCAACTATCGGGGCGACGACGGCGACAGGGATGTCTTCATCTATAACAACTGGAATGAGTCCCCGCGGGGCTCGCAACGCGACATCATCCAGGAGTTCGGCCGCAACGACGTGATCGATCTCAGCAGGGTCGTCGGCGGCAAGTTCGACTTCCTCGACGGCGTCGGCTTCAGCCGGAACGGCCAGGCCGAGGTCAGAATCCTCGACAATGGACGGATCACGGGCGTCGCCGCCGACCGCAACGGCGACGGCGTCGCCGAACTGGAAATCCTCGTCAACAGGGTCGACCTCACCGCCTCCAACTTCCTCCTGTGACGCATCAAGGTTGTCGTTGCCGGGCTTGATCCGGGCAATCCATCTCTTTTTTTTGCTGCAAAAAGCCGCCGGTCGAGCCGGATATAACAAGTAGCGATCAACCGCCGCGGCCACGCAGCGCCAGCGGCTGCTCTTCGAGCATCGCCTTGACCGACTGCCGGGTGGTCTCGATGTCGAGCCCATGCTTCGCCGCCAGATCCTGGCACTCCGCGATGACGGCATCGACATCCTGCAGCATCTTGAGCCGCTTGTAGGTGTCGGCACGATGCAGCCCCATGCTGGCGCCGACGATCTCCAGGAGATTCATCACCCGGAATGGATAGTCGCGCTCGTGCGCGCATAGCTCGCGGTGGTCGGCGTGATAGACCGCGACCAGCGCATCGACGCCCGCGGCCTCGGCGGCGTCGAGCTCGTTCTTCTGCAGTTCACGCCGATAGTTCGGCAGCGCGCGGAAATAGTTGCTCATCAGCCCGACTGCGGGCTGCTCCAGGTCGACCAGCTCGACCCCGGGTACCGCCTTCAGGATCGCCTCCGCGGCCTCGACCACGCCGTGGATGCCGGGATGGCGATGCAGCGCGATCCGCATTGGGACGCGCTCGCGCAGCAGCGGCCGCAGCCGGTCGAGATG
>JBOHIG010000216.1:0-7599 GCA_050725815.1 Xanthobacteraceae bacterium
ACTGTGCATATTGCAATGCCGACCCCGGATTTCGCTGCGCTTCATCCGGGCTACGGGGCTTACATCATCGCTTCACGATGAAGCGCATCTTCTCCTGTTTCCCATCCACGAACGCCTGCAAATTTCCAACCAGCAGCGGCATGACCTGCTCGCCGTAGGTGTCGCTCATCCCGCCGATGTGGGAGGTGACGAACACGTTCGGCATGTCCCACAGGGCTGAATCCTTCGGCAGCGGTTCGCTCCGGAACACGTCGAGCCCGGCGCCGCGGATCTTGCCGGCGCGCAGCGCCGCGATCAGCGCATCCTCGTCCACCACGCCGCCGCGCGCGATGTTGATCAGCACGCCGGAGGGCTTCATCGCGCCGAGAACGTTCGCGTCGATGAGCTTGTCCGTTTCCGCGTTGTGCGGCGCCAGCACGATCAGGAAATCCGCCTGCGCGGCGGCCTCCTTCAGCCGGTCGCGCGGCATGATCGCATCGAAGTGCGGCGCCTCGCTGCGGCTATCGCTCACGCCAACGACCTTCATACTGAAGGCCTGGCAGCGCTTCGCCAGCTCTTCGGCGATCGCGCCCACGCCGACGATGGCGGCGGTCCGGTTCTCCAGCAGACCCTGCTCGACCCGGTTCCAACGATGGGCGTCCTGCGTTGCAAACAGGCCGCGCAGGTCGCGCGCGAAATGCAGCATGAAGATGAAGGCGAGTTCCGACATCTGCGCGCCGTGGAATCCCTTCGCGGCCGCCAGTACGACGTGCTTCGGCAAGTTCGGCAGCGCGTGGATGTGGTCGGTGCCCGTGGTGAGCGCCTGGATTAGGCGCAGTCGCGGCATCTTGTCGATTAGCTCAGCGAAGATCTCGTCGGTGCGGATGATCAGGATTTCGGCCTTGGCGCATGTCGCCAGCGCTTCGGCGGGCGTGGTCGCGGCGTGGAAACGCAGCGCCGGCAGGTGCGCCGCCAGCCGCTCGGCGAACAACGCCGCATCGCGGCCTTTGATAAGAACGGTCGAGGTCATGCGTGCGTAGATTGTTGGGATGAACTGCGGTGCTTGCGCATGCGCAAGCCGATATTCCGAGCTTGAAATCGAACGTCACGCCGTCTCATCCGCGATCCTCGTTCGCAACGTCCCGATGCCGGTGATCTCGACTTCGAGCACATCGCCTGCCTTCATCCACACCTGCGGATCGCGGCGGTGGCCGACGCCCTCCGGCGTGCCGGTCGCGATCACGTCGCCGGGCGCCAGCGTGGTGAAGTCGGAGCAGAATGCGACGATGTGCGGGATCGAATAGATCAGCAGGTCGGTGCCCGAGCGCTGCATCTCCTGGCCGTTGAGACGCGTCATTAGGGTAAGCTTGGTCGGATCGGGAATCTCGTCGGTCGTCACCATCCACGGGCCGAGCGGGCCGGTGCCGGGAAAGTTCTTGCCGGAGGTGACGGAGAATTTCTGGTAATCGCGCACGCTGCCGTCGACGAAGCAGGTGTAGCCGGCAACGTGGTCGAGCGCGCACTCCTTCGGAATGTGCCGCCCGCCGCGCCCGACAATCACCGCAAGCTCGCCCTCGAAGTCGAAATTGGTCGAGATGCTGGGGCGGATCATCTCGCCCTCGTGGCCGACCAGCGTATCGGCGAGTCGCAGGAATATGCTCGGCTGCTTGGGGATCTCGCGCCCGGTTTCGCTCGCATGCGAGCGATAATTGATACCGGCGCAGGCGATGCGTTCCGGGTTCGGGATCACCGGCAGGAATGTGATGTCGGACAGCTTGCGGTCCGGCTGCGCGTTGGCCGCGGCTTCCTTGATCTGCGGCAGGAGCCCGCCCGCCAGTGCGTCGCGCAGCGAGGCGGCATGCCTGCCAAACCGGTTCGACATGGTGACGACCCCGTCGTCCACGACCATGCCATAGGCCTCGGCGCCGTCCGCGACGTAGCTTGCGAGTTTCATCGGTTGCTCCCGGTCACCACTCGATGCCTCTGAAGTGCGTACTTGCTACGCTGTTTCATCCATCGACCGGCACGAACAACGTCTCCAGCGGCACCGGCTTCTCGATCAGCGCCTGGTCGGCGAGGTATTGCACCAGCGCCTCCAGCGACGGACGGTTCGGCTCGATGCCGTAAGGCCAGGGATCGCCGTCGAACACGTCGTCGATCTCCTCCAGCTCGGCGGCCATCCATGGCAGCATGTAGCGTAGCGTGCCAAGCTCGCGCATCTTCCGGTGCGCGATGTCCTTGGCGGCGCAGAACGCCTTGTAGAGGCTCGCTGCCACGAACGGATGGCGGTCGTAGAGATCGCGTCGGATCACCACCAGATGCATGATCGGGAATATTTTGGTGCGGCGGTAATAGTCTTTCTCGCGCGCGTGATAATCAGGGAACAGCCGCACGATGTCCGGATTGGTCTTGAGCGCCTTCGGGAGTCCGGAGCCGATCACTGCGGCGATGTTCCCGTTCTCCAGCCGGTCGTTGAGCGACGTCGTGTCGGTGTAGAGCTCGAGCGCGACCTTGCGCACCAGCGGGATGGAGCTCGGCGCGCCGTGCGGCTTGGTGTCGTTCATGCCGCCCTCGACCCAGGTTGCGCCGGAGAAATCGACGCCGTGGTCGTGTTGCAGCAGGCCGCGGATGAAGATCGCCGCCGTCATCGCATAGAGCGGGACGCCGATGCGCTTGCCGACGAGGTCCTTGGGTGCGCGCACCTGCCGCCTGTCGACGGCGATATAGCCGTGGCGGAATACGCGCGAGGGGAACACCGGGATCGCCACCATCGGACAATCGCCACGGGCCGCATGGCGGAAATAATCCGAGCTCGACATTTCGGCGGCGTCGTATTCGAGCCTCGCCATCTTGTCGAAGATCGCGCGCGGATGGTCGTTGGCGACGAAATCGAGATCGATGTCCTCCGCCTTCACCTCGCCGGTGTAGAGCGCCAGCATCCGGTCGTAGAGGCCGCAGGCAAAGGTGAGGGGGAGTCCGGGCATTGTACCTGCCGTCGCTGCTGCTGACAGATTCGCCCCCGCGAAGGTTTGACGAATTCGCGGGGGCGAGGACGAGACGCGAAGCCGCGTGGATTAGAGCGGCTTCACCGCAACCTTGCGGAACTTGACCACACCGGCGCCGTATTGCAGCGTGAACGGACCTTCCGTGAACATGCCGCTTTGCAGGTCGACGGTCTTCTTGCCGTTGAGGGTCACGACGATGTTGCGGCCCTTGGCGGTAATCTCGAAGGTGTTCCACTTGCCGGCGGCCTTCTGCATCGGCTTGACCTCGGCGAAATAGACGATCGAGCCGGTGCCATAGGACGGATCGGGGCGCTTATCGTAGATGTTGACCTCGTAGCAGGTCTTGGCGCCGATGGACTTGACGTTGCTGCAGCGGACGAAGATACCGGAATTGGCGCTCTCGTCCGACCAGAACTCGGCGTAGATCATGTGATCCTTGTACGAGTTCTTGGTGACCAGGTGCGAGCTGCCCTTGCCGGACTTCTTGTCGGCGACGATCGCGCCGCCCTCGACCCGCCAATTGGCGTTGCCGGGTCCGGTCGCGGTCCAGCCGTCGATCGACTTGCCGTCGAACAGTTGCGTCCAGCCGCCGCCGGGCTGGCCCACCGCCGTCGGCAGCGGCATGGCGAAGCCGACGACCAGCAGCGCAACGAGCATCGCAACGATACGTGTCATGTGAAGTCCTCCCTCTACGCGCACAATGGCGCGATGCTAGTGTCCCGAATCCGAAGTTCGCAATAGCCAGTCCGCGAGTCCATGTGCGAACTTCGGATCCAAAGGGACACTAGAATCAATGCGTTGCTAAGTGTGGCTTTGGTTCAGAAGTTCGCTCCCGACCAAGCGGCCAAGTATGGCGAACTTCTGAACCGCCACACTAGCAAGCACGGGAGGCTGGCGGAAGGCGCGGCGGGCGCGAAATCAGAACAGGCGGAACGGCCCGAAGGACAGGCCCTGCCGTGGCGGGGGCGGAGCCGGCGGCGGTGCATAGGCGCGGGCGCGATAGGGGTCGATCGCCTCGCGCTCGACCCGCTCGATGCGAACCCGACGGCCGTTGCGATCGCGGACCTCCACCTCGACGGTGTCGCCGGCGCGTGCGGTACTGCCGTTGCGGCCGGTATCGCGCCTGTGCGCGTTGCGGCGGCTCGCGCGCCGCGACGTCTTCTCGCGCGGCGGCTGCGCATCCTGCACGCGCGCATTGTGCGCCGGCGGCTCGGGCGCTGCCTCGCGTGCCGCCGCCTTCGGCGTCGCCGCCATGGTCAGCAGCGTGTGCATCTCCGCATTATAGGCAACCGCCTTGCCGCGCGGCCAGAGCGCGCGTGCGGGTGCTTCGGTTGCCGCTTGCGCGAACAACGGCGGCGCGGGTGGCTGTTCCGTCACCCGTTCCGGCGTAGGCTTCTCCGCCGCAAGGTGGTGCGAGGCGACCGCGGCGCCGGCGAGAACCGCAACGCACCCGGTCGTAACGAGCGTGAGCTTCCAATTCATGGCCGCACCTTCAAGTTCCTTCCCAGCGTAATGGTCGATCACCATGTCTGATCGCTGTTCAACGCGCACGCGGCGAACGCGTTCCTGGTCCGATTGCAGTCGCGTGCAAACGAAAAGCCCCCGCGCAGAGGCGCGGGGGCTCGTTTTGTCCTATGTGATCGAAATTGGTTAGGGCGCGTCGCCCTGTCCGATGGTGGAGGGCTCGGCCGCAGGCCCCCGCGGCGCCTTCATCACGCGCTCGATCCGCGGCGACGTAGTGTCGGCGGCGGTCATCGACGATTGATTCTCGCCGAAGAAATAAATCGTGACACCGATCGCCACGAAGGCGGCGGCGACCACGCCGAACAGAAGGCCGAGATTGGGCAACTCGGGAATCTCGACGGGTTGCATCTGTTTGCGATCATCCATGGCGGACTCCTTGGTGGCAGGAAGTCTCCCCCATGGAACCCGGCAATTCTTAAGGGGTTCCTACTGTGCCACGCCGCCCGCGCATGGCCGGGATGCGGATTCACGACGGCAGGTCCGGCGGCCCCGGCCGGCATTGCCCGGCCGTCGCGCAGGCTCGACCCGGAGGCCGGTTGCGGGCTACGGTCACCACATTGCGCAAGGTCCAAGGAGGACCCCATGTGGAAGCTCGCCTTGATACTGGTCACAGCCGCGGCGATCACCGCGGCTGTCGTGTCCGCCAATGAAGCCGGCGCGCAAGTCGCGGTGACCTGCGGCGGCGCGATCCAGAAGTGCCCCGAAGGCAAGAAGATGTACTGCAACCGCTGGCGGCCCTGCAAAAGCAAGAAGGCCAAGGTACGCCGCTATTGCGACGCGCCGGTCTGCATCACCGAACGCAAGAATCCGGGCTGAATATCGGGGAACCAATCGCCGCGTCGCGCGTTATCCATTTGCTCCGCACACAAATCAATTGCGCTGACGATCGATCGCAGGATCATCGTCGCCGCGCCTTGCCCCGGAGGGCATCATCTTGACCATGAGTTCCACTGCGGCCCGTGAGCGGGCCGAATCGGCGTTTCAGAAGAAGGAGCGCCAGCTCGCCGAGGGTCGTGTGGCGATGGCGGAATACGAGGCCGGCCGCGCCGCCGAACGTGAGAAGACCGCCCGCCTGCGGGCGCTTCGCCTTGCCCGCGAGGCCGACGCGAACGGCAAACCCGACGCCTCCGCTTCGCGTACACCGCCTTTGCGTACCCCGCCGGACGGCGCGCCGCGTGCAAAGCCGGCGTCGGCCAGGGCGAAGCGCGCGCCGGCAAAGCGCCAAGCGCAACCGCATCAAGCGTAACCACATCAAGCGTAACCACACCAAGCGTAACCGCATCAAGCGTAACTGCTAGTTCACCGCATTCCGCTTTGCACGCTGCTGCGGCGCCGTACTCATCGGTAGCCGGGCGGTGGCCCATATCGCCGATACGGCGACGATGCATAGACGCGGGCGCGATAGCCGCTGATCTGCGGGATGTTCGCGCGCTTGATACGGATGCGCCGCCCGTTGACGTCGCGCACCACGATCATGTCGTTGTCGGCCTGCGGCGCACGGCGGGCGCGCTGCCGCGTCTGCGCGCGAACTCCTGCCTGTGCAGCGCTCTGCTGCGCGACGCTCGCGACTGCCTCGTTCGCCACCGTCGCCTGCGCCGGTTCTCGTGTCGTCGCCTTCGGCGTGGATGCGAGCGTGAGCAGCGCGACCATCGCCTTGTTGTACTCGACCGCGCCGTCGGCCGGCGGCCAATTCGCGCGCGGCGCTTCGGCCGTGGCCGTCGTGGTCGCGGCCTGCCGGAAAGGCGAGGGTAGGATGACGCGCGGCGACGATCCGGCCTGGCGCGACGGCGCCGCCCCTGTGGTTACGGGCGATACGGCGGGTTGCTCCGCCTCGCGATAGCTGGCGGCGGCTGCGCCGGCGAGCACGCCTGCAAGCCCGGTTGCGACGACGATGAGGGTCATTTTCATGGCGGCGCCTCGTGGTTTGGATGCGCTGGATAGATCGGATGCCCGCGACCCTAGGCTCTGCGCCGGCGCCTGGCTGTGATGGCCGTCACAGTCGAAGCGATTGCACGCGCGAAGCGATTGCACGCGCACCTTCTGCGATTGCCAATGCTCCGCCGGCCCAGTTTTGCGGCTTGGGCTTCGCCGTGTCCCTTTTTCCGCGAAGGAGGATGGAGCGCCGGGAGGCGCCAGGGGCTCAGCGGAGCCCCTCGACGGACCAGCGGGTCCGCCGGGAACGCTTGCGAGGCGTTCCCGCCCTCCAGTGACGTAGGAGGGCGGCGCCTCCCGGCGCTCCACCAACCGATGCCCGTTTCCCGGGTTTCTCGGCCAGCACCGCGACGTCCTATCGGCCGCCGCTCCTCGCTCGGCCTCGGCGCCTTCTAGACGGCGCTTCGCGCCAAGCGAGGATGCGGATAATATGCCTATCGGCCGCCGGGCTTGTCAAGGATTATTTTCCGACCTGCATGCTGGCCCAATTCAGGCTAAGTGCTGCGGGCTCGACACATCGTCCGGCGAACGCCCAACCAGCAGGGACAGCTTTATGACCGCCCGAAAAACTCTGTCTTTCGTCCTGGCTACCGCGTCGATCGTGCTGGTCGCCATCACGCTCGCCTCGGCGCAGCACGACGGCAAATTCCACGAGCGCTTCGACGATCCGGCGAAATGGTCGAAGTCGTTCGACGATCCCGCCCGTGACAAATGGCAGATGCCCGGCCGCGTGATCGCGGCGCTGGCCTTGCCGTCCAACGCGGTGGTTGCCGACATCGGTGCGGGCACGGGTTATCTCGCGGCGCGGCTGGCGCGGCATCTCAAGGATGGCATCGTCTACGCGGTCGATATCGAGAAGGCGATGGTCGATCACCTCGCCGAGCGCGCCAAGGCAAGCGGTCTTGGCAACCTGCGTGCCGTGCTCGGCACCACGACGGCGGCGAATCTGCCCGAGCCGGTCGACCTCGTCGTGCTGCTCAACGTCTATCATCACGTCGAGAAGCGGCCGGCCTATTTCAAGCGGCTGCGCACCTCGCTTAAGCCGGGCGGGCGCGTCGCGATCATCGACTACCGGCCGGAGGCCCCGCGCGGCGCGCCAAAGCACATGCGGCTCGCCGTCGAGAAGATCGACGAGGAAATGCAGCTCGCCGGCTACGCC
>JBOHIG010000217.1:0-41447 GCA_050725815.1 Xanthobacteraceae bacterium
AAAGTCTGCAGCAGGCCGAGGCTCTTCTTGCCGGTGCGCCCGGCGCGGCCGGTGACCTGGCTCAACAGCTGGAAGGTGCGCTCGGCGGCGCGCGGATCGCCGTTGCCGAGGCCGAGGTCGGCGTCGACGATGCCGACCAGATTGAGCTTGGGGAAATGGTGCCCCTTGGCGACCAGCTGGGTGCCGATGACGATGTCGAAGCGGCCCTCGGCGACATCATCGAGTTCTTCGCGCAACCGCTCCATCGACTCCACGAGATCGCTGGACAGCACCAGGATGCGCGCGTCCGGAAATAGCTCAGCCGCCTCCTGCTCCAGCCGCTCGACGCCGGGCCCCACCGGGGCAAACGATTCCGTCGCTTCGCATTTCGGGCATTTGTCCGGCAGCGGCATCGCAAAGCCGCAATGGTGGCACACCAGCCGCCGCCGAAAGCGATGATCCACCAGCCAGGCGTCGCAGTTCGGACACGCAAGACGGAACCCGCAATTGCGGCAGAGCGTCAGCGGCGCAAAACCCCGGCGGTTGAGGAACAACAGCGCCTGCTCGCCGCGCTCGACCGCGGTCTTCACCGCTTCCGCCAGCCGCGGCGCAATGAAGCGCCCGCGCGGCGGGCCCTCGCGCTTGAGGTCGATCGCCTCGATGCCCGGCAGATGCTGGCCGCCGAAGCGCTCCGGCAGCTTCAGCCGCCTGTAACGCTCGCGCCGCGCATTCACCTCGGTCTCTACCGATGGTGTCGCCGAGGCGAGCACGATGGGGATACCGGCGACATTCGCGCGCACCACCGCCATGTCGCGGGCGTGATAGCGCACGCCGTCCTCCTGCTTGTAGGCAGGATCGTGCTCCTCGTCGACGACGATCAGGCCGAGATCGGCATAGGGTAGGAACAACGCCGAACGCGCTCCGACCACTACGCTCGCCTCCCCTGCCGCCACCGCCGCCCAGGTGCGCGCGCGCAGCCGTTGCGAGAGCTGCGAGTGCCACTCCGCCGGCCGCACGCCGAACCGCGCAGCGAAGCGGTCGAGCACCTGTGACGTCAGCGCGATCTCCGGCATCAGGATCAAAGCCTGACGCCCGCGCCCAATGATTTCGGCAACCGCTTCGAAATAGACCTCGGTCTTGCCCGAACCGGTGACGCCGTCGATCAACGATGCTGAATAGCCACCCTTGGCGATGCCGGCGCGCAACGCATCCGCCGCCTCACGCTGTGCAGGCGTGAAATCGGGCCGCAGGAAATCCGGGTCGGGAGCGGGTGCGACCGGCTCTGGCGGCAGCACCAGCGTTTCCAGCGTGCCTTCGTCGATCAGCCCGTCGACGACGCCCGCCGACACGCCGGCCTCCTCGGCGATCTCGCCCTTGCCGCGCACGAGACGGTCGGCGACCAGCGCCAGCACGCGGTTGCGCGCCGCAGTCATCCGCTTGGGCGGCGGACCTGCCAGGCGCACGCCGACGCGTTCGCGCGCCGGACCGAGATGCTCAGCCCTTCGCAGGCACATGCGCAACACCATCCCGCGCGAGCTCAACGTATAGTTCGACACCCAGTCAACGAATTGGCGCAACTCCTTCTTGAGCGGCGGAACATCGAGCTTCTCCGTCACCTCCTTGAGGCGGTTGTCGAGGCGCGGATTGGGATTGTCGTTCTCCGCCCAGACCACGCCCATCGCTTCACGCGGCCCGAGCGGCACCGCGACGACGTCGCCGGGCGCCAGCGTAAGCTCCGGCGGCACCCGGTAGGAATAGGCCTGGTCGAGAGCGACCGGCACCAGGACATCGACGACGCGTCGTTCCATGCGCCAATTCCGCGCGATTCTCCGCGCTTAAGGAAGGGGTAGGAAGCGGGTGTGATTATGCCCGCGGTGTCAAGCCGGATCACAATGACGCAAGCTTCGGAAGTCCTCGCGCTCCCCTTCGCCGCCGCCGACGTGGCGGCCGAGATCCTGCATTGGCGCGCGTCGCTGGCGCACGAGCGACGGATGTCCACAAAGACCGTCGAGGCCTACGGACGCGACGTGAGCCAGTTCCTGTCCTTCATGGCCCAGCACCTCGGCGGCAAGGTGACGCTGGCGCGACTGACGCGGCTCGGTCCGGCCGACGTGCGCGCCTTCATGGCGGCTCGGCGCGCGGCCGGTATCGGAAGCCGGTCGCTGATGCGTGGACTTGCCGGAACGCGGTCGTTCGCGCGCTTCCTCGAACGTGAGGGTAAGGGACGCGTCGGCGCGCTCGCAGCCGTGCGCGCGCCGAAGGTCGCCAAAACGTTGCCGAAGCCGCTCACGGTTTCCGCCGCCAAGCGCGTCGCGGACGCCGACCTGCGCGCCGGCGAAGAGCGCGAACCCTGGGTGCTGGCGCGCGACGCCGCCGTGCTGGCGCTGCTTTATGGCTCCGGCCTGCGCATTTCCGAGGCTCTCGGCCTCAAGCGCCAGGAGGTGCCCAGCCCCGGCAAAGGCGACGTCATCACCGTCATCGGCAAGGGCAACAAGCGGCGCATGGTGCCGGTACTGCCGCAGGTGCTTGGCCTCGTTGCCGACTACGCGGCGATCTGTCCCTATAACCTGCCCGCGGACGGGCCGCTGTTCGTGGGCGCGCGCGGCGGCCCGCTTTCGCCGCGGATCGTGCAGCTCGCGATGGCGCGGATGCGGGGCGCGCTCGGCGTGCCCGACACCGCGACGCCGCACGCACTGCGCCATTCGTTCGCAACCCATCTGCTGGCGCGTGGGGGCGACTTGCGCGCGATCCAGGAGCTGCTCGGCCACGCGTCGCTGTCCACGACACAAATCTACACCGCGATCGACAGCGAACGGCTGATGGACGTCTACCGCGCCGCGCATCCGCGCGCGTAAAATCCAATCATGGTTGCAAGATCGCGCCGCGCTGCCCTCTTGCGGCCGCCATGGCGTGCGTTACACCCTCCCCGGCCGAGCAGGGAGGATTCGCCATGAGCCACGCAGTCCATGCGGTACAGCACGAAGCCGAACACCAGATGAAGCATGACGGCGAGCACGGAGGAGGCGGCCACAAGGAACTTCTCGACAGCCGCAACAAGAAAGTCGCGTTGCTGATAGCGATCCTTGCGCTGTTCCTCGCGTTCTCGGAGACGCTCGGGAAGAGCGCCCAGACCGCGGCTCTCAGCTACAATGTCGAAGCCTCCAACCTCTGGGCATTCTTCCAGGCCAAGACGATTCGCCAGACCGTGCTCCAGGCGGCGACAGAGATCCTCAAGATCGACCTCATCCGCGGCGACGGCGAGCAATCGGCCGCGGCCGCCAAGGCGGCGCTGGCCAAGCGCATCGACAGTTGGGAGAAGGCGTCCGCGCGCTACAACACGGAGCCGATGGAGCGCCCGGTCCGGAAGGAGGTCAATCTGAACCCCCCTTACGGAGAAGGTCGCCGCGAATTGATGGCGCTGGCCATGGCGGCCGAGAAAAAGCGCGACATCGCGATGGAGCGCTATCATCACTACGAGGTCGCGTCGGCGGCATTCCAGATCGGGATCGTGCTCGCCTCTGCGACGGTCATCACCGGAATGGTGGCGCTGAGCTGGCTCGCCGGCGTGCTCGGTCTCGCGGGGATCGCTTTCACGGCGATCGGGTTCTTCGCGCCGCATGCGGTGCATTTGTTCTGAGGCGCCGACCCTCCGCGTCCTTCCATCGCTGGACAAACCCGCCGCGATATGCGGAATTTTGCCGGACGATGGAGGTGACGGCCATGGCCCTTTCACCGCGCGACCTGCTCGCGCGCATGCTGCTGATGCGGCGCTTCGAGGAGACGGTGATTCATGTCGCGCGGGCCCATAAGCTCGGGCGTCAGCATCTCGCGATCGGCAACGAGGCGGTCGGCGCCGCGACGCTGACCCAATTGCAGCCAGGCGACCTCGCCTACACCACCCATCGCAACCATGGCCACATGGTCGCCCGCGGGGTCGACCCCGGCCGGGCGCTGGCCGAAATCCTTGGGCGCGAAGGCGGGTTGTGCGGCGGCAAGGGCGGCACATGGCACATGACCGACCCGTCGGTGGGCTTCCAGTCCACTTCGGCCATGGTCGGCGGGTCGATCGGCCTCTCGGTCGGCGGCGGATTCGCCCTCAAGCACAAGAACAAGGGCAATGTCGCGGTGGCCCTGTTCGGCGATGGCGCGCTGGACGAGGGCATCGCCTACGAGGCGCTGAACATCGCCTCGCTCTATTCGCTGCCGGTGCTGTTCCTGTGCGAGAACAACTCCAAGGAAGGCGAGGCGCAGACCTCCCGGCTCGCGACCAAGGAACTGACCGCCGTGCCGAAGGCGCTGAAGATCGCGTGCGCGACCGCCGACGGCGGCGATGCCGAGGCGGCGGGCAAGGCGGCGCAGGCGGCGCTGGCCTACGTCCGGCGCGAGAACGCGCCCTATTTCCTGGAGGCGCAGCTCGTGCGCTGGCCGGGCTCGCACCAGATCGTGCACGAATTTACCACCGGCGAAACCGACGTGACCGCGGCCTGGGATCAGGCCAGGGCCTCGAACGAACATGCGGAGTGGCAACGCACCGACCCGATCCTGCGCTACGCCCGGACGCTGATCTCGCGCGGCACGCTGACCAAAGAGGATGTGATGGCGCTCGACAAGGCGGCCAACGACGCCATGGCGAAGGCGCGCGCCTTCGCTGAGGCAAGCCCTTACCCCAAGCCCGAAGCCGCACTCGCCGGCGTATTCGTCTAGGTCCTACCATGCCGACAAAAAGCTTCGCCGTCGCGATGATCGACGCGCTCGCCTATTCGCTGAAAAGCGATTCGAATGTGGTGATCATCGGCGCACATTCGTTCCTGTCCGACCGCGGGCTGCGTCCGGAGGATGAACGCGCACTGTGGGACGCCTTCCCGGACCGGTTGATCGATCCTCCAACCTCGGAAGGAGTCACCACTTCGCTGGTCACCGGCGCGGCCATGGCGGGCATGCGGCCGTTCCTCAACTACGGCACCGCCACCTTCGCCTACGAGGCCTTCAACCAGATCATGAGCGAGACCGCCAATGTCCACGCCATGTCCGGCGGCCAGCTCCGCGCGCCGTTGACGCTGCATATGTTCGCCGGCCTCCGTGGCGGCGGCGCGGCACAACATTCATCAAGTCCACAGGCGATGTATGCCAACGCCGCCGGGCTGGAACTGGTACTTCCTGCATCGCCCGCCGACGCGCAGGGCCTGCTGCGCAGCGCGATCAAGAGCGACAATCCGACCGTCGTCATCACGCACACGCGGCTGCTACGCGAAACCGGCGAGGTGCCCGACGGCGATTTCACCGTTCCCTTCGGCAAAGCGCGTGTCGCCCGCGAAGGCCGCGACGTAACCATTGTCGCCACCTCGCTGATGGTGCGCGAGGCGCTGAAGGCCGCCGATGCGCTCGCCACGGACGGCATCGAAGCCGAGGTCGTCGATCCGCGCACCATCGTGCCGCTCGACGCTGACGCGATCTGCGCCTCGGTACAAAAGACCGGCCGGCTGGTCACAGTCGACGAAGGCAATGCGACATGCAGCATCGGCTCGGAGATTTCGGCGCTTGTCGCGGAACGCGCATTCACCGCGTTGAAGGCGCCGATCCTGCGCGTCGCGCGGCCGCCGGTTCCCGTGGCGTACTCGCCGCCGCTCGAAGCGCACGTGACGCCGAATGCGGAGAAGATCGCGGCCGCCGTGAAGACGATTGCGAAGTGAGCGGGCATCGGTAGGGTAGCCCCTGACGCTCTGTTATAAGCGGGCGACCTCCACCGCGGCGCACCTTTGTGATTCGACACCATTCTGCCGCGGCTTGGCCGGCTTCCGGCCAAGGACGCGTTGCATTGTGTGCCGGTTGTTTACGAAGTGTTGTCCGCGCGGATGTGCCGCCGCCTTAAGCGTTTCGCAACGACAATTCTCCTCACAGTGGCCGCCGCCGCGTGTCTTGTGCTAACGGTCCTCAAACTGCGAAGGAGAGCGATCCGTGACACCGATCCGCAGATGCTTCGTTCGCACTATCGCCGGGAGCGCGCTGCTCGGCCTTGCGCCGATGCTCCTGCCAGCCGCCGCGCTGGCCGCCCAATGCGGCGGAAACTTCAACAGCTTTGTCGCTGCGTTCTCGCGCGAGGCGGCGGCGCAGGGCATCTCTCAACAGGTGATACGGTCCGCCTTCGCCGGACTCACGCCCGACCCGCGCGTGATTTCGCTGGACCGTCGGCAGCGCGTGTTCAAGCAGAGCTACGAACAGTTCGGGCCGCCGCGCATTGCAGCGCGCATCGCCAAGGCGCGCCGCCTGATGTCGCAGCATGCGGGCGTGCTTTCGCGTATCGAGAAGCAGTACGGCGTGCCGGGACCGGTACTCATCGCGATCTGGGGACTCGAGACCGACTTCGGCGCCGGCACCGGCAAGCATCCGGTGATCCGCGCAGTCGCCACGCTGGCGCACGACTGCCGCCGCTCCGCCATGTTCCAGCGTGAGCTGCTTGCGGCGCTGACGATTGTCCAGCGCGGCGACCTGGGCGTGGATCAGATGCGCGGCGCGTGGGCAGGAGAGATCGGCCAGACCCAGTTCCTACCTTCGTCCTATATGAAGTTCGCCGTCGATTTCGACCGCAACGGCCGGCGCGATCTGATCCGCAGCGTACCGGACGTGCTCGCTTCGACCGCCAATTATCTGCGCGGCTACGGCTGGCAGCGCGGCGGGTCGTGGGCGGAGGGTTCGCACAATTTCGCGGTGCTGCGGGAGTGGAACCGGGCGCAGGTCTATCAGAAAACCATCGCAGCCTTTGCGAGCCAGTTGGCGCGGGAGCGGTAAGCGCAAGGCGGCTATAGCGCGCCTAATACGGCCTGGGCGCTTCGTCCTTGCAAACCTGCGGCTGATCGGCCTGAAGCCGGATCGGCGGCACGAAATCGCCGCACTTGTCGCAGGCTGCGGCCAGCGCCGCCAACGCCAGCACGAACATCAGGCGCAACACCCTCATACCAGAACCCGAAACCCGACCCATAGAACGAACCCCACACCCGAATTATAGCATATCAATGACCCGGTTACTGCCGCGTTGCGAGGGTGACGTCGTGTGCAGGCGACGACCGGCGCCGAAACACCGGCAGCCAGAAACCGGCGCTGAAGCCCGCCACCGCCCAATAGGCGAAGCCGCCGGCGAGGCCGGCCGCGATGACGTGCAGCGGCTCATGCAGCGGCACCGGCGAACCGTCGATCGAGCCGAACAGGTGCCAACCGAACCAGGCCGACGCGGCGCCGTTGGCGGCATGGAATATCCAGGAGCGGATCGCAAAGGCCTCCGAGATCAAGATGCCGATCGAGGCGGGCAGCCACATCGTCGCCAGCAGCACCGCGGCCAGGATCGGCCCGGCCACCATGCCGACAATCGCAGCCTCGGGATAGGCGCTGGTGTCGATCGTGCCGAGCCGCCAAGCGCCGAACACGATGACCAGCGTCGCGGCGATCACCGCAGCGAGATAGCCGAGCGGCACCAGCAGAAAGCGCAGCAGCAAACGAACGACCACGTCCATCGCGGGCTCAGTCCGTCATCGCCATGGCCCGCAGCGCCATGCGCTCGCGGGCGGAGAGTTTCTCGGTCGCGCTCTTGAGTTGGCCGCAGGCGGCGAGGATGTCGCGCCCGCGCGGCGTGCGCACCGGCGAGGCGTAGCCGGCGTCGAACACCACCTCGGAGAATTTCTCGATCTGCTCCCAGTCCGAGCACTCGTATTTTGTGCCCGGCCAAGGGTTGAATGGAATGAGATTGATTTTGGCGGGAATGCCCTTGAGCAGCCGCACCAGCGTCTTGGCATCGGCGATCGAATCGTTGACGCCCTTGAGCATCACATATTCGAAGGTGATGCGGCGCGCGTTCGACAGGCCGGGATAGTTGCGGCAGGCTTCGAGCAGCTCCTTGATCGGATATTTGCGGTTGAGCGGCACCAGCTCGTTGCGCAGCGCGTCGCGCACCGCATGCAGCGAGACCGCCAGCATGCAGCCGATCTCCTCGCCGGCGCGTGCGATCATCGGCACGACGCCCGAAGTCGAGAGCGTGATGCGGCGCTTGGAGATGCTCAGGCCGTCGCCGTCGGCGATGACATTGATGGCATCGCGCACCGCCTCGAAATTGTAGAGCGGCTCGCCCATGCCCATCATCACGATATTGGTGATGCGCCGCTTGTCATCCCTCCCCCGCAGGGCGCCATCCCTCCCCCGCAGGGGGAGGGTGGTTCCGAGCGGAGCGAGGAACCGGGTGGGATCCTTTGCACCGCCGACCCCACCCGGCTCGGACCTTCGGTCCTCGCCACCCTCCCCCTTCGGGGGAGGGATAGTATCCAGCCATTCGCCGAGACGGTCGCGCGCGACCATCACCTGGCCGACGATCTCACCGGCGGTGAGGTTGCGCACCAGCCGCTGTGTGCCGGTGTGGCAGAAGGAGCAGGTCAGCGTGCAGCCGACCTGGCTCGACAGGCAGAGCGTGCCGCGATCGGCCTCGGGAATATAGACGCACTCGACCTCATGCGGCGCGCCGCCGGCCTCACCGGGCAACCGCAGCAGCCATTTGCGGGTGCCGTCGACCGACACCTGCTCGGCCACCACCTCCGGGCGCGCCAGGGTGAAATGCTCCGCCAACGTCACGCGCAGGTCCTTCGACACGCTGGTCATGGCGTCGAAGCCCCGCGCGCCGCGCACATAGAGCCAGTGCCAGATCTGCTGCACGCGCATCTTGCGGGCAGCGGCCGGTACGCCGATGCCACCCAGCGCCTCGGCAAGCTCCGCGCGCGAAAGCCCCACCAGCGACGGCTGCGCCGGCGGGACGTAGCACTCCAATGCGCTTTTCTCGACAAAGGCGCTGTCTTGGATCGAGGCGTTCATGGTCCTTAGATATTACGTCTGGAGGGCGGACTCCACCTCTCCGGCGTCGTCATTTCAGGCGTTCAATCAGCGCCATGGCCGCCGCAGGCGCCCGCACTTTGGCGCCGGAGATCATGTAGATGAAGACGTCGCGCATGGCCTTGCTTGGCGGGCCACCGATCGCCTGCAGGTCGTCCGGTGCGCCGCCATCCTCCCAGACCCGCGCCCGCTTGGCCCAGGCGTCGAGCACGGCGGATTGGTAGCCGGTCTTCACCTTTTCCTCGGTGCGCTGCAGCCGCGCATAGACGAAATCGCTGGTGACGTCGGCGAACAATGGATGCTTGGCCGAGTCGACAAGCACGACGGCAACCGAGTGCTTGCTCAACAAGTCGATGAAGGCAGGCGTGACAAAGCTTTCATGCCGCACTTCGACCACGTGTCGAATGACCTTGCCGTCAACGCGCGGCGGCAGCAGCGCAAGGAACGCCTCGAAATCGTCCGGCTCGAATTTCTTGAACGGCGCCATCTGCCACAGCACCGGCCCGAGCTTCGACTCTAGCTCCAGCACGCCGCTGGCGAAGAACCGCTCGATCGACGAACCGGCCTCCGCCAGCACGCGCCGGTTGGTGGCGAATTGCGGGCCCTTCAGCGCGAACACGAAATCGTCCGGCGTCTCGTCGGCCCACTTGCGGAAGCTGTCCGGCTTCTGCGTACGGTAGAACGTGCCGTTGATCTCGATCGAGGTGAGTTGGCGGCTCGCGTGCTCAAGCTCGCGAGCCTGCGTCAGACCCTTCGGATAGAATTCGCCGCGCCAGGGCGCGTAAACCCAGCCGCCGATCCCGACCCGGATCATGGCGCGGGTTCTACTTGCACTCCGCGGTGACGCGATCGAGCGCCTGCGACAGACCCTTGAGCGAGTACTCATCGGCCGTCTTGGTGCCGCGGGTGGAAACCCCCCGCACCGTCATGTCCGCGGACTTGCGCATGGCGTCTACCAGACGCGCCTCCTCGGCGACGTTCTTGATCCAGGCGCCGTCGTTCTGCGTGTACATCGCGAATTTAGTCGACCCCACCTCGGCGCTGGCGTCCGAGCTCACCCGCAGTGGGTAGCCCATAATCACCGAAACCTCGTTGCGCACGTTCTCCGACGGCCGGGTCGAAATGAAGAGATAGGCCGGGTCGCGCTTGCGCCCCGGCGGGTCGGTCTTCATCGTCTTCGGCTTGCCGAGCGCAAAGCAAACCTTCTTGCCGCCGGGCGTGGCCGTATAGGCCCCCCACTCGCCGTACTGTCCCAGCAATGTGGGCTGGGCGGAGCCAACGGCAGCGGTTTTCTGCTTCGGGGCCGAAACGGCCGGATTCGCGCCGATGGCGGCAGCTAGAACGATCGATAGCGAAATTCCGATGGATCGCAGCATCGGTCCTCCTCCGTGAATCAGCTTAAGCGCCACTTAGGCCATGGAATAGTTAGCGAATTCGACAATGTGAAGGCGGTCGGTTGCCGCGCCGCCGAGGCCAAGGCGGCTGGTTGCACCCGATACGAGGACCGGGCCCGTCAGGCAAGCGCTCGTTTCCGTGAACCTACAATGACTTCAGCGCATCGCTGATCCGCCCGATCGCGCCTTCCCAATCCCCGGGTGCGGACTGACGAAAGAGCCGCGCGGTCGGGTACCAGGGCGAATCCTCACGACCGAGCAGCCAGCGCCAGTCAGGCTGGAATGGCAGCAATACCCAGACCGGCCGGCCCATCGCCCCCGCCAAATGTACCACCGAGGTGTCCACTGCGATGACCAGATCGGCGAGCGCCACCACCGCGGCGGTATCGTCGAAGTCGTTGAGCGCATCGCCGACATGGGTCACGTTCGGATGCCGCGACAGGGTGCCGGCATCACCCTCGCGCAATTCGCGCTGGATACTCAGGACGCTCCCCGTCCCCGCCGCAAACAATGGCGCCAGCCGTGCGAGCGCGATCGAGCGGTTGCGATCATTGGCATGCGAGGCGCTTCCCGACCACGCGACGGCGATGCGCGGCGAGGCACGTTGCCCGATCCGCTCCCGCCATTTGGCGACGCGATCCGGGTTTGCGGCAAGATAGGGGATGCCTGCCGGAATATTTGCGACCTCCGTCCCGAATGCGCGCGGCAGGCTGCCCGCCGGGCAATGCACGTCATAGGGCGGCAGCGCCCCACCGCGCGCGACGACCGCGCTCACGCCGTCGACCCTCGACATCAGTCCGGCGAGCTCCGGCTGCGCTTCCAGCACGACCCTCGCTCCGCTGCGTGCAAGCAGCGGCGCGTAGCGGACGAACTGGATGGTGTCGCCCAGCCCCTGTTCGGCATGGACGAGAATGGTCTTGCGCGACAGCGGATATTCGCCCTGCCACAGCGGCTTGCCAAGGCTTTTGCGCCGGGGCATCCCGCTGCGCAGCCAGCGCGCCTCGTAGCGGGCGAACCCCCGACGGTAGTCGCCGAGCGTAAGCAGCGACATTGCCTTGTTGTGCTGGGCGTCGGCGTTGCCCTTGTCTGCCGCGAGCACCTTGCCGAATTCCGCCAATGCCTCCTCGTGCCGGTTGAGCGCTTGCAAGGCGGCGCCGCGGCCGACCCGCGCCCGCGCGTAGTCCGGACGCAGCGCCAGTGCGCGATCATAGGCCCCGATCGCTTCGGCGCAGCGTCCGAGGGCTGCCAGTGCGCTGCCGCGATTGACCTGCGTCTCTGCATGTTCGGGTTGCGCGGCAAGCACAGCGTCGAACTGCGCGAGCGCCTCCTCGAAGCGGCCGAGCTGCGCCAGCGCGTTGCCAAGATTGGCGCGGGCGCCGAGGAAGCGCGGCTCGAGCGTCAGCACGCGCTCGAAGGCCGAAAGCGCCTCGTCGGCGCGGCCGAGCTTCAGGAGCACATTGCCGCGACCGTTGACCACCTCGAAGCTATCCGGCGCGATCGCGATCGCCCTGTCGAGCGCTGCGAGCGCCTCATCGTCCCGGTTGAGCGCGGCGAGGGTGCGGCCAAGGTTGGAAAGCGCCGGGGCCGAACCGGGATTGAGCTTGAGCGCACTGGTGAGCAGCGTATGCGCCGCCGCCGCCTTCCCGCTGTCGAGCTTGATCAGGCCGGCGAGATGGAGCGCGTCGAACCAGTCCGGCCGCGCCTTCAACACGCGCGTACAGATCCGGTCGGCGTCGTCGAGTCGGCCCTGCCGGTAGTGATTTGCCGCTTCCTCGATTGCCTGCGCGACGGTTGCGGGATTTCGCAAGTCGGGCGGCGGCATGGGCGCTCAGCGCGCCTCATCCAGGCCGCGCGCCGGCGCATGCCGCGCCGCCTCGCGATGCTCGTCGCGGATATGCGCCGACACCATGCGCAGCGCCGTCGCCAGCACCAGTGCGTCGTCGCCATAGCCGAGCAGCGGGAGAATGTCCGGCATCGCGTCGGCCGGCAGCACGAAATAGGCGAGCGCGCCCAGCAGCGCCGTCTTCACCTGAAGCGGCGTCGCGCGATCGAAGGCGCAGTAATAGGCGGCCACAAGGTCCTCGGCGAACGGGAGGTTCCGCGCAACCTGCCTCGCCTTGTCCCAGAACGCACGGCGAAGGCGCATTTCGTCGCCGACGACACCACCGTCGCGTTTCGTATCGCCTGCGGCCGCATATCCGAATCGCATCGCCGTCTCCCGCGAATGATCGCCCGCCGATAGATGGCCCCTGTGACCGCGCGCCGCAAGCGTCCCTAGTGTCCCGAATCCGAAGTTCGCAAGCCCCAATCCGCGAGTCCATTAGCGAACTTCGGATTCAAAGGGACACTAGAACCAATATGTTGCTAGTGCGGCTTTGGTTCAGAAGTTCGCTCCCGACCAGGCCGACAAGTATGGCGAACTTCTGAACCGCCGCACTAGATACCGGCCAGCCGGTTCATCGCCTCGGCCAACTTGACGTCGAGCTCGGTCAGCCCGCCGGCGTCGTGCGTGGATAACGTCACCTCGACGGTCTTATAGACGTTGAACCACTCCGGATGATGGTCGAGCTTCTCGGCGACCAGCGCCGCACGCGCCATGAAGCCGAACGCCTCGTTGAAATCCTTGAACACGAATTTCTTCGCAATCGCATCGCGGCCCGCGACTTCGTTCCAGCCGGAAAGCTTCGCCAGCGCCGCCTTGCGGTCCTCGCCGGTCAATTTCTGCGCCATGGTCCACCTCTTTGGCCGGGAATAGTGGCACGAAACCGCATGTCACGGCCACTCGCAAAGCCTGATCCTCCCGCATAGCTAAGGTCAGACACGCGCTTTTGGGAGGCTATCCATGCCCTGGTCGCTGCACATCGCCAGCATCGCCGGAACGCAGGTCCGGTTGCATATCACCTTCATCCTGTTCCTCGGCTGGATTTTCATCGCCAACTGGGTTTCCGGCGGAGCGGACCAAGCCTGGTACAGCCTTGCTTTCATGATCCTGCTGTTCGCCTGCGTGGTCGCGCACGAGTTCGGGCACGTCCTGACCGCGCGCGCATTCGGCATCAACACGCCCGACGTGACGCTGTTGCCGATCGGCGGCGTGGCGCGGCTCGAGCGCATCTCCGAGCATCCATACGAGGAGTTCGTGATCGCGGTTGCCGGCCCGCTGGTGAACGTGGTCATCGCCGGCGTGCTGTTCGCATTCGGCGCGCGTTTCGACTTCGGCAGCCTAGTGTCGATGGAAAGCACCCGGGTTGCGATGATCGACCGGCTGGCGATGGTGAACGTGTTCCTGGTGCTGTTCAACATGATCCCGGCCTTTCCGATGGACGGCGGCCGTGTACTGCGCGCGCTGCTCGCGACGCGCATGGGCTACGTACGCGCGACCGAGATCGCCGCCTATATCGGACAGGGCTTCGCCTTCGCGCTCGGCTTCCTCGGGCTGTTCGGAAATCCGCTGCTGATCTTCATCGCCATCTTCGTCTATCTCGCGGCAGCATCGGAAGCGCACATGGTCGCGATCCGGGCGATGTCGCGCGGAGTTCCGGTCAGTGCGGCGATGATGACGCAATACGCGACGCTCACCCCGGAGGCGCACGTGGACGAGGCTGTGCAGACCTTGCTGCGCACCAGCCAGAGCGAGTTCCCGGTAGTGGACGCCGACGGCAGGCCGGTCGGCGTGCTCGCCCGCGCCGATCTCATCCGCACGCTCAAGGACCGCGGCCCCGATGCCCGGGTCGCCGAAGCGATGACGGCGGAGATACCGACCATCACCCAGCGCCAATGCCTTGAGGACGCGTTCCGGCTGCTACAGGAGAAGTCGGCGCCTGCCGTCGCCGTGGTCGATCCGGCAGGCCGCCTCACCGGCCTGGTGACGTCGGAAACCATCGGCGAGATGATGATGGTGCACGAGGCGCTGCCGAAGGGCGCGACCTTCGGGCCGTGGGGGCCGGCCGCGCGCACCTAGGGTCCGTCCCCCAACAACATTGTCACGAGCCTGCGCCGGCTATATATGCGCCGCAACAGAGCTGGCGTGCCCGGCCCCAAACAGCCGGGCACGTCCCTTTTCCAGGACCCCTGCATGAATTTGCGCAATGTCGCTATCATCGCCCACGTCGACCACGGCAAGACCACGCTGGTCGACCGGCTGTTGCAGCAGGCCGGGGCCTTCCGCGAAAACCAGCGGGTGGCCGAGCGCGCGATGGACTCCAACGACCTCGAACGCGAGCGCGGCATTACCATCCTTGCCAAGTGCACGTCGATTCTCTGGAAGGACGTGCGGATCAACATCGTCGACACGCCCGGCCATGCCGACTTCGGCGGCGAGGTCGAGCGCATCCTCAACATGGTGGATGGTGCGCTGGTGCTGGTGGACGCGGCCGAGGGCCCGCTGCCGCAGACCAAGTTTGTGGTGTCGAAGGCGCTCAAGGTCGGCCTGAAGCCGATCGTCGTCATCAACAAGGTCGATCGCGGTGACGCCCGGCCCCACGAGGTCGTTAACGAAGTCTTCGACCTGTTCGCCGCACTCGATGCCGACGAAGATCAACTCGACTTCCCGATCCTCTACGGCTCGGCCAAGGAGGGGTGGATGTCGCCTGACGGCCCCGACGGTCCGAAGGAGTTGCGGATGGCACCGCTGTTCGACCTGATCACGCGCCACGTCGCTCCGCCGGTGATCGAAGAGGGTCCGTTCCGTCTGCTCGGGACCATCCTCGAAGCCAATCCCTATCTCGGCCGCATCGTCACCGGGCGAGTCACCTCGGGCGCAATCAAGCCGAACCAGCCGGTGAAGGTGCTCGACCGCAAAGGCAATGTCATCGAGACCGGACGGGTGACGAAGGTGCTCGCCTTCCGCGGGCTCGAGCGTACCGCGGTCGATACGGCGGAGGCAGGCGACATCGTCTCGCTGGCGGGACTACCGGACGCGACGGTCTCCCATACCATCTGTGCACCCGAGGTGGAGACTCCACTCCCGGCACAGCCGATCGACCCGCCCACGCTGGCGATGACTTTCCGCGTCAACGACTCGCCGCTCGCCGGTACCGAAGGCGACAAGGTGACCGGCCGCATGATTCGCGACCGATTGTTCCGCGAGGCGGAAGGCAATGTCGCGCTGCGCGTGACCGATTCCAGCGAGCGTGAGGCAGTCGAAGTCGCCGGGCGCGGCGAATTGCAGCTCGGCATCTTGATCGAAACCATGCGTCGCGAAGGCTACGAGCTGTCGGTGTCGCGACCGAAGGTTCTGTTCCAGCGCGACGCAGCGACCGGCGAGCTGTTGGAGCCGATCGAAGAAGTCGTCATCGATGTCGACGAGGAGCATTCCGGTATCGTGGTTCAGAAGATGTCGGAGCGCAAAGCCGAGATGATCGAGATGCGGCCGTCGGGCGGCGGGCGGGTGCGGCTGGTGTTCTATGCGCCGACGCGCGCGCTGATCGGCTACCAGGGCGAGCTCCTGACCGACAGCCGAGGCACCGCGGTGATGAACCGCCTGTTCCACGCCTATGCCCCGCACAAGGGCGAGGTGCAGGGCCGCCGCAACGGCGCGCTGATCTCGACTGACCTGGGCGAGGCGGTCGCGTATGCGCTCTGGAACCTGGAGGACCGCGGGCCGATGATGATCGAGCCAGGCTGGAAGGTCTATTGCGGCATGATCGTGGGCGAGCACACGCGCGGCAACGACCTCGAGGTCAATGTGCTCAAGGGCAAGAAGCTCACCAACATCCGTACCCATTCCAAGGACGAGGCGATCCGTCTCACCCCGCCGATCCGGATGACTCTGGAGAAGGCGCTCGCCTATATCGAGGACGATGAGCTGGTCGAGGTCACTCCGCAATCGATCCGGCTGCGCAAGACGCTGCTCGATCCCAACGAGCGCAAGAAGGAGGAACGGCGCAAGGAGGCCGAGCCCGTCTGACGGGTGGTGTGCCGATCCGGGACATGCGCCCTGCCGGCCGCTCTTTGATTCGTTTTCGGCGCCAATCCCGGATGCGATGACGCTCGTTCAATGGACGAGACGGTGTCCAAATTCGCACCGCACGGCGCCTCGGCGCGGCACTCCTAAAATATTTCCCAGCGAGCGTGTCGCCGCGGCAACACCGCGCCAGACAGCGATCTTTTCTTGATTTTTTGTCTTCTCGCAACTCGTTCCAGCCCGTCCGCGCGCCGATCGTCCACATCATTAACCGGCTGTTAAACATAGGACTTGAAGGCCGCCGGTGCGCTTGCTTCAATTCAAGCATGAGCACAACCCTGATCGAGGTCCGTCGCGCCAAGCCGTCCGATGCGGCCGAGATCGCGTCGACGCATGACGACGCTTGGCGGGGTGCCTATCAGGGGATCATCCCAGGGGCGGAGCTGGAGAAGCTCATCAACCGGCGCGGGCCGGATTGGTGGGATAGCGCCATCCGCAAGGGTAGCCGGGTCGCGATCCTGGTGTTTGGGGACCGCGTGGCCGGCTACGCCAATTACGGGCGCAACCGGGCACGCAGCCTCTACTACGATGGCGAGATCTACGAGCTCTATCTGCGACCGGAATTCCAAGGACTGGGATTCGGCCGCAAGCTTTTCTCGGCGGCGCGGCGCGACCTCGGCCAAAGCGGGCTGCAAAGCCTGGTGGTCTGGGCGCTGTCCGACAACGACTCGGCTGTCGAGTTCTACCGCACCCTCGGCGGCCGGGCAGTGGCGCGCTCCTCGGAGCGGTTCGGCACCAAGGTGCTCGACAAGGTCGCCTTCGCCTGGAACGGCGGCTGACCGACTGGCAACACCGGTGAGTGGGTGGACGATGGAACGCTGTCCCGTCGTCTTTTTTAGCCGCGGTCGTCGGATGCCTGACGTGCAAAGTCCGGTGGCGGCAGATTCGCCTGCAGACAAGCCGCACGTACGGTATTGGCGAGCAGACAGGCGATCGTCATCGGTCCGACGCCACCCGGCACTGGCGTGATCGCACCTGCTACTTCGCAGGCTTCTGCAAACGCGACATCACCGCGAATCCTGGTCTTGCCGCCTGCGGCCGATAAGCGGTTGACGCCGATGTCGATCACGGTCGCACCCGGCTTGATCCAGTGGCCGCGCACCATCTCTGGACGACCGGTCGCCGCAAACAGCAGGTCGGCGCGGCGGCAGACCTGGGCAAGCTCCTCGGTCTTGGAATGCGCGATCGTCACCGTGGCGTTTTCAGCGAGCAGGAGTTGGGCGAGCGGATTCCCCACCAATATCGAGCGGCCGATCACCACGGCCTCCAGGCCGGCCAGCGAGGCGTGAATCGTTTTCGCCAGGATGATGCAGCCGAGCGGCGTGCATGGTGCCAGCATCGGGCGGCCGGCAAGCAGGCGGCCGGCATTCATCGGATGCAAGCCATCGACATCCTTGATCGGATCGATCGCCGCGATAACCCTGCCGGCATCGATCTGCGGCGGCAGCGGCAACTGCACCAGGATGGCGTGCACGACCGGATCGCTGTTGAGGCGGCCGATCAGGGTCAACAGATCGGCTTCGCTCACCGTCGCCGGCAGCCGGTGGTCGAAGGAGCGCATCCCGCTGCCGACGGTCGCCTTGGTCTTGCTGCCGACATAGACCTCGCTCGCGGGATTGGCGCCGACCAGCACGACGGCCAGGCCCGGCACCAGGCTGCGATCGCGCGCCAGGCGATGGGCGGCGTCGGCCACCTTGCCGCGCAGCTCCGCAGCGATCGCCTTGCCGTCGATGATCCGGGCCGTCATGTCGCCCACCCGTCCGGTCAGTCAGAAGTGTTAGCCGATGGCGGCGATTTTCTCCAGCGCCGCAGCGATGGCCGGGCCCTCGCCCTCGATTCTCACGCGCTTGATCCGCGCCGTTGCGCCGGCGATCAAGCTCACCTGCCGGGGCGGAACCCCGGTGCTGCCCGCGAGCAGGCGAATCAGCGCGGCGTTGGCATCGCCCTCGCGCGCCGCCGCCCGGACCCGCACCTTCAGCACCGGGCGTCCGTCGGCGCGCATATCGATACCGTCGATGGCATCCCGCCCTCCCCGCGGCGTCAGTCGCACCGTGAGCTCGACGACGCCGGCACTGGCCGTCCATGGACGCAGCGACACACCGCTCAGAACACGTTCGGAAGGATATAGAGCGCGATCACATATCGAATGAAGATGATGAGCAGAATCAGGATCACCGGCGAGATGTCGATGCCGCCGAGATTGGGGATCATGTTACGGATCGGGCGCAGCGCCGGCTCGGTGATGCGGTAAAGGAAATCCGCCACCATCGCCACGAACTGGTTGCGCGTATTGACCACGTTGAAGGCGATCAGCCACGACAGCACCGCAGCCGCAATGATCAGATAGACATACAGCTGCAGCGCCAGGTCGATGACAAGGAACAGTGCGCGCATGGGCCCACCCGCCGATTTGTGATGTGAGCCACATGTAGCGGGCCGGCCGAGCCCGAACAAGCGTTCCGCACGACCTGCGCCGCCGCGGCTTATTGACAGGACGGCGGGGCAGCCCTAAATCCGCGAGACCCGCGCGGGCGGGCGGGTTTTCCGCTGCTTTTTGGGGCCGTAGCTCAGCTGGGAGAGCGCCTCGTTCGCAATGAGGAGGTCGGGAGTTCGATCCTCCCCGGCTCCACCAAAGCCCCCGCGGGGCGCAAGCGGAAAATCCCACGCTGTCATGGCCCGAACCGCAAGGACAGGCTATGGCTGGCGGTCTGATGCTCCCGCCGATTCCAAGCCCACACCGCCAATGAGTCCGGTCGATCCCGCGCCGGATTCGCTGTTGCGCCACCGGGGCTTTGTCCTGTTCTGGAACGCGCGGGTGTTCTCCGGCTTCGCCTTCCAGATGGTTGGCGTCGCCATGGGCTGGCAGATGTACGCGCTCACCGGCAGCGCGCTCGACCTCGGGCTGGTGGGACTTGCGCAGTTCGTCCCTGCCTCGGTGCTGGTGCTGATCGTGGGGCAGCTCGCCGACCGCTACGACCGCCGCCGCGTCGCGCAGATCGCTCAACTGGTCGAAGGCCTGGCGGCGGCCTCGCTCGCCTATGGCGCATTCACCGGAACGACCACCAAGGAGATGATCCTCGTGGCAGCGTTCTTCCTCGGCGCCGGTCGCGCCGGCGAAGCACCCACCATGCAGACGCTGATCCCCGCTGTCGTGCCGGCGGCCATATTCCCCCGCGCAGTTGCCGCGTCCGCATCGGCGCAGCAAGCCGCGACCATTATCGGTCCGGCGGTCGGCGGACTGCTCTATGCGGTCAGCTCAAGCGCGGTTTACACGCTCTGCTTTCTCATGTTCGCCGCCGCGGCGACGCAGATCGGATTCTTGCGCATCGAGCGCGCGACCTCGCGACCGCCAGTCACTCTGTCGGGCTTTTTCGCCGGCATCCGCTTCATGCGCAAGAACCGCATCCTGTTCGGCATCATCATCCTCGATCTGTTCGCCGTTATCCTTGGCGGAGCGACGGCGCTCTTGCCGATCTTCGCCAAGGACATCTTCGACGTCGGCTCGGGGGGCCTCGGGCTGCTGCGCGCGGCGCCGGCCGTCGGCGCTCTGCTCATCTCCATTGGATTGACGCGCTGGTCGTTCACCCGCGGTGTCGGGCGCATCGAGTTTGCCGCAGTAGGCATCTTTGGCCTCGCGACCGTCGCATTCGGATTGTCGCAATGGTTCTGGCTATCGTGGGCTGCGCTTGCGATCATGGGCGCGGCTGACGCGGTCAGCGTCGTCATCCGCATGACGCTGCTTCAGCTCGAATCTCCGGACGAGATGCGCGGCCGGGTGAACGCGGTGAACTCTCTGTTCACCTCCGCCTCCAATCAGCTCGGCGATTTCCGCGCCGGCGTCATGGCCGCGCTGCTTGGCGCGGTGCCGGCGGTGCTGGTCGGCGGCGTCGGGACGCTGCTGGTCGTGCTGATCTGCATCCGGGCGTTCCCGGAACTCTACCGGATCGAGGGCTACCACGACTCTCGCCGGACGTAGTATTCTGTCCGCAGAATCCAAGGACGAAACGTTGACCACGCGCAAGCTCAACGACTTCCTGACCCAGACCGGCCCCGGCACGCCGATGGGCGACCTCATGCGGCGCTACTGGATCCCCGCCCTCATGTCGGCGGAGCTGCCGGAGCCGGATTGTCCGCCGGTGCGCGTGAAACTGCTGTCGGAGCGGCTGATCGCGTTTCGCGATTCACAGGGGCGCGTCGGCCTGATGGACGAGTTCTGCGCCCATCGCGGCGTGTCGCTGTGGTTCGGCCGCAACGAGGAGAGCGGCCTGCGTTGTCCCTATCACGGCTGGAAATACGACGTGACGGGGCAATGCATCGACGTCCCGTCCGAGCCGGTCGAATCGGGATTCTGCAGCAAGATCAAGCTGAAGTCCTATCCCTGCGTGGAGCTCGGCGACGTCATCTGGGCCTATATGGGGCCGCTGGAATCGAAACCGCCGCTGCCCGGGTTCGAGTGGGCAAGTGTTTCCCGCGCGTCGCGCTTCGTGTCGAAGCGCACGCAGGAGTGCAACTGGCTGCAGGCGATGGAAGGCGGCATCGATTCCGCGCACGTATCGTTCCTGCACCGGTTCGATCTCAAGAGCGATTCGCTCCACGTCAGCAAAGGAGCGGAGCTCACCACCAAGACGGATGTCGCCTTCGAGGTCATCGAAACGCCCGGCGGCATGGTGATCGGCGTGCGCCGTCCAGCGCACGAGGGCCATTACTACTGGCGCATCACGCAGTGGATCATGCCGTTCCATACCATGATCCCGCCCTACGGCGACAACGCCCTCAACGGCCACGCCTGGGTGCCGATCGACGACGAGAACTGCTGGTCATGGTGCTTCACCCATCATCCGACGCGAGCGCTGACCGACCACGAGAACCACGTCATGCGCAACGGCGGCGGCATCCACGTCAGCCTGGTCCCCGGCTCGTTCCGGCCGGTGATCAACAAGGACAACAACTACATGATGGATCGCGACGCGCAGAAGGCGAACAAGACCTATTGCGGCGTCGAGACCATCGCCATGCAGGACGCCGCGATTCAGGAGAGCATGGGACCGGTCCAGGACCGCTCCAAGGAAAACCTGACCTCGACCGACAACGGCGTGATCATGGCGCGTATTCGCCTGCGTAAGGCTGCGCTGGCGGCGCAGGACGGCAAGGAGCCCGACGGCCTCGACCCGGCGACGCAGGCGGTGCGCTCGGCGTCCATCGTGCTGCCGGAGAACGCAAGCTTCCACGAAGCGGCGGCGGAAGCGCTGAAGGTGCGCGACGGCATCGAGCACACGTCGGTTTAGCGCGCGGTAGCAAATCGCGATTGTTTGGCAATCGCTGACTGATGTCAGCTCTACTCCCATGAGCGGCGGAAACGCGGACGGCCGTGAGGTCCGAGAAGGGCCAGCTGCGGAAGTGTAGCTCAACGCTATTTCCTCTTCGCCAGCGGCTTGGCAACCTCGCGTGCGCATTCGATAAAAAGCCGCGCCGCCGGGCTGAGCGTACGCCCCTTCAGGGTGATGATCCGCGTCGGCCGTCGTGTGGTGGACAGGTCGACGGGCAACACCTTGAGCGAGGGATGTCTTTCGGGAAAATGCAGGTGCGATTCGTGGACCACGGTGAGAAAGCGCCCGGTCGCGAGCAGGACATTGCGCAGGGGCGATGAACTCGACGTGACAGTCGCCCGGGGAGGTTCCATTCCATTCGCACGAAAGGCCCTGGCCACCGCCGTCCCCCAGCCGGAATCGGGCGCGGGTAGCGCCCAAGGCTCGTTCGCAAGCTCGGCAAGTTCGAAGCGGCGCCGACGGGTCCAAGGGTTCTTGGCAGCTGCGACGACGACCATTTGATCGTCGTACAGTGTTTCCACGTCCATTTCCTCTTCGTTGACCGGCGCGACCGTGATGATGAAGTCGACCTTGCGCTCCCGCAGTTCGCGGTCAAGCATTGCGGGCTCCGTCGTCACGACATGAAAGCTGATGCGCGGATACCGCCGGCTCAGTCGGTCGATGACCGCGGCGATGAGCCCGACCACCATCGTCGAGCTCCCGGCAATCCGCACCTCTCCGGCCGTCGGGTCGGCGATGAACTTGATCTCCGTGACGCCTTGCCGGAGCTCGTCAAAGACAGCAACGCTGCGATTGATGAGCGCGCGGCCATACGGCGTTGGCTTAACGCCTTGCGGACCGCGATCGAACAGCGACACCCCGAGCGACGCCTCCATGTCGGCGATGGCCCTTGAGACGGCGGGCTGGGAAATCGCAAGCTGCGTAGCGGCCTTCGCCATGCTCCCGGCCTCCGTCACCGCAAGCAGAACCCGCAGCTCACGGAGCTTCAATCGATGCAGCACGGGGTCGTCTTGCATGGAAGTCCCTATACGGTTTGATTATAGCTGAATACGATAATAGCACTTCCCCGTTTATATCCTTATGCCCTATTCCTCGGTCTGCGATGAACTCGCAGCGAGCCTGTTGCCCCACGATGAATGATTGAGCGGCGCCCGCCCATGCAGCGAATACCCATACTGATCGTCGGCGGTGGACCAGTCGGGCTTGCGCTCGCGGGCGAGCTCGGCTGGCGCGGGATTGCCTGCACTCTGATCGAACAGGGCGACGGCACCATCGTCACGCCAAAGGTGAACGGGGTGAGTATCCGCACCATGGAGTTCTGCCGGCGCTGGGGCATCGCCGACGCCGTGCACGCTTGCCCGTTCCCGCCTAACTGTCCCCAAGATGTGGCCTTCGTGACAAGTCTCTCGGGCTATGAACTTGGCCGCATCGCGCTGCCGCCGCGCATGAGCAATGAGCCGCAGCCCCATAGCCCCATGCAACGTCAGGCATGCTCGCAGATGTGGTTCGACCCGATCCTGCAAAGCTTTGCTCGCACATTCCCGAACGTCAGCTTGCGTTACCGGACTCGGCTCGAAGCCTTCGAAGAAACCGGCTCGGGCGTCACCGCCGACATAACCGATCTCGAAAGCGGTGCACGCGAGCGCATTGCCGCCGACTATTTCGTCGCCTGCGACGGCGCCTCCAGTATGGTCCGCAATTCGCTCGGCATCGGGCTCACCGGCCCTGGCGTGCTCGGGCATTCGCTGAACCTATTCTTTCGCGCACCCGATCTCCTGAAGAACTGCGGCAAGGCGCCCGGAACCTTGTTTCTCATCATCGATCGCGACGGCCTGTGGGCTAACATCCGCATCATCGATCCGGCCAACGCGATGTGGCGCCTGATGGTGCTCGATACCGACGGCAAGCAGGCGGCAGAAACCGTCGATCGAAACGCGCTTATCGGCCGGGCGATCGGCCGCCCGATCGATGTAGAATCGTTGGGCATCAGCTTATGGACGCGTCGTAGCGTGGTGGCGGAACGCTATTCGCAAGGCCGTGTCTTTCTCGCCGGCGATGCAGTCCATCAATTCTCGCCGACCGGCGGACAGGGCATGAATACCGGCATCGGCGACGCTGTCGATCTCGGCTGGAAGCTCGCGGCGGTGCTGGACGGATGGGGAGGCGATCGCCTGCTAGCATCCTACGATGCCGAGCGGCGGCCGATTGGCGCCCGCAACGCCGGCCTTACCACTGGATTTTTTTTCGAACACCGGAAATTCGGCGGAGCTGTCGCAGCAATCGACGAGGACGGCGACATTGGAGCGGGCGTCCGCCGGCATGTAGGCGCCACGCTCGGGCGCGACCTCGGACGGATGGGGCGCAGCGACGGGCTCCAACTCGGCCATCGCTATGAGGATTCGCCGATCTGTCTCGCCGACGGTACGCCGCCCGATCCCGACGACCCTGAAGTCTTCGTGCCCTCGGCGCGTCCCGGCGCGCGCGCCCCGCATGCATGGCTCCGCGATGGGCGCTCGATCCTTGACCTTTTCGGGCACGGTTTTGTGCTACTGCGCTTCGGACCGGATGCGCCCGAGGGCTCGGCGCTTGAAAGCGCAGCGGCCAAGGCAGGCGTGCCGCTCAAGGCGGTCGCGATCGCCGAGCCTCACGTCCAGCAACTCTACGGGCGCCGGCTCGTCCTCGTGCGACCCGATGGGCACGTCGCCTGGCGGGGCGACCAGATGCCGGCGGACGGCAATCTTGTGATCGAAGCTATTCGCGGCGCGGCAGCTTGGAATCCAGCATTTGGAGGACGCCAATGTGCAGCAGCTTGAACACTCTTAGCATGTATGCAACCGCTCTATTCCGGGAGCTGTCCGTGCGAAAGTTTCTTCCTGCCGTAGCGTTAGCCGTATTGATGATTGTGCTGCCGACCGGTGGCCCTGCTGTGGCGCAAACGGCTGCCGACTTCAAAGGCGAAACGATCGGCATCAATATTGGCTTCCCGCCGGGTGGTTCTTACGACCCCTACTTCCGGGTTCTCGCCAGGCACTACGGGCGTTTTATCCCAGGCAATCCGATCGTCATCGCCAAGAACATGCCCGGCGCAGGCTCATTGAGAGCGGCCAACTACATCTACAACGTCGCGCCCAGGGACGGTACCGAACTCGCCACTTTTAGCGTCTCGACAGCCATGGAGCCGCTGATGGGCAATGAGCAGGCGAAGTTCGATGCAGGCAGGTTCGGCTGGATCGGAAGCTTAAGCGAGGAGATCAACTTTTGCGGCGCTTGGCAGCGCCCGGGTGCCGTGTCCTCGTTCCAGGACATGCTGACACGGGAAACGATCCTCGGAGCACCGGGGCCCGCCGCTACCAGCTATCAGCACCCGTTAGTGCTGAAGAACGTGCTCGGGGCAAAAGTCCGGTTGGTTACCGGATATAAAGGTGTCCAGGACACGTATCTCGCCATGCAGCGGGGCGAAGCGAACGGGGTATGCGGCTTGTCCCTTACCGCGATCAAGTTGCAGCGACTCGCGGACGTTGAGCAAGGCCGGCTCAAGCTTATCATCCAGATGGGACCGAAGACGACCAGCGTACTCGGCAGAGTCCCAAGCGTATTCGACTACGCCAAGACCGACGAAGACCGAAAGGTGCTTGAGTTCCACTTCTATCAGAGAGTGCTGGGCCGTCCGCTTACCGGACCGCCCGGCATCCCGCCGGCGCGACTCACGGTCCTGCGCAAGGCATTCCAGGATACGATGCGCGACCCCGCATTCCTGGCTGACGCCAAGCGGACTCATCTCGACATCGATCCCGCAACCGGCGAGCGGGTGGAACAGCTTCTCCGACAGTTCGCTGCGTATCCGAAGGCCGTGATCGACCGGGCCAAGGCCGCAATCGGGCGCTGAACGCGATGCCGGCTTTGGGTCAAAAGCGGAAAGGCTCGCGTAGAGCACAATGAGTCCGCTTTCCTGCGGATAGCGACCTAGAAGCCAGATATCGCGAATATTGCAATAACGCCTTGTTTGCAGCAGTATAGCATCATCGAAGAACGAGCCGCCGCCGGTTCGCTAAACGAGGCACCCATGCTCAAGGAATACCACTACGACGATCTCATCCGCTGGCCGCGAGGCGAGCGCGCCTGCGTCTTTTTTACCTTCGATTTCCAGGGCGGCGAGGACGTCAAGCCGGACAAGAACGGCATCCTCAACTACGAGATGTGGAGCCAGGGCGAATACGGCCCGCACCACGCGATCTACCGGCTGTTGCGCATCCTGAAGGAAGAGAACGTCAAGGCGACGTTCCTGACCTGCGGCGCGATCGCCGAGCGCTACCCGGAAGCGGTGCAGGCGATCCTCGACCACGGCCACGTGGTGGAAGGCCACGGCTACAATCACGAGATCGCCCGCTACCTGAAGCGCGACGAGGAAGACGTGGTGATGAAGAAGGCCATCGCCATGATCCAGAAGCGCACGGGCCGGCGGCCCATGGGCTGGCGCTCCTGCACCCAGAGTACGAACACCATCGAGCTCCTGATCGAGAACGGCTTTACCTACAACACCAACTCCTTCCATGACGAGCTGCCGTATCTCTGGGAGAAGAACGGCAAGGTGATGGTCGAGCTGCCGCGGCAGCCATTTGGCGACGGCACGCTGTTCGGCCACCGGCACGGCGAATACGGCAATCCACATCACGGGCTCGAGACCTGGAAGGCGTATTTCGACGAGCTCTATTCGGAGAGCAGCGCGGAGACGCCGAAGTACATCCCGTTCACGATGCATCCGTACATCATCGGGCGGCCGGGCCGCACGCTGGCGCTGCGCGGCATCATCCATCACATGCGGGAGAAGGCGGGCGCCGGAAATCTATGGTTCCCGACCGGCATCGATCTGGCCGAATACTGCCTCAACAACGTCTTCAAGGCCGAGGCCCAGAAGCTCCGCGCAGCCGCGAGCTGATACTCGATACAATCAACGATGCAGATGACCGGCGCGATCTCGCGCCGGTCATTTCATTTTTTGGGGAGTCGCCGGCTCAACCCGCTTTCAATCCGAGCCAGTGGTTGAGGAACGCCGCCAGCCACGCTCGGCCAGCCGGGTCGTAGACAGCGCGATCGGCAAAGTGCGCGGCACGCGGCTTCGCATTGGGTAGGAACGTGCGCTCGTGGCCACGCGTGGTCCAGCGGCAGATGGTGGCGTGCGTCACGTCGGGATGAAACTGGAGCGCATAGCCCGATCCGTAGCGGAACGCCTGCACCGGAAACGAGTCGCCTTCCGCCAATAGCTCGCCGCCGAGCGGCAGATCGAATCCCTCACGGTGCCATTGATAAACCTGCTCCGGCCAAGGATCGCAGACCGAGCGGCCGGTCTCGGTAGCGCGGATCGGATAGTAGCCGATCTCGGCGTGACCTTCGGGATGCGCATAGACGCGGCTGCCTAGCTGGTGCGCCAGCATCTGAGCGCCAAGACAAATGCCGAGAAACGGCTTGTTCTCCCTGAGCGGCACCGCGGTCCATTCGACCTCCCGACGAATGAAGTCGGTGGATTCGGTGGCGCTCATCGGTCCACCGAAAATAATGGCGCCGGCATGGTCCGCCATGGTCGCCGGCAGGTCGTCGCCGAAGCGCGGGCAGCGGACGTCGAGCGTGTAGCCGCGCCCGGTCAGGGCATGGCCGACGCGGCCGGCGGTCGAATTTTCCTGGTGCAGCACGATCAGAATCGGGAGCGGCATGGCGGCAACGGCAACAGCGGGAGAAGGCTCCCCCTTCTAGACCAAAAGCGTGATCGTCGTCATGGCTGGGTAGCGCTGCGCATGGCTGCCACGCGGGCGCGTAGCGTGACCCGGGCGCGCGAGGATACGTGCAGCAGATCGGCGGCACGCCAGATCAGGTTGTCCTCGAATTCGGTGACGCGTCCGTCGGCATAGGCGATCTGCCAAAGCATCTCGACGATCTGCATCCGGCCCGCCTCGTCGAGCTCCCGATTGATGAGGCTGGTGAAGCGATAGAGATCGACCGCCTCGTGCTCGGCATCGGTTGCCGCAGCGACCAGCTCGCCAGCCGCCTCCTCGTCGAGGCCGAAGCGCTCGCGCACGACTGTCGTCAGCTTGTCGCGTTCGGTGGCCGACGTCGCGCCATCGATGGTTGTGGCATGCACAAGCAGGGCAGCGGCCGCCAGCCGGTAATCGTTGTCCTGGAAGCGGGCCTGGCTCTTTTCCCCGGCGCCGAGGTCGGTCAGGAACTGCCTGAAAGTCTGGAGCATAGACGGCGGCCTCCGTGCGGATCGCAGCGGTGCGATCGACGACATATAGGATAGCCGTCGGGATTCTGCATGACGCGGGCGTGCGTCAGATGGCGCTAGTGGAGTTTTGGATTTAACATTCGCATCGCGTACCCGCGGCAAGGCAATAGCGAATGTCAAATCCACTCCACTAGATTAGCGGACCGCCCTGCCCTGACCGGCGCTCTTGGCGAGCAACAGCAGATTGTTCTTGATGAAGGGGTTGGCGGGATCCATCGCCTGCGCCGCCAGCAACGTCTTGCGCGCGCGGACATAATCACCGCGCAGGATGTACGAGTATCCTCTGTTGTTCAAAATCTCCGGCGTCTGGCCAAGGATGCCGATCGCCTGCGCATAGGCGCGGTCGGCGAGATCGAAGCGCTTGAGCCGGTCGTATGACGCGGCCAGGCCGACCCAGGCTTCGGCATCGCGCGGCGCGCGCTCGACCGCAGCGCGGAAGTGCTTCTCCGCAAGTCCGAAATGGCCCGAGCGATAGTACTTCTTGCCGAGGCTGACGTCGTCGTAGGGATCCTTGCCGAGCAGTCCGGAACTGCCGCCGTTCGGCTCGACCCGCGGCGCACCGACCGAACCGGTGATCGCGGGATCGCCGGAGGCTGCGAGGGAAGACGTGGTCTGCGGATTGCCGCTTCTGCCGCCGAAGATGTCGCCCAGCTTGGTCGAGGTTTCGCAGCCATTGAGCCACAGAAGACCCGCGAACGCCGCGACCACCACTCGACCTGCACTACGCATTCACGACGCTCCGGACAGCGGCCGCATGGATGCGGGGTTGGCGCGCCAAAACGCGTCCGACTCCGCGATCAACGGCGACCGGAACGGCAGGCTAGGCGACGATGGTTAAGATTCCCTACCCCGGTGCGGAGGCGGAAAGACGCGCAACCTCAAATGGATAAAGGCAGCGCGTGACGCACCGTGGTCCGGTTTTGGTTAATCATTTCCGACAAACTGTTATGACTTAGTAATTTCCAGTGTAGAGCCGCACGACCACAGGCAGCAGGATCACGACGAAGATCGTCGGGAAGATGCAGATCATCATCGGCAGCGACAGCTTCGCCGGCAGGCTGTAGGCCTTTTCCTCGGCCCGCGAGAGGCGTTTGTGGCGCATGTCGTCGGAATAGACGCGCAGCGCTTCGGTGATGCTCGAACCAAGCTCGGCGGATTGCTGGATCAGGGTCGCGAACGAGCGCGCCTCTTCCAGCCCGAGCCGGTCGCCGAAATGCTCCAGCGCCTCGGTCATGGTACGGCCGGCGCGGATCTCCAGATTCGTCATGTGGATGTTGGCGCAGAGAGAGGGATAGCTGTCGCCCATCTCGCGCCCGATCCGCTCCAGCGCGGCTTCCATGCTGAGCCCGGAGTCGGCGCAGACCACCATCAGGTCCATGAAGTCCGGGAAGCCGGACATATGCTCATTACGATTCTTTCCGATCCGCCGATCGATATAGAAGCTCGGACCGATGTAGCCGATGATGCCCGCGGCCATCACCCACAGCCAGAACATCGATCCGCTGGTGGTCATGAACATCGGCAGCACGATGAACGCGGCAGTGGACAATCCGACCGCCAGCGCGGTGCGCGCCACGAAGAAATAGGCGACCGCACGCGGATCGAAGATGCCCGCCTGGATTAGCCGGCGCCGGAGAATCTTCGCGTCCCCGCTGTCGGCGGCGGAGTAGTGCTTGGTGGTGTAGTCGAGCAGCCGCTGTACCGCCTTGCGGCTCGATGTGCGCAGCGAGTTCTGCTCGTTGAGCTCGCGATCGCCGCTGTATTCGGCGATGCCGGCCGCGCGCCGCTTGACCGAGCTGCGTGCGTGCCCCGCCGCCATCAGCCCAAAGGCCAGCACCGCGACGGCAAGGAAGATCATCAGCGCGAGCATCATAGCCGACCGATCGCCGAACACGCTGATCAGGATGTCATAGAGACCGTCCATCGATCAGACCCTGAAATTCACGAGGCGATACATGATGAAGTTGCCGACTCCCATCCAGGTAGCGGCAACGGCCAGCGCCTGCTTGGTCAGCGGGATATCCCAGACGCTCGCATAGAAGTCCGGTGCGACGAGCTGAATGATGAGAAACATGGCGATCGGAAGCGACGACAGGATCAGCGCCGACGCCCGCCCTTCGGCGGCAAGCGCGCGGATCTTGCGCCGCATTTTGAAGCGCTGCCGGATGACTCCCGACAGATTTTGCAGAATCTCGCCGAGATTGCCGCCGGTCGAGCCCTGGATCGCGACCGCGGTGACGAACAGCGGCAGATCGTCCTGCCCGATCCGGAAATAGAGATTGCGCAGCGCCGTTTCGAGGTCGGCGCCGTAGGTGATCTCGTCCACGACAATGCCGAATTCGCTGCCGATCGGGTCCGCCATCTCGCGCGCGACCATGGTGAGCGCGATCGGGACCGGGTGACCGGCCCGCAAGCTGCGCACGATCATGTCGAGCGCATCCGGAAACTGGGCTCCGAATGCCTTCTGCCGCCGTCCGCGCAGGATGCGCAGCGTCAGATACGGCAGCACGACGCCGCAGAACAGCGCGATCAAGAACGCATGGAGCACGTTGCCGCGGGTTATCACCGCCAATATGAACGATCCGACGGCGGCAATGACCGAGAAGACCAGAATCTTGGTGACCCCGATCGTCAGCCCGGACTGGAGCACCAGCCGGTTCAGCGATTCCATCCAAAGGCTGTAGCCGCCGTCGGCAGTGAGACCGCGTTCGCGGCGCAACTGGACAAGCAGGTTTTCGCGGTCGGGCTGATTCTTGAGCAGCCTGAGCCGCCGGTTGACGTTCTTGCGATACGATCCGCCGGCGAAGAAGAGGAGATAGATTCCTTCGACGAACAGGCCGGCCGACGCCGCCACCAGCAGATAGATCAGATAGATCGGGTCGAAATCGAAGGACATGACGGCGCCTAGCGGTCGACGTCATGCGTGGGTATAGCCGTCCGAAGGGCAATGACGATGGGAGAGAGTCGGTGCAAATTCATCGTCATCACAGCGGCTGAGAAGGATCGAAATAGGTGCCGGGGATCTTGATCCCCATGGCGACGAGATCGTTGAGGAAGCGCGGGCGCACGCCGGTGGCCTGGAAGTGACCAACCACGGTGCCGTCGGGCGTGGTTCCGGTGCGGACGAACTTGAAGATCTCCTGCATCTGGATGATGTCGCCTTCGAGCCCGGTGATCTCGGCGACCGAAGTGACTTTACGCTTGCCGTCCGAGAGGCGCGAAAGTTGCACGATGACCTTGATCGCGGACGCGATCTGACCGCGGATCGAAGCGACCGTCATCGGCATGCCGGCCATGCCGATGAGCTGCTCGAGGCGCGAGATCGCCTCGCGCGGGTTGTTGGCGTGGATGGTCGCCATCGAGCCTTCATGACCGGTGTTCATGGCCTGGAGCATGTCGAAGGCTTCCTCGCCGCGGCACTCGCCGAGGATGATGCGTTCGGGGCGCATGCGCAGCGCGTTCTTGACCAGCTCGCGCTGGCGGATTTCGCCCTTCCCTTCGAGATTGGGCGGCCGCGTCTCCATGCGCGCGACGTGCGGCTGCTGCAATTGCAGTTCGGCGGCGTCCTCGATGGTGATCAGCCGCTCCTTCTCCGAGATGAAGGCGGAAAGCGCATTCAGCATGGTGGTCTTGCCGGAGCCGGTGCCGCCGGAGATGATCGTGGTGATGCGCGCCTTCACCGCCGCGGCCAGCACCTCGGCCATCTGCGGGCGGATCGCGTTGTATTCGACCAGCTTGTTGAGGTTGAACGGCTTCTTGGAAAATTTGCGGATCGAGACCAGCGGCCCGTCGACGCCGACCGGGCGCACCGCCACGTTGACGCGAGAGCCGTCGAGCAGGCGCGCGTCGCACAGCGGATGGGATTCATCCACTCGACGGCCGACCGCCGAAACGATCTTGTTGATGATGCGCAACAGATGATGCTCGTCCTTGAAGCGCACGCCGCACGGTTCCAGCAGGCCGCCGCGCTCCACATAGACGCATTCATGACCGTTGATCAGAATATCGCTGATGGTCTGGTCCTTGAGCAGCGGCTCGAGCGGACCCAGCCCGGTCATCTCGTCGAGGATCTCGGAGACGAAGTCCTCGAGCTCCTGTTGGTTGAGCGCAAGGCGCTCGACCAGGATGTATTGCGTGACGAGCTGCTTGATGTGCGCCCGCATCTCGTCTTCCGGCAGCTTCTCCAGCGCCGAAAGGTTGATTTCCTCGATCAGCCGCCGGTGCAGGCGGACCTTGGCGTCGATCAGCTTGTCGGTCAGCAGGAGGTTGGCCGGCTGCACGGCCGGCTCCGGAGCGGGCTCCGGAAAGACCGTCCAGCTGACATCCTCCATCGGAGTAACCGCGTCGTCGGCGGCCGGCATGGTGTCCGGCGAAGCGACGCGGCGAGCGGTGAAACGGCCGACCATTCTCGTACCCGATCCGTGGTCTACGATTGTCCCGGCCCGGAACGCATCAGCGCGCCCAGGACAGCTTGAATTTCTTTGCCGGCGCCTGCGCGGCCGACGACTTCCCCGACGGCTGCGGCAGCATCAGCCGCTTGAGCTGCATGGTGATCTTGTTGCCTGGCTTGATCTCGTCCAGCGGCACGCCGCGGTCGATCGCCTCCCGCACCAAGCCATAATGATTCGGGATGCAGGCGGCGAACGAGGAGCCCAGTACCTGCTCGATGTCGGACTTGCGCAGGCCGGACGAGAACAGTCTCTGTTCGAACCGGTTGACGATCACCTGTGGCTTCGGTCCGTCGCCCAGCCGTTCGTGGATCGCTTCCACCAGTTGCTTAGCGTGGCGCAGGCCGGGGACGGTCATTTCGCTGATGATGAAGAGCTTGTTCGAGCCGAGCAGCACGCTGTCGGTCCAGGAGAACCAGGTGCGCGGCATGTCGAAAACGACGTAATCGAAGTTCGACGACACCAGATCGAGCAGCCGCGTCACCACATCCGGGTCGAACGAACGCATCTCGGCCGGACGATTGGGTGCGGCGATGACTGCGAGACCCGAGGGATGGTGCGACAGCATCACTTCCAGCAATTGCCGGTCGAGCCGTTCCGGCCGCGGCTCGATCTCGCCGATATTGAGGCGCGGCTCGAGGTCGAGGTAATCGGCGCAGGCGCCGTGCTGGAAATCGAGATCGACCAGGCAAGTCAACGACTTTCCGCGCTGACCGGAGTTGAGCAGCATCATGGCGGTCTGCACCGCCAGCGTGGTCACGCCGGCGCCGCCGACGGCGGGCAGGAAGGTATAGATCTGCGCTTCCGTCGTTTCGGTCGCCGCCGGACCGGTGGCCACCCGTGCGCAGGTCCGCACCAGTTCAACCGGCGACACCGGCTTGACCATGAAGTCTGCGACCCGCATCTGCAACATGGTGCGCGCGATGCTCTCATCGAAGGATGGCGTGACTGCGATAACCGGCGGCCAGGCGCCGATCCGGCTCATCAGCCGTTCGAGCGCCTGCATCTCGCCGGGCGCCGCGGGATCGAAGTCGATCACTGCGACGGTGGCGTCGTCGAGCACAAGCTTTTCCTCGACGGCGTCGATGGTACCGGTCACGACCGTCAGCGCAATCTGCGGGCTGGCTCCGAAGGTCAGACGCGTCTGCTCCTCGAAGCCGGAATCTGCCGTCAGCACGACGACGTGGGTCTTGCCCGTTGAAGCGTTGGATCGGCCGATACGCATCCTGCCTACTCTCACCTTGCGCCGGTTCAGGGACCGTTAGGACCCTTGACGGGCGCCGCCGGCGTCGCCGACGTGGACTGCTGGGTCGCCGACTGCTGGGCGGCCGCGCTCTGCTGAACCTTCTGGTAGTCATTCGAGCTTGTGGTCACGTTGACCGGTGTGATCACCCGGTTTTGCCGGTAGCGTTCGTGCGCGGCCTGCGCGCGCTCGCCATTGAAGGCGAGATTGCGATTGGCGCTGTGTCGCGGCCACGGGTCGACCATGTGAGCCATCTTGTTCACCGCAACTGCATCGCTGGCCCCAAGAAAAACCGCTTCCCGGCGGTCGTAGTATATGTCCGAGCAGGCGCCGAGCATCACGCCCAGCACCAGTATCGCCGCAAGAGCCTTAGTTCCTGACCGAGACAACATGGGCGCCTCCTTTCGGCAGATCGAGAATATGTCCACTGAACGGCATGACGGATCCGACCGCGGCGCGGGCGTTAGCCAATGGAATTTCCGCCTTGCCCAGCAGGAAGAAATCGGCGTCGTTCGCCGGCACAGTGTTGTCGAGCGGCGTCTTGATCGGGTCGCCAGGCCGCGCCGGCCGGATCAGCCGGGGCGTGACGATGATCGCGAGATCGGTTTCGTTTTTCTGATAGGATCGGCTCGCGAAGAGCTGTCCGAGCACCGGCACGCTGCCGACCCACGGCACCTGCTCCTGGATCGCCTTTGATTCGTTCTTCAGCAGGCCGCCGATCATGAAGCTTTGACCGTCGCGCAGCTCGATTGTCGTGCTGGCGCGGCGGACGAGGAAACCGGGGATCGGCGGCAGGCCGGCCCCAATCGGAATCTGAACGTTCGGATCAAGCTGGCTGACCTCGGGCTCGATCTTCAGGTTGATGATGCTGCCGTTCAGGACCGTCGGCGTGAACGCCAAACCGACGCCATACCGCTTCCAATCGATGCTGATGGCGCCGTTGGAGCCGGACTGCGCGACAGGCACCGGGATCTCGCCGCCGGCGAGGAAGCTCGCGGTGTCGCCCGACAGAGCCACCAGATTCGGCTCCGCCAATGTCCGCACCAGTCCGCGCGTTTCGAGTGCGTTGATCAACACGTCGATCGTCGTTCCGCCGGTGATCATCCGGCCAAGCAGGAACCCAAAGGGTGAGCCGCCCGACAGCACGCCCGCCGCCACTTCGCCGATCGGGATATTGGTCGGGCTCGTCGGGGCGGTGATCGGAAGGCGGCTGGCTGGCTGACGCGAGCCGACGTTCGCCACCGTCCTGCTGCCAAAGACGTTCCACTGGACACCCAGTTCGCGGCCGGCCTGGCGGCTGGCCTCGACAAACCGCACCTCCAGCAGGACCTGCTGCGGCTGCGTCACCTGCACCGTGTTGATGATGTTGGGCGCGAACTGGCGCGCGATCTGTACGGCCTTGTCCAGCGTTGTAGCGTCCGGCGCTGTGCCCGACAGCATGATGCGGCCGTTGACCGACGACACCTTGATGTTGTGGCCGGCGACCTTGTTGACCTCGATGGCGAGGCGCGACACGTCGTAGGACACTTCGACGTCGAAGATGCCGACCTGCCGCTTGCCTTCGGCGTAAACCGTGACCCGCGTGGTTCCGATCTTCTTGCCGAGGATCGACAGCGTGTGGTCGGTGAGCGGCGCGACGTCCGCGACCTCCGGATCGCCGACGGTGATGTCGGAGAACGCGGTATCGACGCGGACGTCCTCGGTCTTGCCGACCGCGATCGTCAACATGACTGTCCGCCGCGCTCCACTGATCTGAAGCAGTTGCTGCGCCTGTGCGTCGTTGGCCGGCGTCAGCACCAGGGCCGACGTTGCCAGCGTGATTGCAGCGGCGAGGAGCCGACACCCATCAAGCCAGCCCCAGCCGGCTCCCCGCCCCGCATCGTCCGTCTTCTGAAGATTCCACCGCCCGAAGGCTGTGGCCTGACGCCTGATTCCGTTTTTCACGTTACTCTCCCCACCCGTTTATCAGCTTCCCCGAAACGTCCGACTTCAGCGCCTCCCGATTGTCGCGGAGCTGCCGCTCCCTTCGGCCGGCACGCTGTAGTCGTCCTTTTTTGCCGGCCGATGGACCCTGATGGTCGCGAATTTCGTATCTTCCGGGATCACCGACTCGCGGCCCAACAGATCGCCAAGCGAGATTCGGCGCGTCGGCTCCCCTTCCACTTCGCCCGCCTTGCGCAGCATCAGCGACAACGTGCCGATTGCGGCGGCGAGCGCGATCTTCTGCGCGGCGGGCGTATCCACCTCGAGCGTGACCGAGCGCGCGATCGCAGGCTTGTCGGCTCGCTCGTCGGCGACCTGGTCGATCGCCAGCACCTTGATGCCTTGCAGGATGATGTCGGTCGTCGGCGCGCTCTTGTCCGCCTGCCGCGTCAGCGCGACGTCGACGCGGTCGCCCGGCAGAACGAAGCCGGCAACGCCCTCGACGTCGTTGACGCGGACTGCGACGGCGCGCATTCCCTCCTTGATCACGGCCGACAACGTCGCCCGCTGCCCCGGGCCGGTGATCTTCGAAGACAGAATCGGCTCGTTCGCCTCGATCGCCGTGAGCACGACGCGGCGGCTGCCCGAGAGCAGATCGCCGATCTTCTTAAACGCCCCGTTCGGCACCGCGTTCTGCGGCCATTCGATCTCTCGCAGCGAGCTCGAATTCAGCTCACTGCCGAAACGCAGAGACTTGCTCGCAACGACAATGGTCTGCGTCGCGATCGTCTTCTTCTGCGCCTCGAGACTCTTCATGCGCATCTCGGCCTGGCTGTTCAGCCACGACTGCGCGATGAACACCGCCAGCAGGCCGAACAGAACGGCAAAGCCGATCATCACTATTGTGCTTTTGCGCAAGACGCCGGTCCCCAATTCCGCGCGCGATCCTTCGCGCGTTGTCGCAGTCATATAGCCGCTGCGGCGGTATTGAATTGGTGAAGCTCTTAGCGCTTCTGGTGCTATGCTGAAGATTACTTGAAAGGCTATGTTTGACGCTTGGTGTAACCACTCGCTCGAATGCAACGGGTAACCTTTACGAATATTCGCAACACAATCTTCATTGCGGCGCGCCACACGTGAGCGAGCGAGCACAATCGCTGTAAATTCAGGTGCACATGCGTGGACGCGGTTGCAGATCTCGTGGTTACCAGATCGTGCCGGTCGCGCGGCTTGCGCCGACAGGTTTCGCTAACGATGTATCGGATGAGCGACGCCGGCGGCGCGTGGTAAACAAGGCATGAGCGGGCGTTGATACTTTTGCAACGATGCGGCAACATATGCCCCAGTCGCCGCCGCGTCGGCGAACCGCCCGAAAACGGAGAGTCCGAAGATGTCCAAACCGAGGATCAGTTATGTCGATCCTGCAACCATCACGGACAAGGCAATGCTGGCCGAGTTCGACCGTTGCGCCCGCGAGGGAACGCCGCGCCCAGAAAGCCAGGCCATCCGCGCCCACGTTCCTGCGACATTCTGGTCGTTCGCCAAGACCTGGCACGATGTATTCAAGAACGGCGTCGCCGACCACAGCATCAAGGAACTCTGCCGCATCTACGTATCGCGTTCGGTGATGTGCGAATTCTGCGGCAACCAGCGTTCGATGAAGGCTGCGGGCCAGGGACTGGTCGAGGACGATTATCGCGACCTGATCAATTTCGAGAGCTCGAGCCACTACGACGAGAAGCAGAAGGCGGCGCTGTCCTACGCCGAGGCGATCACCTGGGACCTGCCCACCGACGACGCCTTCTGGGCGCGGCTGCACAAGCACTTCAGCGAGCCGGAGCTGGTCGAGATCGGGTATTTCGTCGCCATCACCATGGGCCAGCAGCGCTGGCTGCGCACGCTCAATATCGAGCACCACCAGATCCTCGCCGGCGCCGACGGCTCGATGGCGCCCGGCTTCCGCACCGAGGAAGAGCTCAAGCGCTCCAAGGCCGACCCGAGCTACTGGGCGAAGAGGGCGCCGGCCCGTTCAAGCGAGGCGGCGGAGTAGCCTCCCTGACCACGAGCAATGCATGGGCGACGTCTACGGCACGGTGAAGGTCGCGGCCGTCCAGGCCGCCTCGGCGTTCCTCGATCGCGAGGGCTCGACCGAAAAGGCCTGCCACCTCATTCGCGAAGCCGGCAAGAACGGTGCGCGCGTAATCGGCTTCCCGGAAGGCTTCATTCCGGCGCACCCGGTCTGGTATCACCACCATTCGGCGACCGGCGCGCTGTCGAACCGGCTGGCGGCCGAGCTGTTCAAGAATTCCGTCGAAATCCCCGGCCCGGAGACCGCGGCGCTTGGCGAGGCCGCACGCGACGCCAATGCTTATGTGGTAGTCGGCGTATGCGAGAAATTGCCCGACACCATGGGCACGATGTTCAATTCCCAGGTCTATTTCGGCCCGGACGGCAGCCTGATCGGCAAGCACCAGAAGATCATGCCCACGGTCGGTGAGCGCCTGGTCCATATGGGCGGCTTCGGCGACACCTTCGGCGCCTTCCAAACCGAGTTCGGGCCGATGAGCGGGCTCATCTGCGGCGAGAATTCCAATCCACTGGCGGTCTTCGCGCTCACCGCCGAGGGCACGCGCATCCATGTGATGAGCTGGCCGAATCATTTTCCGGTGAGCGGCGACCCGTTGCGCAATCGCGTGGCGATCGACGCGCAGTCGTTCGCGCAGATGAGCAAGGCCTTCGTCATCGCCGCCTGTGGCACCGTCGACGAGCGCATGATCGAGATGCTGGCCGCCGGGCCGGAAGGTGAGAAATTCCTGCGCGATCCCGACTGCTCGGGCGGCTCCTGCATCGTCGCGCCCAACAGCCGGATCATCGCCGGGCCGATGGGCGCCGAGGAAGGCATCCTCTATGCCGATTGCGACCTCGACATCGGCATCCAGATGAAGCTTCGGCACGATTTCGCCGGCCACTACAACCGGCCCGACATTTTCCACCTGCACATCAACCGCGCCGCGCCGCGGATCTATTCGGTGCATGGCGAAGCGCAGGCGTTGCCGGGCAATGCCACTCCTTCACTGGAGCGGCCGCCCAACCTGCTTGAATCCCCCGGCTCGAAGCGCCAAGAATGACTCTGTCCGTGTAGGGATCATCCATGTCATCCGCCACCACCGACACCCGCGTCACCTCCGCGATCCATCATTGGGCGCCGCGCTTCGTCGCGCAGGGCGTCAACCTCTCCGACTTCGCGGACATGACCTCGTCACTGAAATCCTGGGACGACTGGTGCGGCGCCTGGTCGGCGCGGGCGGTGACCCACGAGAAACTCGGCCGCGAGGCGCTTGCCGCAAAGCAGCACGTCACCGCCGCCGAGCACCTTCAGCGCGCCGGCGTCTACTACCATTTCGGCAAGTTCCTGTTCGTGCAGGACCTCGCGCAGATGAAGGCCGCGCACATGAAGGCGGTCGAATGCCGCAATCTCGCGCTGCCTCATCTCAAACCGAAGGGCGAGCGGGTCGAGATGCCCTACGAGGGCAAGTGGCTCGCCGGCATCCTGCGCAAGCCGGAAGGCGTCGAGCGCCCGCCGGTGCTGGTCTTCGCCTGCGGGCTCGACTCCTGCAAGGAGGAGACCGAGACCTACGAGAACCCCTATCTCGCTCGCGGCATCGCGACACTGGTCTTCGACGGCCCCGGCCAGGGCGAGGGCGAATATGATTTCGCCATCCGCGGCGACTACGAGGCGGCCGTGAAAGCGGTGATCGACTACATCGAGACCCGCAAGGACCTCGACGCATCGCGCATCGGCATGGCCGGCATCAGCCTCGGCGGCTACTACGCGCCACGCGCGGCCGCGTTCGAGAAGCGGATCAAAGCCTGCCTGGCGCTCGGCGGCCCCTACGACTGGGGCGAGAGCTTCGCCGGCGTGCCGGACCTGACGCGCGAGGCGTTCCGCGTGCGCTCCAAGAAGGCGACGCTGGAGGAGGCGCGCAAGCATGCCTCGACGCTTTCGCTCAAGGGCGTCGCACAGAACATCACCTGCCCGATCTACATCATGAACGGCAAGCTCGACCGCATCGTGCCGGCGTCGGAAACCGAGCGGCTCGCGCGCGAGGTCAAGGGACCGGTGACATTGCACCTGATCGAGGACGGCAACCACATCGCCAACAATCGCAGCTATCAGTGGCGCCCGCGCGCGGCGGACTGGCTGGCCGAGCAATTGAAGGCGGTCTGATGGCGCGCGCTACGCCTGCGGCAATTGCGCGCTCAGCATCCAGCGATGGCCGAAGGGGTCGTCGAGCATGGCGAAGCGCGCGCCCCAGAACATGTTCTCCGGCTCCATCCAGCCATTGGCGCCGGCCGCCACCGCCTGCTTGAACGTCGCATCCACCTCCGCCGGAGTGTCGAACTCGATCGCCACCGACACCGAGGTCGGGTTCTCCGCCGACGGGGCCGGCGTACCGCGATATTCCGGGAATTCGTCGGATAGCATCACCACGCCGCCGTTGATCTGCACCACCGCGTGCAGCACGCGCGTGCCATCGTCCGCCGGCATCCGCATGGTCTCGGTGGCGCCGAACGCGCGCTGGTAGAAGGCGATCGCCTCGGCCGCCCCTCTTACCGAGAGATAGGGGGTGATCCGCTGGACCATGGCTTATCCTCCGTGCCGGCCGTCCCGCCACAGCCAGCGAGGTACGAACCGGCGCACAGCAGCACGCCGTCGCTCCCACCGCAATTGCCGGCGGCGGCGTTTCAACTCCGCTGAGACCTGAGAGTGCACCACGGCGCCAAGACGGGCGTAGGCCTCCTGGATGGCGCGGGCTGACTGCGCGTCTTCGGCGGCCTTGAACAACGGAAAATTTGCAAGGCCGGGATCGCTGCCCGCGCCGAGCACGCCGAGACCGTAGCAATGCTCGAACTCGAAATGCGGACACCCCTGCCGAATCTCATCCCAAAACCTGTGCACGCCGAAACCGCGCTCGCGGACCTGCGTGTCGTGGAACAGCACGATGGCGCGTCGCGACAGCTTCGCCCGCCACGCCTCGAAATCATCCCGCACATCGTCATAGTAGTGACGGCCGTCGATGTGCAGGAGATCGATGGACCCATCGACGAAGCCACTCGCCGCTTCGGCGAACGTGGAGCGGATGAGGGTCGAGAAATCCGCGTAATGGAGATCGTTGTGCCGGCGCACGCCTTCGAACACATCCTCGCCGTAGAAACCCGCGTGCGCATCCCCCTGCCAGGTATCGACCGCGAAACAGCGGGCCGGAAACCCCATCCGCCGAACCTGCTGGCAGAACGAAAAATAGGAGTAGCCGTGGTGGGTCCCCAGCTCGACAAGAAGCTTGGGACGGTGCGTCTCGACAACCCAGAAGGCGAATGGGGCATGCTCGATCCAGGCGGATTCGACCATATATTCCGGCTTGTCCGAGGCCGCGGCAGACAGGCAATTAGCCGGATTTTCCATGCAACCAGGGACTTTCAGTAATGCATGGAAATGGAAGGCTCCATGCCGTAAACGTTGCACCGCCGATCCGGGACGACCATTTTACTCGCCGGGCCCCGGATTGGTAGATTACCGGCGAGAAGGACCTGTGGAACGACGATGAAACCGCGCACGCTGTACGACAAGATCTGGGACGACCACCTGGTGGAAGAAGCGGCCGACGGCACCTGCCTGATCTATATCGACCGCCATCTCGTGCACGAGGTCACGAGCCCGCAGGCGTTCGAGGGACTGCGGCTCTCCGGCCGCAAGGTGCGCGCGCCCGACCAGACGCTGCTGGTCGTCGACCACAACGTGCCGACCACCGACCGCACCAAACCCAATCCGGATCCGGAGAGCGCCGCGCAGATCGCTTATCTCGCCGAGAACGCAAAGTTCTTCGACCTCGAGTATTTCAACGAGTTCGACAAGCGCCAGGGCATCGTCCACATCATCGGACCCGAGCAGGGCTTTACGCTTCCCGGCACCACGCTCGTTTGCGGCGACAGCCACACCGCCACCCATGGCGCCTTCGGCGCGCTCGCCT
>JBOHIG010000218.1:0-15809 GCA_050725815.1 Xanthobacteraceae bacterium
ACGCCAAGCAGGGCAAGATCTCGATCACCTCGCCGCTGGCGCGCGCGCTGATCGGCAAGGCCAAGGGCGCGTCCGTCGAGGTGGTGACGCCTGGCGGCGCCAAGGCCTATGAGGTCAAGAAGGTCGAGTGGCGGTAGCCGCGTTCGCATCTTACTTTTTTTGCAGTGTCGTAGCCCGGATGAGTGGCCGCAAGGCCGCGACATCCGGGAGCGATTGTCCCGCATGTCGCCATAGCGCGTCGAAGACGCGCGTACACGCGCTTGTGGCTCATGCGGGCTACGCTTGCTGGGTCCCGCCTTCGCTGGGGACGAGCGGCAAAGGCGTTACCGGATCATCGTGTTCGGGATTAGCAGCGCGATATCGGGAAAGGCGATCAGGATGGCGATGCACACCATCATCGCAAGCCAGAACGGGACGATGCCAGCGAAGATCTCGCTCATCGGCACGTCCGGCACCAGCCCTTTGACGATGAACACATTGATACCGACCGGCGGGTCGATCAGTCCCATTTCCAGCACGATGACCATGATGACGCCGAACCAGATCGGATCGTAGCCGAGCGCGGTGATGATCGGAAAGACGATCGGCAGCGTCAGCACCAGCATCGAGAAGCCCTCGAGAAAAGTGCCGAGCAGGATATAGACCGACAGGATCAGGATCAGGATGACCACGCGCGGAACATCGAGGCCGGCGAGCAACTGCGCGATCTTTTCCGGCAGGCCGGAGAGCGCCAGGAACGGACCGAACACCAGCGCCCCGATCAGAATCAGGAAGACGAGCGCCGTGGTATTGACGGTTTCCACCAGAACCTTGGAAAAACTGGCGCCAGTGAGCGAGCGGCGAACGAGCGCATAGATCAACGACATCGCGGCGCCGACCGCAGCCGCTTCGGAAGGCGTAAACCAGCCGGCATAGATGCCGCCGATGCTGATGAGCACGATCGCCAGCATGGGCGTGGCGCGCAGCAGGCTCCACCCGCGCTCCTCCCAGCCGGCGCGCGGGCCGGGCGGGCCGTATTGCGGTTTGAACCGCATCCAGATCGAGACGGTGAGCATGAAGATGCCCGTCAACAGCAGTCCGGGCAGGATGCCTGCGAGCAAGAGCTTGCCGATCGACTGCTCGGTGAGCAGCCCGTAGATGACGAAGGCGGTGCTCGGCGGGATCAGGATGCCGAGCGTGCCGCCCGCGGCGATCACGCCGGTGGCAAGGCGGTGGCTGTAATTGTAGCGCCGCATTTCCGGCAGGCAGACCTTGCCCATGGTCACCGCCGAAGCAACGCTCGAACCGGAGACCGCGGCAAATCCGGCGCACGCGAGAATCGTGGCATGTGAAAGCCCGCCGCGCAGGTGGCCGATCCAGGAATAGGCGGCGGCATAGAGATCGCGCGCCATTCCCGATACGGAGCCGAGATTGCCCATCAGCACGAACAGCGGAATGATCGCGAAGTCGTAGACCGCCGCATACTGGTAGGGATAGCTCCCGAGCGCGGCAAGCGCCGCCTGCGGCCCGTTCAGTATGGCAAAACCGACAATGCCCACCAGCAGCATGGCGATGCCGATCGGCATACGCAGCGCCATCAGCAGCAGGAGCACGGCGATGCCGGTCAAGCCAACGATGTCACCGTACGACATCGCGACGTCCCCAGGATCTGACGAGCAGTTGGACGCTTTGCACGAACAGGACAACCGCGTACATCGCGGCGCCGAACGCGACGACAAGCTGGAATGGGTAGTGCGGCCACCGCAACATGTTGCTGACGCGGTGCGTGGTGGACAGCGCCTCACCCGCAGTGAGCCAGGCGATAGCCGTGAACAGGACGCCGCCGACGAACGTCAGCAACACCGGTACCAGGCGCAGACGCGGACTCTCGAGCGGGCGTTCAAGGATATCGACTGCCACGTGTCCCCCGACCCATCCGCAATAGGCGATGCCGAGAAACACGATCAGCGCCATCGCGAATTCCGTAACCTCGAGCGAGCTGCTGAACGGACTGTTGAACCGATAGCGGAGGAAGACATCGAGGACGGTGTAGGCCATCAGGAATACGATGACCCAGCCGCCGAGCAGCGCCATCAAATACAGGAAGCGCCCGAAGAGCCCCTGCGGATCTTTGGTATGATCCGGTCCTTCCACGTCCCCCCGCCCCCACCTCGCGCCGCCTCCAGGCGCCGACCTCAATTCGCTAGCCGAGCAAGCCGTAGGCTTTGACCAAGCCGGCGGCAGGCAGGCCGGCCTTCTCGCCCCTTGCGACCTGCTCCTTGATCATTGGCTGGAAGGCGGCCACCCAGCGCTTGCGCTCCTGCGGCGAAAGCGGGATGACCTCGCGGGTCTTTTTGGCGGCTGCGAGCGCTTCGTGGTTCTTTTTGTCGTAGGTTTCAGCGCCCTTCAGGCTGAGCTTCAGCCCGGTCGTGTCGTCGATGACTTTCTTCAGGTTGGCCGGAAGCTTTTCGTAGCGGCGCTTGTTCATTGCCAGCAGGAACGGCGAGCGGCCAAGCGGCGCATCGATGGTGAAATACTTCACGACCTCGATGAGCTTGAAGTCGAGCGCCGCCGACAACGGGATCATCGACGCATCGATCACGCCGCGATCGAGGTTGTTGTAGATCTGGTTTGCCGGCATATCGACCGGGATGGCGCCGAGCGCCCTGATCTGCGCCGATTGCGCAGCCGACGGCGTGCGGATCTTCATGCCCTTCATGTCTTCAAGGGTTCGGATCGGCTTGCTCTTGCTCATCAGCCCGGCCGTATCCGAATTCCACAGCATCAGGACCTTCGTATCCTTGAAGTCGCGCGCCAGGAACTTGTCGAAATTCGCCCAGAGTTTGCGGGTGCCATCGTCACCACTGGTGGCGGTGCCGGGCAATTCTGTCAGCGCCATCATCGGGAAATCGCCCGACGTGTAGCCCGGCAGCGTAAAGGTGATGTCCGCAATGCCTTGCACCACCTGGCGATACAGCTCCGGCGGTTTGCCGCCAAGCTGCATCGCCGGAAACATGCGGATGGTCAGCTCGTTCTTGCTGAGCTTCGCGACCTCGCGGGTCCACGGGGTGAGCACGTTCGCCCAGATGACGTGCGTCGGCGGAACGAAGCCGTGCAGCTTGAGCTGCTCGGCCGCCAACGCATTCCGCCAGGGCATGGCCGCGGAGGCGGCGGCCGCGAGCGAGCCGGTCATCAACGTCCGTCTGGTCGTGAGCATGGGTTTCCTCTCCGGTGATCATCGTTGAGTTGATTTTTTCCGATGTTAGCCCCGCCCGCGCCCGCGTCAATTTCATTGCCGCGGACCAGAAGTCGCAACCGCTCCCCTGCGGCCTATCGGCCTTCCATCGGTACGATCGCGGCATCCTTGGAATTGCGCAGCGTGAGCGAGGTCTTGACGTTACGGACATTGGGCGCCGCGGTGAGCTCGTTGACGAAGGCCTGGAAGGTCTTGAGGTCCGGCGCGACGCATTTGAGGATGAAATCGATCTCGCCCGACAGCATCCAGCACTCACGCACCAGTGGCGCCTTTCGGACGAAGCCTTCGAACGCCTTGAGGTCCGCTCCGGCCTGGCTGGTGAGGTGGACCATGGCGAAGACGGTTACCTCGTAGCCGAGCAGTTTCTCGTCGAGCAGCGCTCGGTAGCTCTTGATGTAGCCCGCTTCTTCGAGTGCGCGCACGCGCCGCAGGCAGGGCGGCGCCGAGATACCGACCCGCCGGGCCAGGTCCACATTGGTGATGCGGCCGTCGTCCTGCAGTTCCTTGAGGATTTTTCGGTCGATGATGTCAAGGCGGCCGGGCACGGCAAGGTTCCCCCTGTTCGGCTTGGCAACCTAACCTGCGAACCCAGCCGGCGAAAGAATATTGCGCACGGTCGAGGTATTTCAGTACCGTGGCGGCGGACCACGTCCTGACCTGCGTATCTTGCATAGCTCTGCAGAAGTCCTAAATTGAGTGTCGGCCATGCTCGGGGCAAGCGCCGCGTCAGCCCAATAAACAAGCCTTCCACGAGGACCTGCTTTCATGGGTAAGACGACCCACGCCAAGGTCGTGATCGTCGGATCGGGACCGGCGGGCTATACCGCCGCGATCTATGCCGCGCGCGCGATGTTGGAACCTGTCCTGATCCAGGGCATCCAGCCGGGCGGCCAGCTCACCATCACCACGGACGTCGAGAACTACCCGGGCTTCGCCGACGTCATCCAGGGCCCGTGGCTGATGGATCAGATGCAGAAGCAGGCCGAGCACGTCGGCACCCGGATCGTCACCGACCATGTGACCAAGGTCGCGCTCGGCAACCGGCCGTTCCGGCTCGATTGCGATTCCGGCGACGTCTATCTCGCCGATGCGCTGATCATGGCCACCGGCGCGCAGGCGCGCTGGTTGGAGCTTCCCTCCGAGCAGAAGTTCAAGGGCTATGGCGTGTCCGCCTGCGCGACCTGCGACGGCTTCTTCTATCGCGGCAAGCAGGTGGTCGTTATCGGCGGTGGCAACACAGCCGTTGAGGAAGCTCTGTTCCTCACCAATTTCGCCTCGAAGGTCACCGTGGTCCACCGGCGCGACACCTTTCGCGCGGAGAAGATCCTGCAGGACCGGCTGTTCAAGAACTCGAAGATATCGGTCGTGTGGGACTCGGTGCTTGAAGCCGTCTCCGGCGCCGAGAACCCGCTCAAGGTCGGCGGCGTCACGCTGCGCAACGTCAAGACCGGCGCATTGACCGAAATGCCGATCGACGGCGTATTCATCGCGATCGGCCACACGCCGGCGTCCGAACTGGTTGCCGGGCAGATCGAGATGAAGGGTGGCGGGTACATCAAAACGGCTTCCTATTCGACTGCAACCTCGGTGGCCGGCGTCTTCGCAGCGGGCGACGTGACCGACGACGTCTACCGCCAGGCGGTTACCGCGGCGGGGCAAGGCTGCATGGCCGCGCTCGAAGCCGAAAAATTCCTCGCGGCGCATGGCGAGGCAGAGCCGCGGGTCGCAGCCGAGTGAAATCTCCTCCCCGTGCGGGGCCCTTTTCCCGAGGGGGAGGGAGAAAGCATGAAAATGGACTGGGACAAGCTCAAGGTCTTCCATGCCGCCGCCGAAGCCGGCAGCTTCACCCATGCAGGTGAGCAGCTCGGGCTCTCGCAATCGGCCGTATCGCGGCAGGTGTCGGCGCTGGAGGCCGAGCTTGGCGTTGCGCTCTTCCACCGTCACGCCCGCGGCCTGATCCTCACCGAGCAAGGCGAACTCCTTCACCACACCGCGCATGAAGTGTTCATGAAGCTCGAGGCTGCGCGCGCCAAGCTCACCGACACGCGCGAGCGGCCGAACGGCGAGCTCAAGGTGACCACCACGCCCGGCATCGGCGTGCACTGGCTCACGCCTCGGCTGGGCGAATTCCTCGATCTCTATCCCGAGATCCGCCTCACGCTGATCACGACCGAGGAAGAGCTCGACCTCGCCATGCGCGAGGCTGACGTTGCCATCAGGCTGCGCCAGCCGACGCAGCCCGACCTGATCCAGCGCAAGCTGTTCTCGCTGCATTTCCACGCCTGCGCCTCGCCGGAATACCTTAAGCGCTTCGGCACGCCGCGCTCGGTCGAGGAACTCAACCAGCACCGCATCGTGGTGCTGGGCGGTACCGTGCCGCCTTGGCTCCAGCAGACCGGCAATTGGTTGCGCTCGGCCGGGCATGACGGCGACAAGCCACGCCTGCCGTGGCTGACCATCAACAACGTGCTTGGCGTCCTGCGTGCATGCCAGCGCGGCATCGGCATCGCCATGCTGCCGGACTATCTGGTTGAGGAGAACGGCGGCCTGGTGCAATTGTTCGGCGAATCCGGCAATGCGCTCGCCTACGACGCCTATTTTGTCTATCCGGAAGAACTCAAATCTGTCGCGCGGGTGCAGGTTTTCCGCGACTTCCTGGTCTCGAAGGCTCAGCGCTGGCATTTCTGAGGCGCCCGCCGAACCGCCGTATAAAATTTTCAGATAGTTCGTTTGCGACACCCGCATGGCTGGCATGCGGCTGGTCGTATTCTCACGCGCGAAAGACTCGTCATACTGCGCTTGTTGCTGTCGGCAACCTGTCGCCCATCCTCCCAGATCGCGACCGCAATTGCCGGCAGTTGTTCCCCTCTGGAAGGTGATGTCGGCCCCCGCGCCGACAAACTGAACCGGGCCCGCAAGGGTCCGGTTTTTCTTTTCGTGCGCTGCGTTTGAGCATGATCTGCCCCGAGAGAGGCTTCCGCCTACGGAATCATGCTCCGATGTCGCGTTGCGCTTGGCGGCCTGTCCCAATATCAATGGGCACGAATGCACGGGAGGATGCCTGCCATGAACGTTCGGACCGCCCAGGGACTCGGCGACGCTGCCCACCTGGACTCGCAACCGCGCAAGCCGCAAGTCGTCGTCAGCAACGGCACCGCCGCAGTGCATCTTTCTCTGGCCGTCTGCGACTACGAGCATGTACGCGACTTCACTGACGGCAAGGTGCAGGCTCACGGCATCGTGATCACGCCGCTGGTGTTTTCCTCGATTGAGGAAATCACCTTCCGTTTCCTGAAGAATCTCGAATGGGATGTGTCCGAGCTCTCGTTCGGCAAGTACACGTCGCTGACGTCGCAAGGCAACGCGCCGATGGTTGCGATCCCGGTGTTTCCGTCGCGCGTGCACCGCCATTCCGCGATCTATGTGCGCGCCGACCGCGGCATCAAGACCGCCAAGGACCTCAACGGCAAAACCATCGGCATTCCCGAGTGGGCGCAGACCGCCGGGGTCTATGTGCGCGGCTTCCTTGCCGAGGACTACGGCGTCGACCTGTCCTCGATCCAATGGCTGCAGGCCGGCGTCAACGAGCCCGGCCGCGCCGAGAAGGTCGAGCTGAAGCTGCCGGGCGGCATCCGCTACCAGGCGCGCTCCGACGCGAGCCTCACCGGGATGCTGGACAGCGGCGAGGTCGATGCGGTGATCTCGGCGCGCTCGCCCGACGCTTTCCGCAAGGGCGACGGCAAGGTGGTGCGGCTGTTCCCAGACTATCGCGCCGAGGAGGAAAAGTTCTTCAAGAAGACCGGCGTGTTCGCAATCATGCATCTCATGACCATCCGCCGCACGACCTTCGAGCAGTATCCATGGATCGCAATGAACCTGTTCACCGCATTCCAGGAAGCCAAGCGCCGCTCCTATGAGCGCGTGCGCGACTTCACCTGCGGCCGGATTCCGCTGCCATGGAGCGCGGCGTTCGCCGACGAGATCGTGCAGGCGCAAGGGCCCGACCCGTATCCCTACGGGATCGAGCCGAGCTGGCCGACGCTGGAGGCGTTCTGCCGCTACGCCCACGATCAGGGCGTCACAGCGCGCAAGATGACGCCCGAGGACCTGTTCCCGCCGGAGGTGCAGGGCACGGCGAAGGTCTGAGGCCGGCAAAGCTGCGCCGGGCCGCGACGCCGGTCGGGGACGGCGGTCATCGCGTCAATGCATTCATCTTCGCAATCACGCTGTCCGGGGTCGCCATCAGGTTGTCGATGATGCCCTGCAGCTTCGTCCCCGACATGTAGTTGGTCACCGGGAGCCCGATTTTCTTTGCGTCGGCCTTGAGCTTGGGGTCCTCCATCGCTGCGTCGAACGCCTTCCTGAGTGCAGCCACGCGGTCGGCCGGCACTCCCGGCGGCGCCAACATAGGGCGGCCCACTTCACTGGAAACCGACATCAGGGCCAGGAGTTGGCGCTGCTCGTCCGTCTTGGCGAACTCGAATATTGAAGGGGCCTTGAGCTCGGCCACCGGCGTCCGTTCCATATTGAACAGCACTCTCAGTTCTCCGCTTTCGAGCGCCCCCGGATGGGTGGTCTGCACGGAGGTCAGCGTGGCGAAGGTACCCTGCACCTCGCCTCGCTCGATTGCGAGGAAGATAGCGGATTGCGATCCGTATCCCTCGATCAGCTTGAACTTCATGCCGAACAGGTTGCGCAGGAACACCGGCATGATGCTGACCGCACTGCCGGCTCCGGCACCGCCGACCGGGATCTCCTGCTTGAACAGTTCCTGCGCCGATTTGACGGATGCCGTACCCACGACCACGCAGACGGTCGCACCCATCTCCGGATTACCGATCCAGTTGAACTTGCGCGGATCGAATGTGATGTTCTTGACCTTCATCACCGCCTGCGACGGCACGTTGCGGCCGACCATTCCGATGAGGCTGCCGTCGCTCGGCGCACGATTGTAGAGAAAGTTTGCGGCCACGATTCCGCCCGCGCCCGGCATGTTCTGTGGTACGAACACCGGATTGCCCGGCACGTATTTGGTCAGGTACGGCCCGACCAGCCGCGCCCAGGCATCGTAGGTGCCGCCCGCGGCGCTATGGATGATGAATCTCACCTGCTTGCCGCGGTAGAATTCCTCCACCGTCTGAGCGTGGCTGCCGGTCCCGCCCGCAAGAACGTACGACAGAACGCAAGCAAAGATTGCGGCGCGCTTCGCCGATGCCACACGCATGGCCGTCCCTCCCTCGCGACTTGCTGTCGTACCATAGACGGCAACGAACAAAGTGGTAAAGCGTACAACGGTCGACAGCGACAGACGGCTTGAGCCCAGTGAGCCGGCTTCTCGACGTTGCGACAACCAGGGAGCGAAATCCATGCAGCGAAGCGCTGAGCGCATCCTTACAACGCATGTCGGCAGCCTGCCGCGCGCACCGGAGCTGTTTGCGCTCCTGCGCGCCAGCGAGAACGGCGAAGACTGCGACGCCGACGCCCTCGCTGCCATGGTGCGCGCATCTGTTGCCGAGATGGTGCAGCGACAGACGACAATTGGCATCGACGTCGTCAATGACGGCGAGCACAGCAAATCGAGCTTCAGCTCGTATACCGCGCGGCGGCTCGACGGATTTTCCGCGATCGACGAGGCGACCGAGAGCCGCGGCACCACCCGCGACCGCCTGGCATTTCCCGGGGCCTACGCCGACCACGGCGCCATGTGTGCCGCGCGGCCATTGCGGCAGGCGATGCCGCGGGCACGCCGACCATGGGTCTGTACCGGACCGGTGCGCTACCGTGGGCACGCCGACGTCGCCGCCGATATCGCCAACCTGAAGGCCGCGATAGCCGGCCGCCCGGCTGCGGAGGGCTTCATCACTGCCCTCTCTCCCAACAATGTCGCGATGTACTACCCGAACCGCTACTACGCCACGGAGGAAGAGTACTACGTCGCCCTCGCCGACGCGATGCGCGAGGAATACACGGCAATCGTCGACGCCGGCTTTCTGGTCCAGATCGACGATCCGCGTCTTGCGACGCATTACGATCGCCATCCCGGCATGAGCATCGAGGAGTGCCGGCGTTTCATCGCCGAGCAGGTCGCCTACATCAACCACGCGCTCCGCGGCATACCGGCGGACAGGGTTCGTTTCCACACCTGCTACAGCACCAACGTGGCGCCACGCGTTCACGACCTTGAGCTCAAGCACTACGTCGACCTGATGCTGCGGATCGAGGCCTGCGGCTACTCGTTCGAGGCATCCAACCCGCGTCATGAACACGAATGGCAGGTGTGGGAGGAATGCAAGCTGCCGGACGACAAGGTTCTGATTCCCGGCGTTGTCTCCCACTGCATCGGCCTGGTCGAGCATCCCGAGCTCGTCGCGCAGCGCATCCGCCGCTTCGCGGGGCTGGTCGGACGAGAGCGGGTGATCGCGTCGAACGATTGCGGCTTCGGCACCTCGAGCGTCGGCGACGAAGTGCATCCGGAGGTCGCCTGGGCGAAACTGCAGGCGCTTGTGGACGGCGCTCGCATCGCCGGCGCATCGCTATGGGGCGCACAAGGTCGACGCCAGGTGGCGGCCGGCTGAGCGACCTGCGCCGGGCGGTGAGTGCGCCGACGCAGCGCCACGCCGGATCAGTGTCCGCTCTTGCGCTTGAGCCCGATGTGGATGTTCTTCTCGCGCGTGAAGCGGATGAGCTCCTCGATGCATTCCTCGCGACCGATGCCGGATTGCTTGTAGCCGCCGAACGGCGCGCCGAGGAAATGCTTCGACACCTCGTTGATCCAGACGAAGCCGGCTTCGACCTCGCCCGCAACGCGGTGCGCGGTGGTGATGTCGCTGGTCCAGATCGAGCACGTCAGCCCATATTCGACCTGATTCACCTTCCTGAGCATCTCCTGTTCGTCGCTCCATTTGAACACCGAAAGCACCGGCCCGAAGATCTCCTCCTTGCCGATGCGCATGTCCATGGTGACGTCGGCGAAGATCGTCGGCTCGACGAACAGGCCCTTGGAGAGCTTGGAATCGTCAGACCGCTTGCCGCCCGACACCAGACGGGCGCCATCTTCCTTGCCGGCGGCGATATATTTCATCACCCGGTCGTACTGCACCTGGCTGATGATCGAGCCCATGGTGGTCGCCGGATCGGTCGGATCGCCCGGCCGGAAACGCTTGATCGAGGCGGCGGCACGTTCGAGCACCCGGTCATAGACCTTCTCGTGCACGAAGGCGCGGCTGGTCGAGCCGCATGACTGTCCGCACCAGGTGAAATTCATGCCGTCGATCACGGCCGCCGAGGCGGCATCGAGATCGGCGTCCGGGAAGACGATCAGCGCATTCTTGCCGCCAAGCTCCAGCAGCACGGGCTTGAGCGTGTCGGCAGCCGCCTTGGCCACCGCGCGGCCGGTCGGCACGCTGCCGATCAACGCGACATAGGCAACATCGGGATGACTGGAGAGCACCTGCCCCACTTCACGGCCACCGGGCACGACGTTCCACACCCCGGGCGGCAGGATGCCGTCGATCAATTCGGCGAGCCGCAGCGCCGAGAGCGGCGCCTGCTCCGGCGGCTTGAGCACGACGGTGTTGCCGGCGGCGAGCGGCGCGCCCGACTTGCCGGCGGCGAACATAAAGGGATGGTTGAACGGAATAATCCGCCCCACCACGCCATACGGCTCGCGCACCGAGAAGTTCACCGCGTCGGGTCCCATCGGGATCGAGGCGCCCTTCATCTCGGTGACAAGGCCGGCATAGAAATCGAGCTGCATGGCGCCGACCTGCGCGTCGCGTACCATCTCGGCATAAGGATTGCCGCAGTCGGCGGCGTCGAGCATCGCCAATTCGTCGCCGTTCTTGCCCAGCACGTCGGCAATCGCGCGCAGCATCTTCGCTCGCTCCAGCGGAGGCACGCGCCGCCACTCCTTGAACGCGGCCTTGGCGGCGGCGATCGCGGCTTCGGCGTCGGCGGCGGTGCCGTCGACGACCTGCCCGAGCGACGCGCCCGAGCCTGGCGCCGTCACCTCCGCGTAGCGGCCGGCGGCCGGCTTCTGCCACTTGCCGCCATAGTAGGGATCACGGCGGGTCGGCAGCTTGACCGCAGGCACGGGCTTGATCGGGGTTGCGACTGACATGGGTTACCCTCACTTTTGTTTGATGCTATCGAGGCCGCCAAGACGGTTGATCAGCGAATTGGCGCCGATCGCAATCACGAACAGCACGATCAGGAGCGCGTACATCCTCGGCATGTCGAACACGGTATAGGCATCGTTCACCAGGAATCCGATGCCGCGGTTCGCCAGCTTCGTCTCGGCGAGCAGCGTGCCGATGAAGCAGACGCCGAGACCGAGCCGCACGCCGTTGATGATCGGGTGGCGCATGGCGGGGATGTAGATCTTGGTGACCATCTGCCAGGTATTGGCGCGGAAGCTCTTGCCGACGCGGATCAGAACCGTGTCGATCTCGCGCATGCCGCCCGCGGCATTGAGCGCCACAGGGAAGAAGCAAGAAATCGCGCCCATCGCGATCTTGGAGCCCGGGCCGATGCCGAACCACATGATCATCACCGGGAAGAAAATGATCTTCGGGCACGGCCCGAGATAGTACAGGAACGGCTCGTAGGCACGCTGCATCAGCGTCGAGCCGCCGAGCACGATGCCGACCACAAGGCCGCCGAGGCCACCGATCAGCATCCCGATACAGATTTCATAGAAGGTCGTGTAGAGGTGAAAATAGAAGGCCGCATCGGTGAGGATCGCATAGAGCGCGGCGCCAATCCTCGTCAACGACGGCACCACGTCGCGGTACAGCAGTCCCGACGCGGCCAGTCCTTCCCACAACAGCAGCAGCGAAACGACGATGCCGATCCGCAGCGCCTGCACCGGATGCCGTGCGATGAAGCGCTGCTGATGCGCAGGCGCCGTCAGGTGGCCAGCCTCAGCCATCGCTCCAGCCTTTCCGTTATGGCGAACACGCCGATGCTGACGAGGATAACGAAGCCGATTGCAGCATAGGTGCCGGGCACGTCGAAGCGCTCGGCCAGATCGTTGATGAGCTGCCCGAGGCCGCCGAAATTGATCAGGTACTCGACGCCGACGATGTTGATCAGCGCAAAGATCAATCCCAGCCGCAGTCCGACGAACACGGTCGGCATCGCCGCCGGGAACAGGATCTTCCAGAACTGCTGCGACGGCGTGAGGTTGAAGCTCCTGCCGACATTGACGAGCACCCGGCGCGTGCCCGACAGGCCTTCGAGCGTCTTGAGCACCACGGGCGCGAGTCCCGCGGTGAAGCCCATCATGATGATGGTGGTGACGTCGCGTCCGAAGATCACGAGATAGAGCGGATACATGAGCACCAGCGGCGCCGCCGCGATCGCCGCCACCCAGGTTTCGGTCGCTAGGCGCAGCAGCGTATAGCGGTAGAGCAGCACGCCGCCGGCGATCCCGAACACACCGACCAGCACGCTGGCCGCCAGCGCCTCCCCCGCGGTCAGCAGGAAGCGTGACAGAACGCGCTCCTCTATGATGACGCGCGGCAGGGCCGCCAAGATTTCGCTCGGCGCCGGCACGATGAAGCGGCTGATGACGTCGGTGCGGATGAGCAATTCGAGCAGCAGCAAGAACGTGGCGAAGCTGCCGAGCCCGAGCGCCATCGGGAAGAACCGCGACTTCGCAAAGGGTATCGCCGCGGCGGTCATGCCTTGGCACCCGTGCGCAACGTCCGATGTTCGTCGTCCTGCAGGCCGCGGCTCGCCTCCTCGCGCAAGTCGCTCCAGATCTGCGCGACATAGCGCCCGAACGCCTCGCTGGACACAATCTCGGAGGTGCGTGGGCGCGGCAGGTCGATGTCCACGATCCGCTTCACGCGGCCCGGCCGGTAGGTCATCACCAGGATGCGGTCGGACAGTTGCACTGCTTCGGTGATGTTGTGAGTGATGAGCAGCGTGGTCTGCTTCAACTCCTGCTGGATTTGCAACACCTTGTCGCCGAGCAGCAGCCGCGTCTGCTCATCGAGCGACGCGAACGGCTCGTCCATCAACATGATCTTCGGCTGCGCGGCGAGCGTGCGCGCCATCGACACGCGCTGGCGCATGCCGCCGGAGAGTTCCGATGGATAGCGGCGCTCGAAGCCGCCAAGCCCCACCATCGCCACGAAATGCCGGGCGCGCTCGTAGCGTTCGGCCTTAGCCATGCCGGCGATCTCGATCGGGAACGCAACGTTATCGAGCACCGTCCGCCAGGGGAACGTCGACTCTTCCTGGAAGATCATGCCGATCGACGGATGCGGACCGGTCACCACCTCGCCCGCGACCTTCACCGTGCCCTCGTAGCCGTCGAGCAGACCGCCAATGACGTTGAACAAGGTCGACTTGCCGCAGCCCGACGGCCCGATCACGCCGAAGAACTCGCCGGGGGCGACCGTGAGCGAGACATGTTCGAGCGCGGTCAACGGCCCTTCGGACGTGTCGAAACGCTTGACGATGTCGTCGACGACCAGCATCGGCGCCGTCGCCGCAGGCTTCGCATCGGCCTGTCCGGACGGCATCGCTACGACGGACATAATGGCTCCCGTTGATGGCCGGCAGCATAACAGCAGGCCGGCTCCGCTCACAGGCGGCCGCCGGCGCGGCAAAATGCGCGGTCAACCCTCGGCCGGCAAAGGCTGGCGGCCGGCGCGCCGGCACCAGTTCTCCCACGCCCGGTTGATGTTGTATGGGCCGGTGCGGCCGATGACCTTGTCCACCTCGCCCGCGGTGAGGAACTTGATGTCGCCGATCGCCATCGCCTGCATCTGCAACTGCGCGTTCACCTCCAGATAGACGGAGATAAACACCGCATGGCGGACATTAGACGCGGCAATCGTCGCGCCGTGCCCGCGCATCAGAATCGTGCGGCCCGCTCCCATGCCGCGCGCAAGATCGCGGCCCATTTCCACATCGGACACGAGCAGCGTGGTATCGCCGAACTTGTCATGCGAATCCCAGATCGGCACCTCGTGGCCGATGTTGGCGCACATGTGCAACAGCGGCTTGAGCTTCTTGCCCGTGACGCCGAACGGAATGACGCTCGGCGAATGGTTGTGCACGACCGAGTTGATGTCGGGGCGCGCCTCGTAGAGGCCGCCATGGATGAACCGTTCGAGGTATGGCACCCGGCCGCGGGCGTCGACCGCCTCGCCCTCGAGCGTGAACTCCATGATGTCGTCGGCCTCGATGCAGTCCGGCGCCCGCGCCCGCGACAACAGGAAGCGCTGCGGATTGTCGGGATGCCGCGCGCTGACATGCCCGAAGCTGTCGACCACGCCCTCACGGGCGAGCACACGGTTGGCGGTGACGATTTCATCGATAGTCGCGGCGAGCTTGGACATTCCGTGTTCCTCTGACCTGTCATTCAGCAACGGCTCACAAAATAAAACTCACGGAGCCCAGCGTGCCCAGCTCATGCGCATCGATGAGCACGCGCCGCTCCTTGATGCGGAAGCTGTCGCCGGCAACCTTGAGGATGTAACGGTAGCCGCCGACATATTCGCGGATGCGCTCATAACGGCGGTAGCGATAGCAGACGAAATTCGCCGCCGCGGTCACGAGGTCGCCGTCGACGGCGACGATCCGCACATTGGAGATCATCCGCCGCGTGCGCGATTTCGGATACTCGGCATGGCAGTTGGGGTCGTTGATACGGATGACGCGCTGGCGAATGCGTTCGCGGTCGTCGGCAACCAGGAACAGCGTGTCGCGGTGATCGCCTTCGAGCTTATCGTTCGGCGGCACGTAATAGCAGGCATCGTCGGTGAGCAGAGCCTGCCACTCGTCGAGCTTCCAGTCGTCCAGCAGCGCGGCCTCTTGGTAGAGGAAGTCTTCGACCTGCGCGCGCGTGACAACGCTAGTGCCACCGATTTGAAATTCCTGCATCACCTGCCGCAATCTCCTTCAGGAACTTCAAATCGAAGCGGCACTAGAATCATAAACGTGCTAGTGCCCCTTTGCTTCCGACGTTCGTGTAAGAGGACACCGCAACGTATCACGAACGTCGGAAGCGGGGCACTAGCCGCGGCGACGGTCATGCGCCGGCCCTCATCAGCTCGTTCCAGCGGCGCCAGAAGATCCGCAGGTGGTGCTCGTCGCTGTTGAGCTGTTCGCCTTCCTTGCCCATGCCGCGTGACATCTCCGACCAGCGGTCGTCGCTCCAGTTGGCGAGCCCCTGCTGGACCAGCTCCAGCGCCTCGACGTCGTCCGGCGTGGCAAAGCCGCCGGGACCGTAGAACGTCAGGAATGCGTCGAGCCGCCGCGCCCGCGCGCTCTCGCTCTCCTCCACCGGACCGAGCGCCCAGGCGGTGACGTGCATCTTGCCGACGCCCTCGGGATAGAAGGTGCGCACGGTGACGGACGAGCCGTCGTTGATCACCAGGTTCGGGAAGATGACGAGGTTGCGGTTGGTGTCGGCCACGCGCTGCGCCCGCTCGGGGCCCAACCGGGCAACCAGCTCGCTGCGGATGCCGTCGATCTCCGCCTTCGCCGGCTCGCCGTAGAGTGGTATCCACTTCGCAACAGGCCGGCCTCGGAAATTGACGTTGTCGGTGGTGAAATG
>JBOHIG010000219.1:0-6109 GCA_050725815.1 Xanthobacteraceae bacterium
TATTTCAAGCGCATCGACGCGCTCAACTACACGATGCTGCATGACGACGGCCAGCACGTCGAAGACCTGGAGGAAGCCGACGTTGTGCTGGTTGGCGTTTCGCGGACCTCGAAGACGCCGACTTCGATCTATCTCGCCAATCGCGGCGTGAAAACCGGCAACGTGCCGTTGGTGCCCGGCATTCCGATCGCGCCGGGCGTCGAGAGGCTGGAACGTCCGCTGGTGGTGGGGCTGTTCGCGAGCCCGGAGCGGATCGTGCAAATTCGCCAGAACCGGCTGCTCGGGCTGCGGGCGCACCACGATGAGGATCAGTATATCGATCGCAAGGCGGTTGCGGAGGAGATCGCATCTTCGCGTAAGCTTTGCGCCCGGCACAACTGGCCGAGCATCGACGTGACGCGCCGCTCGATCGAGGAGACCGCTGCGGCAGTGCTCAAGCTGCTCGCCGAACGCCGCCGGCTGCCGGCGTCATGAACGCCATGCCGCTTTGGCTCGCCGATATGCCGCTGGTGCTGGCCTCCAGGAGTGGGATCAGGCGGGCGATTCTGACCGATGCCGGAATTCCGGTCGAGGTGGTGCCGGCCGACATAGACGAGCGCGACATCGAGGCCAGGGCAGGCGTTGCCGATGCACGCGAGGTGGCGGCACTGTTGGCGCAGGAGAAGGCGGCGGCGGTGTCGGCGCGGATGCCGGGACGGCTCGTGCTGGGCGCCGATCAGACGCTGGCGCTCGGCTGGCGGCGCTTCTCCAAGCCTATGGACGCCGTGTCGGCCCGCGTGCAGCTCCTGGCGTTGAGCGGGAACACCCACGAGTTGCACGCTGCGCTAGCGCTTGTTTGCGACGGTGCGGCGCTGTTCGCTCATCGCGAAGCGGCGCGGCTCACGATGCGTACGCTGTCCGAGGACTATCTCGACGCTTATCTCGATGCCGTCGGCACCGCTGCAACGGAAAGCGTCGGCGGCTATCAGCTCGAGAAGACCGGCATCCAGCTTTTCGAGCAGATCGAGGGAGATCACTTCACCATTCTCGGGCTGCCGATCCTGCCCTTGCTGAAATTCCTGCGGCAGGAGGGATCGCTCGCGCAATGACGGGGTCGCCATGTTCGTGCTCGGCCTGACCGGCTCGGTCGCCATGGGCAAGTCGACGACGGCGCGCTTCTTCGCCGAGGCGGGCGTGCCGGTGCACGACGCCGATGCGGTCGTGCACCGGCTTTACGAAGGCGAAGCCGTAGCGGCGGTCGAGACCGCGTTTCCCAGCGCGACCGCAGGCGGCAGGATCGACCGTTCCCGCCTGGCGGCGCTGGTGCTGGACGATCCGGCCGCGCTGAAACGCCTTGAGGCCATCGTCCATCCGCTGGTGCGGAAAGCCGAGACGCAGTTCCTACGCGAGGCGGCGACCGCCGGCGCCAAGGTCGCCGTGCTCGACATCCCGTTGCTGTTCGAAACTGGCGGCGAAGAGCGGGTCGACGCGGTGGTGGTGGTATCGGCGCCGGCCGAGGAACAGCGCCGGCGGGTGCTGGAGCGGCCCGGCATGACGTTGGAGAAGCTCGAGGCGCTGCTGGCGCGGCAATTGCCGGATGCCGAGAAGCGCCGCCGCGCCGACTTCGTGGTGGACACGTCGCAAGGATTTGACGCCGCCCGCGCACAGGTGCGTGCGATCCTTGACGCGGTGGCTACAATGCCAACGCGGCGGAAGTGATTCGGAGAGTGGATTTTGCGCGAGATCGTGCTCGACACGGAAACGACCGGGCTCAATCCCATGGGCGGCGATCGCCTGATCGAGATCGGCTGCATCGAGCTGGTCAACCGGTTTCCAAGCGGGCGGGTCTTCCACAAATACCTCAACCCAGATCGCGACATCTCCGCCGACGCCTACGCGATCCATGGTCTCTCGACCGAGTTCCTCAAGGACAAACCGCGCTTCTCCGACATTTGTGAGCAGCTCCTGGAGTTTATCAGCGATGCGCCGCTGGTTGCGCATAACGCGATGTTCGATCTCAGCTTCCTCAATGCCGAGCTCGAACGCTGTGGCAGAACGCTGGTCGCGCGCGAGCGCCTGGTCGATACGCTGCTGCTGGCGCGCCGGCGGCATCCGGCCGGGCCCAACCGGCTCGACGACCTGTGTGTCCGCTACGGCGTCGACAATTCACGGCGCACCAAGCACGGCGCGCTGCTCGACGCGGAAATCCTTGCCGAGGTCTATCTGGAATTGATCGGCGGCCGCCAGGCGTCGCTGGTGCTGGTGGAGGCCGGACAGGTCACGGCGGCTATGGTCAATGGCGTTCCCGTCGTCAGGACAAGGCCGGTCCCGCTCGCACCACGGCTGTCGGACGCCGAGCGCGCTGCGCATGCGAGCTTCATCGCGACGCTCGGCGACAAGGCGATCTGGAACGACTACCGGCTCGCGAGCTGATCCGAAACTACAGCGGATTGCTGGGCGGCTCCGCTCACGGAGGCATCGTGAACTGCGGCTGCGCCTGCTGCGCCACGCGCTGCTGGTAGAGCGAGACGAAGTCGACCGGATCGAGCAGCAGCGGCGCAAAGCCGCCGTTGCGCACCGCGGTGCCGATGATCTCGCGCGCGAACGGAAACAGCAGCCGCGGGCACTCGATCATCACCAGTGGCTGGATGTGCTCCTGCGGCACATTGGTGAGCCGGAATACGCCGGCGAAGGTGAGGTCGAACGCGAACAGCACCGAGCCGGATGACTCAGCCTTGCCTTCGAGCTTGAGCACGACCTCGTAGTCGGTCGCCGCTACCGGATTGACGCTGACGTTGATCTGTACGTTGATCTGCGGCTGCGCCTGGTTCGGCGCCAGCGAACGCGGCGCATTCGGGTTCTCGAACGAGAAATCCTTGACGTACTGGCCCAGGACATTGAGCGCGGGCGCGGCCTGTTGAGCCTGCTGCGGCTCCGGAGCCGGATTGCCGTTGGTCGTCGACGTCATGAACCGCTACCTTTCGTATCGCACCGCTCGCCGCCGGCGGCTGGCTAACACACGCCCTCCGGGCGGACAAGGATCGGCGCGTGCTCACCGGACCCGCTTGTGCTTGCGCGCGTCGTCAATCGCCTTCTCCGACACCTGTCGCCATTCTTCCGGCGTGAGATCGACGACGCCTGGCCGCCGTTGCGCGCGATGGGACAGGCGTGAGCGCGCAATCATCGTGCGCAACGCGCGGCGGATCGCCGGTACGAGCAGCAAGGCGCCCAGGAGGTCGGTGATAAAGCCCGGAAATACCAACAGTATTCCACCAATTAGGGAACCGACGCCGGGGCTGTCGAGCGCCACCGCGCCGAGCCCGTCGCGCGAAATCGTGCCGCGCAGCCGCTCGAAATCGCGCCGGGCGGACCGTTTCAGCACGAACGCCCCGAGAATCGTCGTTGCGAGAAAAAGGCCAGCCGCCCCCAGCCATCCGATCGCCAGCGCCACCAATATGAACGCCACAATTTCCGCCGCCGGTAGCAGTATAAGACCGACAAAGACCCACTTAACCAATGACATCGCTCATAAATCCCGCATGGACGATGTTGGCGGCACGGCCGGGATCGTCTATGGTCGCCCGTAAGCGACCTGCGCCGGCTGTTCGGCGCAAGCCACTGGATCAGACCGGGCGCGTGCTTACATACTAGCGCGGGAACCGAGATGCTGTTCCGCAGATTGACGTCTGCGGGATGTCTGTTCATCCCCGTGGATCGGTCACGGCTGCTGAAAGCAAGCGCGACGTGTTCGACATCTATACCATTATTTTCCTGGCCCTCGCGGTGTTCATTTTCCTCCGCCTGCGCAGCGTGCTGGGGCAGCGCACCGGGCGTGAGCGCCCGCCTTACGATCCGTATTCCGCTCGCGATGCGGTCCGCGGCTCGACCAACGACAACGTGGTCGCGCTGCCCGGCCGCGGCGGCGAGAGCCCGCAGGCGCCGGCCGCGCCGGTTGCTCCGGAGGAGCGCTGGAAGGGAATCGCCGAGCCCGGCACCGCCTTGGCCGCCGGCCTCGACGCGATCGCGCAGATGGACGCCAGCTTCGACGCGCAGCATTTCATCACTGGCGGCCGACAGGCCTATGAGATGGTCGTCACCGCCTACGCGGAGGGCGACCGGCGCACGCTGAAGAACCTGCTCTCGCGCGACGTCTACGAAGGGTTCGAGGCATCGATCCGGGAACGCGAGCAGAAGGGCGAGGCGGCGGAGACCCGTTTCGTGTCGATCGACAAGTCCGACATCACCGCGGCCGAAGTGCGCGGACAGACCGCGCAGATCACCGTGCGCTTCGTCTCCAAGCTCGTCTCGGTCACCCGCGACCGGTCCGGCAATGTGATCGATGGCAGTCCCGACAAGGTCACCGACGTCACCGACGTGTGGACGTTTGCGCGGGACGTGTCTTCGCGCGATCCCAATTGGAAGCTCGTCGCCACCGAAGCCGGACAATAGCCGGGCCGCAACGATGTCGGCTCGGCTTCGCAGCTCCCTCGCTCCAGCCGTCGCAACCTTGCTTTGGTTGCTCGCGTCTGCCGGCGCGCCGGCGCAGGCGCGGGCTCAGGATGTCGACCCGCTGCAGGCGCCCGAGACCCAGCTCGAGCCCGTCACCTGGGCGGATATCGACGGCTGGGCTGCCGACGATCATGCCGCGGCCTTCGCCACCTTCCGCGCAAGCTGCCGGCCGTTCCTGGCGCGGCGCGCCAAGCGCGATCCGCGGCCGATCCATCGGGCGCTGCGCGCCGTGTGCCGGCGCGCGGCCGCCGCCGGCGCGCTCGACAAGGACAAGACCAGGGCGCGCGAATTCTTCGAGCAGAACTTCCGGCCGGTGCGCATCGCCAAGCTCGGCGCGTCGACGGGACTGCTGACCGGATATTACGAGCCGATTGTCGACGGCTCGCGCTTCCCCAGCCCGGAATTCTCCGCGCCGCTCTACCGGCGGCCGCGCGATCTCGTGGTCGATGGCCGCAAGCCCGGCAAGGGCAGCTTCCCCAACCGGGCCAGCGTCGGCCGCTACAACGCCAAGAAGCAGCTCGAGCCGTATCACGACCGTCTTGCCATCGAAGACGGCGCGCTCGACGGCCAGCGGCTCGAGATCTGCTGGATCAAGGATCCATTCGAGGCGATGTCGATCCAGATCCAGGGCTCGGCACGCGTGCGCCTCGAAGACGGCACCATGGTCCGTCTCAACTACGACGCCCATAACGGACATTCCTACACCGCGGTCGGCCGCGTGCTGATCGAGCGCAAGCTGGTGTCGCGCGACGAGATGTCGATGGAGCGCATCCGCCAATGGATGGTGGCCAACCCGAACCAGGCCAAGGAGCTGCGCGGCGCCAACAAGTCGTTCGTGTTCTTCCGCATCACCGGTCTCGACACCGATGTCGAGCCGACCGGCGCGCAGGGCATCCCGCTGACGCCCGGCCGTTCCATCGCGGTCGACAAGATTCACGTCTACGGCACGCCGTTCTTCATCGAATCCCAGCTCCCGCTGAAGGGCAACCGTACGCGAGACAAATTCCAGCGGCTGATGGTGGCGCAGGATACCGGCTCCGCGATCCTCGGCCCGGCGCGGGCCGACATCTATTTCGGCTCCGGCCGCGAAGCTGGCGCCGTCGCCGGCCGCATCCGGCAGCAGGGCAGCTTCACCATGCTGTTGCCGCGCGAGCTTGACATGGTGGAAGCCGGCCGCTCGATGCCACTGCCGCCGCCGAAGCCGCCGATTCCTGAGGACGTGAAGAAAGACGAAGCCAAGAAGGGCGACGCCAAGCGAGGGGCCAAGAAGAAGGAATCATCCAAGAAAAATGCTGGCGACGCCAAGTCGCCGGCCAAGACTGTCGGCAACGGAAAGAAGGCCAAGCAACCGAAGGGCGACGCGAAAACCAAGACGAAACAACGCCCATGACGCAACGATCATGACGCCGGACGACCGCCCACGGCGACGACGATTGACGGAGGACGAGCGCGCGCTCTGGCGCGGGATCACTCGCGCAATCGTTCCGCTCAAGCGCCGGCCGCGCAACGCCGAGGCGGTGGAGCCCGACGCGCCGCAGAAGCCGGCAGACAAACTCCGCAGGACACGACCCGCTCCGGCAGCCACCGCCATTCCGGCGCGCGCGGCGCCGGTGCCGAAGGA
>JBOHIG010000220.1:0-3591 GCA_050725815.1 Xanthobacteraceae bacterium
ATCGAAATCAGCCGAGAATCCCCAACTCGATCACAATCGATTCATCGTGACCGGGAAATGCTCTAATCAGCGCAACGCATTCTGCCCTCGTGGTGAGGAGCCGCGCGAAGCGCGGCGTCTCGGACCATGGCCACGCGTGACTCGCGGCCATCCTTCGAGACGGCGCTTCGCGCCTCGTCAGGATGAGGTCCGAGTGAGTTGCGAAAGGATCAGAATCGAAATTCATCCCCGCGCTTGCGGCCCTGGAACACCGGCGCGAACAGATTGTCGAAGGTGAACTTCTGCTTCGTCAGCCCCTGGTCGTGGGCATAGCCGGCGATGGCGTTGATGTTCTTGATGTTGCGCTCCGTGCCGCCGTATTCCCACGGATCGCTGCCGACGAACTCCTCCTGCTCCTCCCAGGCCTCGCGGTACCACACCAGCGGCACCATGCGCGGGTTCTCCATCCGCTTCATCGCGATGCGCTTGGCCTCGTTGAACGCGTGGTAGAGGTTGATCGGCAGCCAGGGATGCTTGTCGACGATCTCCTGCTTGATGGCGGTGACGTGCATGATCGGGAAGATGCCGGTCTTCTTGTAATAGGCGATCTCCTCGTCCTTCCAGTTCGGGAACAGGCGGGCCACGCGCGGGTCCTTTTGCACCAGCGGCTTGATCAGGTCAGGATGGATCACGGCGTCGAGCTTGCCTTCGGCGAGCAGGCTCTCCACCGTCTCGTTGTGTGAGAGCTTTGAGATCTTGAGGCCCGGTGGCGGCGTGAACTCGATGGTCTCGTCGAGCTCCGGCACCCATTCGATCGATTTCGCGGGCACGCCGTATTCGCTTTCGAGGATGCCGCGCATCCAGACGATGGCGGTGGCCTGGAACTGCTTGACCCCAACCTTCTTGCCGATCAGGTCGGTCGGCTTCTCGATGCCCTTGCCGGTATTGATGAAGACGAAGCCGTGGCGAAAGCGGCGATGCAGGAAGACAGGAATGGCGGTCGAATTCGCCAGCCCCTGGTCGCAGGCCACCATGTAGGACGAACACGACACTTCGGCGGCGTCGAATTCCTGTCCGCGCAGGAAGCGCCAGTGGCGCGTGGTGGAGTCCATGGCGGTCAGCACGGTGAGATCGATGCCGTCCGGGCGGACCGTGCCGTCCTTCAACGGGCGGATGATTTCGTAATCGCCGCAGGCGAGGGTGAGCGGAATGCGGGTGGACACAGACGTTCTCTTTCGGGATGTGTTTCGTGCCGATTTAAAGCTGCCTCAAGGCTTGATCGCCTTGCGCGCCTCTTCGACCACGTCCTTGGGCGAGCTGTAGAGCTCGCGGATGAGGTTCTCCACGTCGGTGCCGCTCACCGGGTTGACGTCGAGCCGGAGCTTCTTCGCCTCGGCGAGGAAGGCGGGGTCCTTGAGCGCCGCCATGAACGCGTTGCGCAGCGCCTGCTTGCGGTCTGCCGGCACGCCGGGGGGCGCGGCGAACGGCCGGCCCACGGTCTGGCGACTGGTGACGAGCTTCAGGACCTGCTTCTGGCGCGCATTGGCGAAGTCGGAGACGAGCGGCACGTGCTGCAGCTCCGGCGCCTTGGTGTCGGACATGTGCACGAGGTAGTTGAGCTTCTTGTCCTTGATCCAGGCCGCGCGCGTCGACTTGATGCTCGACCACGACCAGCCACAGCGGCCATCCACCTCGCCGCGCTCGATCGCGAGGATGATGTCCGACGTGCCATGATACCCGGTGACCAGCTTCAGCTTGACGCCGAACACATTGCGCACGAACGCGGCATAGGTGTCGGGATCGGAGCCGGCGCCTTCGCCGCCGACCGCGAACTGCATCTTCAAGGCGTCCTGCCAAGTCTTCACCGGCGACGTGTGCCAAGTCGCGCACACGCTGATCTCGTTGGTCCCGCTGCCGAGCCAGGTGAATTTGGTGGGATCGAATTTCACCCGAGCCGTGCCAATCAGGGGCTCCATCGCCAGGCCGCGGCCGAAGGTGCCGAAATAGGTCCCGTCCTTGGGCGATACGTTGTAGAGATGATTGGCGGCGTTGAGGCTGCCGGCGCCGGTCAGGTTCTGGACGATGAAGTTGGGGTTGCCGGGCAGGTGCTTGCCCATGTGTCGCGACAGCGCGCGGGCGTAGAGGTCGTAACCGCCGCCGGCCGAGTAACCGACGATCACCGTGAGCGTCTTGCCTTTGTAGAAGTCGGCCACCGCGTCGGCCGCCGCCCGATCGCCGGATCCTGCCGCCAACGCAACGATACACAAGCCGGTTATTGCCATTTGGCGCATTTCACCCTCCACTCCCTTGTTGCAAAACCCTGCAATGGATAGTTCAGCCCGTCAATGTCGGACGGGCTGGACGATCGGCTTCATGAGTGGCATGAGGCATTCGGGCGCATGTCGTCCGCATCGTTCCGGCCAGGAGGTGTGCAGTGGGTGAATGGGCAATCGGTCAGGCAGTCCCGCGCTTCGAGGATCCGAGGCTGGTGCGGGGCGAGGGAAATTACGTCGGCGATATGACATTCCCGGGCACTGTGCCCGGCTACGTGCTGCGCTCGCCCCATGCCCATGCGCGCATCCGCAAGATCGACGTATCGAAGGCCAAGGCGGCTCCTGGCGTGCTTGCGGTGCTGACCGGAGAGGATTGGGACAATTCCGGCTTCGGCGATCTGCCGGTGCCGTCCGGGCCCAAGCGCCGCGACGGCTCGCCGCTCTACCGCCCGCGCTATCGCGCGCTCGCCAGGGATCGGGTGCGCTGGGTCGGCGATTATGTCGCTTTTGTCGTCGCCGAGACGATCAACCAGGCGATGGACGCCGCCGAGCTGATCGAGGTCGATTACGAGCCGCTGCCCGCCATCGTTTCAGCCACGGATGCGATCAAGCCGGGCGCTCCGCTGGTTTGGGACGATTGCCCGAACAATATCTGCTTCGTGCACCTGGAAGGCGACAAGGCGGCGGCCGACGCGGCCTTCGCCAAGGCCGACAAGATTGTCAAGCATCACTTCGTGATCAACCGCGTCACCGCCGCCAGCATGGAGCCGCGTGGCTCGATCGGCGTCTATCGTCCGTATGATGACCACTACACCATCTACACCACACTGCAGCGCAACTTCACGTTCCGCGAGGAGCTGTGCAAGTTCGTGCTCAAGGTTCCGGAGCACAAGGTGCGCGTCGTCTCCGGCGACATCGGCGGCTCGTTCGGCATGAAGAGCGCCGTCTACAACGAGGTAGCGCTGGTGCTGTGGGCGGCGAAGGTCACCGGACGCCCCGTGAAGTGGATTAGCACGCGCTCGGAGTCGTTCCTGAGCGATGGGCAGGCGCGCGACAACGTCACCGACGCCGAGCTTGCGCTCGACAAGGATGGCAACTTCCTTGGCTTGCGTGTGAACGTCGTTGCCAATGTCGGCGCCTTCCTGCAGGTCGGCGGCCAATCCTTCGTCGGCAATCTCGGGACGTTGGCCGGCGTCTACAAGACGCCGGCGCTGCATGTGGACGTCACCGCGGTGCTGACCAACACCAACCCGGTGCGGCCCTATCGTGGCAATGGCCGCCCGGAGGCCGCCTACATCATCGAGCGCATGGTCGACCTGGCGGCCGACGAACTGGGCAT
>JBOHIG010000221.1:0-16257 GCA_050725815.1 Xanthobacteraceae bacterium
GTCCGCGAGTCCATTTGCGAACTTCGGATTCAAAAGGGACACTAGAATCAATATGTTGCTAGTGTGGCTTGGGTTCAGAAGTTCGCTCCCGACCAAGCGGCCCAGTATGGCGAACTTCTGAACCGCCACACTAGCAATCTATACTTGCTAGTGGTCCTTTGATTCTAACATTCGCAATGTCGCCTGCCCCAAATGGGATGCGAATGTTAGAATCGGACCACTAGCAAATTGCAGGCCGCCGACGCGGACCAGGGCGTTCACGCCCGCCTTCGACGTGCTATGCCCACGCATGACAAGCAACGAATGCGATTGGAAATCCAATGGCCGTCTACACCGTGCATCAGCCGCCGCTGAAGAAATATGAATCGGCCCCCGACCCGGAGCGCTTCGTATTCGCACGCGACGGCTTCTCGTTCTGGGCGTTTCTGTTCGGGCCGCTGTGGATGCTGTGGCACCGGATGTGGCTGGTGCTGCTCGGCTATATCGTTGTCGCCATCGCGCTGGAGGTCGGTCTGAGGTTCGCTGCGGCGCCGGGCAGCGCGAGGTTCGTCGTCGGATTCCTGTTCGCGCTGCTCGTCGGGATCGAAGCGGGTACGTTGCGGCGGTTCACGCTGCGGCGCTGGAAGAACATCGGCGTGATCGTTGGCAACGATCGCGAAGCGGCCGAGCGGCGGTTCTTCGATTCCTGGGTCAAGAGCGAGATGCTGCCGCCGTCGCCCGGGCGCGCTTCGCCGGCCCCGCTGCCGCCGCCGCGCGCGCCGCAGAACGGGCCCGACGTCATCGGCCTGTTTCCGCAGCCCGGAGCGCCGCGGTGACGGTCGCTATCGTCGATTATGGCTCCGGCAATCTGCATTCCGCTGCCAAGGCTTTCGAGCGCGCCGCGCGCGACAACGGACACGACCAGCCGATCGTGGTGACGCGCGAGCCCGACGCCGTCGCGCGCGCCGACCGCGTCGTGCTGCCGGGCGTCGGCGCGTTCGCGGATTGCCGCCGCGGGCTCGACGCGCTCCCCGGCATGGTCGAAGCGCTGAACGAGACCGTGCGCCGGAACGGCAGGCCGTTCCTCGGCATTTGCGTCGGTATGCAGCTTATGGCCGAGCGCGGACGCGAATATGAAGTCACCGAAGGGCTCGGCTGGATTCCCGGTGAGGTCGATCGCATTGCGCCGGCCGATCCGGACTTGAAGATCCCGCACATGGGCTGGAACACACTCAACGCATTCCGGCCGCATCCGCTGCTCGACGGCATCGCGGTCGGCCCGCAGGGCTTGCACGCCTACTTCGTGCACTCGTTCCATCTCAAGCCGTCGCAACGCTCCGACCTTCTGGCGGAGGCGGACTACGGCGGCCCGGTCACCGCCATTGTCGGGCGCGACACCATGGTCGGCACGCAGTTTCACCCCGAGAAGAGCCAGCGGCTCGGATTGAAGCTGATCGCGAATTTCCTGAAGTGGTCGCCGTGATCCTTTATCCCGCCATCGACCTCAAGGACGGCCTCGCCGTGCGGCTCGAGCAGGGCGACATGGCGCGCGCGACGGTGTTCAACCGCGATCCGGCGACGCAGGCGCAGATATTCGAGGCGCAGGGCTTCGAATATCTCCACATCGTCGATCTCGACGGCGCCTTCGCCGGCAAGCCGGTGAACGCGGCCGCGGTCGAGCGTATCCTCGAGACGATCTCGGTTCCGGTGCAGCTCGGCGGCGGCATCCGCGACATGGCCACGGTCGAAGGCTGGCTTGGCAAGGGCGTCAATCGCGTGATCATCGGTACCGCCGCCGTGCGCAATCCGGAATTGGTAAAGACGGCGGCGCGCCGCTTCACCGACAGCGTTGCAGTCGGGCTCGATGCGCGCGACGGCCGGGTCGCTGTCGAGGGCTGGGCGGAAACCTCCGAATTGTCCGCGCTCGAGATCGCGCGCCGCTTCGAGGACGCCGGCGTGGCTGCCATCATTTACACCGACATCTCCCGCGACGGCCTGCTCCAGGGAATCAACTGGGACGCCACCATCGCGCTCGCCGAGGCGGTGACTATCCCGGTGATCGCGTCGGGCGGGCTGGCGTCGCTCGACGACGTGAAGGCGATGCTGGCGCCGCGCGCAAAGCGGCTGGCGGGGGTGATCGCCGGCCGCGCGCTTTATGACGGCCGGCTCGATCCGAAGGAGGCGCTGGCGCTGATCCGTGCGTCGCGCGCGGCAGCGTAACGCCCATGTTCAAAGTCCGCGTCATACCCTGCCTCGACGTCAAGGACGGCCGCGTCGTCAAGGGCGTCAACTTCGTCAATCTGCGCGATGCCGGCGATCCGGTGGAAGCGGCGATCGCCTATGACGCAGCCGGCGCGGATGAGCTGACCTTCCTCGACATCACCGCGAGCCACGAGAACCGCGACACCATCTACGACGTGGTCCGGCGCACGGCGGAGGCGTGCTTCATGCCGCTCACCGTCGGCGGCGGGGTGCGCACGGTCGAGGACATCCGCAAGCTGCTCACCTGCGGGGCCGACAAGGTCTCGATCAACACCGCGGCGGTGGCGCGGCGGCAGTTCGTGAAGGAGGCGGCGGAAAAATTCGGCGACCAGTGCATCGTGGTCGCGATCGACGCCAAGAAGGTATCGAAGCCCGGCGAGCCCAACCGCTGGGAGATATTCACGCATGGCGGGCGCAACCCGACCGGGCTCGAAGCGGTAGCCTACGCCCGTGAGGTCGTGGCGCTTGGCGCCGGCGAGATCCTGCTCACCTCTATGGACCGCGACGGCACTAAGCAGGGCTTCGACATCCCGCTCACCCGCGCCATCGCCGATGCGGTGCCGGTGCCGGTGATCGCGTCCGGCGGTGTCGGCAACCTCGATCATCTGGTGGAAGGCATCCGCGACGGCCACGCCACTGCGGTGCTGGCGGCCTCGATCTTCCATTTCGGCGAATATTCGGTGCGCCAGGCGAAGGAGCACATGGCCCGCGCCGGCCTGCCGATGCGGCTCGATCCTTGAGGGCGGCCCGGGCATGCCCGATATTGGCGGCGGCTATGCCTGAAGTCCCTCTCCCCGCCGGCGCGCGGAGGTGATATGCACCGCGCATGAGCGCCTTCACCATCCATGACCTCGAAAAACGCGTGCGCGAGCGTGCCAAGGCGAGCGCGGAGGAATCCTATACCCGTAAGCTCATCGACCGCGGCGTCGCCCATTGCGCCAAGAAACTCGGCGAGGAGGCCATGGAGACGGCGATTGCCGCAGTCAGCGAGGACGATACGCGGCTGACCGCCGAAGCCGCCGATCTGATCTATCACCTTTTGGTCGTGCTGGAGGCGCGTGGCATTGCGCTCGCCGACGTTGAGGCCACGCTTGCCGAGCGCACGCGCCAGTCGGGACTTGAGGAAAAGGCTTCGCGCTAATGGAACAGCGCACCGAGGACGGTCTTTCTCCCTACCGCATCTTCTCGCGCGCGGAATGGGCGTCCAAGCGCGCCGATACGCCGATGACGCTGACGCCGGAGGAGGTGACGCGTCTGCGCTCGCTGCACGACCGGCTCGACATGAAGGAGGTCGAGGAGATCTACCTGCCGCAGTCGCCGCTCCTGTCGTTCTACGTCGCCGCCACCCAGCGACTGCACGATGCGCAACAGGGCTTCCTCGGCACCGAGGATGCTAAGATGCCGTACATCATCGGCGTCGCCGGCTCGGTCGCGGTCGGCAAGTCCACCACCGCGCGCGTGCTGCAGGCGCTGCTTGCGCGCTGGCCGAACGTGCCGAAAGTCGATCTCATCACTACCGACGGCTTCCTCTACCCCAACGCCATTCTCGAGCGTGAAGGGATGATGGAGAAGAAGGGCTTCCCCGAGAGCTACGACCTGCCGGGGCTGCTGCGCTTCCTCACCGACATCAAGGCCGGCCGGCGACCGGTGCGCGCGCCGGTCTATTCGCACCTCATCTACGACGTGATGCCGAACCAGTGGGTGGAGATCGACCGCCCCGACATTCTCATCGTCGAGGGCCTCAACGTGCTGCAGACCGGCCGCCCGCCCAAGGACGGTAAGGCGATCCCGTTCGTGTCCGACTTCTTCGATTTCTCGGTCTATCTCGATGCGTCCGAGGATGCATTGTTCAAGTGGTATGTGGATCGCTTTCTCGCGCTGCGCGACACGGCGTTCAGCGATCCGAAATCCTATTTCCACCGCTATTCGAAGGTCTCCGACAAGGAGGCCTCCATGACCGCCGCCACCATTTGGACGCGGATCAACCTTGTCAATCTGCACGAGAACGTCCAGCCGACGCGCCAGCGCGCCGACCTCATCCTCAAGAAGGGCGAGAGCCACCTGGTTGAGGAAGTGGCGCTGCGCAGGCTGTGAGCTGCGGACGCATGCTTGGCGACCCTTTTCAACATCGGTTGCAATAGTCAGTCGTGCTTCTGATTCTCTCTATCCGAGAACGGCCTGCGTAGGCCAATCCACAGGTTTTGCACACGGTTGTGCATAACGAGGAAATCCCACGTCGCGTAGGACTCCCGACCACCGTGCTGGCATCATTAGGTCGGTACAGAAGTGATTCGATGGATTGCGGACCGGGACACGGTGTCGGGGCGAAGGCTTCCAATCTACACCCCGGGGGTTCGATTCCCTTCCGGTCCAACCTCCCTCCCCCCTCCACAAGGGGTTGGGTCCGTTGCTCGGCCCCCCTCCACAAGGGGCCACCAAATTGCTCTTGGCCCGCCTGATGAGGGCGAGGAGCACCCCGTAGAGGGGTGGGGTTGGGGCCGTCTCTTTCCAAGGAGGGGCGGCCCCCCTCTTACCGATTCGGCTAACCAAATCGGTTACCAACATTAGCGCGGCTAATATTCACTGCCAGTGAATTTTTGCACTCGATGCAAGTTCCTTTGGGGCTATTGCGCTCAAGCCACGCAAGCACGCTGCGGTGGCCCACTACGGGGCGCTAAGCAGCCTTCGCCTTGGCGCCGAGCGCGGCTTCAAGCGCGGCCGCCAGCCGCTCCCGGTCGAGCGGCTTGGTGAGGAAGCCGTCCATGCCGGCGGCGATGCAGGCGTCGCGGTCCTCTTTAAGCGCATTGGCGGTGAGCGCGACAATCGGCGTGCGTGCGCCGCCGGCTTCCGCCTCGCGGATCCGCCGCGTCGCCTCGATGCCGTCGGAGCCCGGCATGTGGACGTCCATCAGCGCCAGCCCGTAGGGTTCGCCGGCCTCGCGCGCCGACAGCCAGGCCTCGACCGCCGTCGCGCCGTTGGTGGCGATGGTTGGGCGATAGCCCAGCCGCGTCAGCAGCGCACGCGCGAGCAGCGCGTTGATCTCGTTGTCCTCGGCGACCAGCACGGCCATGCCTTTCGGCAGTGCGCCGACGGGCGTTGCGGCCCGCGTCTCGTCCTCGCGCGCGTGATCAAAACTCGGCTCCTCGCTCGCCAGACGCGCGGCGAGGGACGCGGCGCGCACGGGCTTGATCAGGTAGCCAGAGAAGCCGGCGTCCTTGAGCGCTGGCAGGTCCGCACGCGCGCCCGGCGTTGCAAGCACGATGCGGCGGGGAACGGCCCTGGCGGCGCACGCAAGCTCCTCGCAGACCTCGCGTCCCAGGGCATGGTCGACAATGATCGCGCCCCAGACACGCTCGGGCAGCAGGGCAGCCGCGATTTTCTCATCGGGTACGAGGCAGGCGCGCGCGCCCCAGCGTGTCAGGCGGCGCGCAAGCAGCGAGCCTTCGACGGCGGTCGGTGCAACGATCATCGCGTCCATGCCGGCAAGCGCAGGCGGCGCGAAGGCGGCGGCAGGCATTGCTTCCGCGGCGGCCGCGAGCGGCATGGTGACACGGAAGCTCGCGCCGGCGCCGGGCACGCTTTCAAGCTCGATGCGTCCGCCCATGCGCTCCACGATGCGCTTGGAGATGGCGAGGCCGAGCCCTGTGCCGGCGAATTTGCGCGCTGCGCTGCTGTCGCCTTGCTCGAATTCGAGGAAGATGCGGTCGTGCTGTTCGGGCGCGATGCCGACGCCGGTGTCGCGCACGAGGAACGAGATGTCGCCCGGCCAGATGCCGGGCTCGACGATGATCGCGACGCCGCCGCGATCGGTGAACTTGACCGCATTGCCGGCGAGATTGAGCAGCACCTGGCGAAGCCGTGCGGTATCGCCCACAACCTGCCGCGGCAATCCGTCCTCCACATAGGAGGCGATCTCCAACTCCTTCGCCTGCGCGCGGGGCGCGATCAGCTCGACCGTCTCTTCGATCAGCGCTCCGAGGTCGAACGGCCGCGCGTCCAGGTCGATGCGGCCCGCCTCGATCTTGGAGAAATCCAGGATCTCGTCGATCAGCGACAACAAAGCGTCGCCGGAGGTCTTCACGGCGCTGGTGTAGGTCGTCTGCTCCGCCGTCAGCGCGGTGTCGCGCAGCAGGTCGGCCATCCCGAGGATGCCGTTGAGCGGCGTACGGACCTCGTGCGAGACCATCGCGAGGAAACGCGACTTCGCGCGGTTCGCCGATTCGGCTTGATCGCGGGCGTCGGCGAGCTCACGCTCGGCCAACACGCGGTCGGTCACGTCGCGACCGACGCTCTGCACCTCGGCGCCGGATTGCGCATCTGCGCGCACCAGCACCTCGCGCCAGGCGATCCAGCGTCCGCCGCCATCGGCGGCGATCTTCTGGTCATGCATGCGGGTGCCGTCGGCCGAATGCGCGACGTCGCCCTGCTCGAGCACGGTGAGCGCGAACGCGCTGCCAAGGAGCTCCTCGCGTGTGCGGCCAGCGAGCGCACAGAAGGCATGATTCGCATAGGTGATGCTGCCGTCGCTGTCACGCCGGACGATGACGTCGCCTTGCGCCTGCAGGAAGCTCTTGGCGCGCTCTTCGGCCTCCTTCAGCTCCCAATTGCTGTCTTCGAGATTTTCGGCGCGCTGTTGCAGCGCGCGCAATTCCTGCTTGAACATCCGGTTGCGGGAAAACAGCAGGCCGACCGCGCCGCAGGCCGCGCCGAACAACGCCGCCGCGCCGATCGCGAACATGTGCGGATCGTAATTCGCACCCGGACTGCGCATGGCCGCGAGGAAGCCGAAGGCGGCTGCAAACGAAAGCGAGAGGATGGCCAGACTGCGGACGACGATCAGAAACGTCCGCCGGCTGAAGAATGCGCGCAGCCCCTGAAAAACCCTGTCTTGCATCGCCGCCGTCCCGCCACAGGATCGTTCCACGCTGGTGGCGCGGCGCCTGCTTGGTTTGATTGTCGGGTGGAGAGTGCGCCGCGGAGCGTTGCGATTCTGTTCAGACAGCCCGCACCGCGCGCGCTAGCGGCCGGCAGGGTTGATGGTGCAACGACAGAATCGTTCGAATTTTAGCGAAATTGCGCGAGGCGCTCGTCGGCGTCATCGTTCTTGGCCGCCTGGGCGTGGCGCATCAGCGCGAACAGTGCGGCGGCGTCGAAGTGGTTCACCCGTGCGGAATGGACGTAGAGCGTGACGTCGGCGTCGGCCGAATCGCGGGACACGCGGATGACGGTGTCGGCCGGCTCGCCTGCGCCGACGATACGGACGGTCTTGAGGATGCCGGCGGTCTTGCAGGCATTGCCCGTCGGCGCGCCGGCGTCGTCGGTGAGCGCGAAATCCGCGCTCGCGACTCCATCGACCAGGCCGATGCGCAGATCGGGATACGGCGCGCGCCCGTCGATCGCGACCGCGTAGTCGGCCGAGGATGCATTGGACGCAAGCCGGTAGGTCACCGTGCCGTCGGTGAAACAGAGGTCGGGGGAGGCTGCGAGGAACGGTGGCGCTGCCGCGGGGATGCCTGCGACCAGAAGCAGGATCAGGCTCTTGCGGACTTTCTCCATGCATCCCTCTCCGGTCGCGGGGCGCGCCGGCGCACGACCGGTAGGAAACTGTTAAGGGTAATTTTTTACCAAAGCGTTAAGTGAGCGCAACGTCGGCAGGTCACGCCGCGCGGCGGACTTCGTCCGCGAGCGCGCGGTAGGACAGCGCCTCGGCCAGATGGATGCGGCCGACCTTGTCGGCACCGTCGAGGTCGGCGAGCGTGCGCGCAACCCGCAGCACGCGGTGATAGCCGCGCGCGGATAGCCGCATGGCGTCGGCGGCGTCGCGCAACAGCGAGAGCCCGCTGCCGTCGGGCTTGGCCACATCTTCCAGCACCGGACCCTGCGCCTGCGCATTGGTGCGCACATGGGGCAGACCGATCGCCTCGTAGCGCGCGATCTGCATCGCGCGCGCATTGGCGACACGCTCGGCGACCTCCCGACTGCCTTCCGCCGGTGGCGGCAGGATCAGGTCGGCGGCGGTCACCGGCGGCACTTCGATATGCAGGTCGATGCGATCGATCAGCGGCCCGGACAGCCGCGCCTGATAGTCGGCCGCGCAGCGCAGGTTCGATCCGCGCTTGCAGGTAAAGCCGGGCTCCGACGCGCGCCCGCAGCGGCAGGGATTCATCGCCGCGACCAGCATGAAGCGCGCGGGATAGGTGACGCGGTGGTTGGCGCGCGCGATCGCGACCTCGCCCGATTCCAGCGGCTGGCGCAACGAGTCGAGCGCGCGCGGTTCGAACTCCGGAAACTCGTCGAGGAACAGCACGCCATTATGCGAGAGCGACACCTCGCCCGGCCGCGCGCGCAGCCCGCCGCCAACCAGCGCCGGCATCGATGCGGAGTGATGCGGCGCGCGGAACGGGCGCCGATTGGTCAATGCACCGCCTTTGATCTCGCCGGCGACCGACGCGATCATCGACACTTCCAGCAGTTCGGCGGGCGAGAGCGGCGGCAGGATGCTGGGCAGTCGCGAGGCCAGCATCGACTTGCCGGCGCCGGGCGCGCCGACCATCAGGAGATTGTGTCCCCCGGCGGCAGCGACTTCGAGCGCGCGCTTGGCGCTCTCCTGCCCCTTGATGTCCTTGAGGTCGAGCGCGGGGCCGTCGACTTCACGCACCTTCGGCTGCGGGCGCGTGAGCACCTGCGTGCCGCGCACATGATTGGCGAGCTGGATCAGCGAGGTGGGTGCGACGATCTCCATCTCCGGGCTCGCCCAGGCCGCCTCGGGGCCGCATGCGGCCGGGCAGATCAAACCCTCGCCGCGCGCATTGGCGCCGATCGCCGCCGGCAACACACCTGCGACCGCCGCCACCGAACCGTCGAGACCGAGCTCGCCAAGCACGGTGAAGCCGGTCACGGCGTCGGTCGGCAGCGCGCCGATGGCCGCCATCAGGCCGAGCGCGATCGGCAGATCGTAGTGGCTGCCTTCCGTCGGCAGGTCGGCGGGCGCGAGATTGACGGTGATGCGCCTTGCCGGCAGCGCGAGCCCGGACGCGACCAGCGCCGCGCGCACGCGCTCCTTGGCCTCGGTAACCGCCTTATCGGGAAGTCCGACAATGTTGAAAGCCGGCAGGCCGGGCGCAACCTGGACCTGCACGTCGACGGCGCGCGCCTCGATCCCTTCGAACGCAACGGTCGTGACCCGCTGGACCATGCCCATCCCTGCCTGGGGGCCAGCCTAACGCAAGGGTTGTGGAGCCGCAAGAACAATTAGAGAACGCCCAGTGTGGCGGTTCAGGACGCTAGCGGCGGTAGCGGCGGGCGGTGCGACGGTTCTTTGGCTTCGACCGGACGGATCGATGGGCTTTCCTGGCCGGGCGCTTCAGACGGGACGTGCCGGAGGCGCGGGCGCGCCGGGCGGTCGACTTTTCGGCAGCCGGCGACTCGGCGGTGGCTCTCGCGGGGGAGGTGACGGGAAGCGGTATTGGAGCGGCGCGGCTGGCGGGGCCATAGGCGATCGCCATCATCGTCGTCGACGGAGGCTTCGCCAGCCGGGCCACCAGCGTATCGATGCTCGCCGCGAAGGCTGCGAGGTCGAAGTTCTGTGGATCGTCGTGGCCGCCGCGGATGCCGGAGTCGATCGGGCCGTGAAAGGCCGGGATCAGCCAGCGGTCCGCGCGGACGCTGGCGATGACGTAGATCAACGCCAGCCGGTCGTATTGGGCGTCGGAGAAACCGGGGTTGGGCGCCATCGCATCGTTGCGGCCGCCGCGGCCCGGCGCGCGGCGGCGCGGCTGGATCAGCTCGACATGCAGGAACAGGCCCTTGAGGTCGGTGCCGAAGGCGGTCGCGCGCTCGAACTTTGTCGCCCGCCACGGTTCGCTCAGTTCATGCCCGAGCAGTATCTGGCCGGGGCGGTTGATAATGACATGCGCTACCTCCCAACCGTCGGTGCAGCGGAAGCGGGCGAGATTGTTGATCCTGCGGTTCTCGTCGATGTCGGGCGGGAACGGACGTCCGCCAAAATAGGGCCCGCTAGTGTCGTGGATCACCAGGTAGCGCGCTTGCGGAGCGGCCGGATCGTTGTCGCGGGCGCGCGACAGCGGCGTCCAGAGGAAGGGCGCAAAGTCCCAGGCGAGGCCGCGTTCGATCAGAAGCCTCGCCAGCGCGTCGCGGGAGGGCAATCCCGACGTGCGGCCGATGCGGCTCGTCAGGCCGTCGGGAAGCCCTTCGAGCCGTGGGCCGATGTTGCGGCTCTTGTCGAAGGCGCGCAGCAGGCACATCGCCTGCTCGAGCGGATCACCCGCGAAGCTCACCTGCTCGGGGTCGAACTGGCACGGTCCCATGCTGGTGAGCTTGACCGGCGGCCGTGGTCGGCGCGGCTTGCAGTTCTGCGCGTAGGCTTCAAGCGCCGCGCCGGCGGCCATGGCGAATGCAAGCGCGATGGCGGCTGCAATCCGTCCTGTCCGCAACATGCGGGCGCCGCCCGTGAAGTACGCGTACATCATCTTCCTGCCCCGCCGGAACCGGAACCTAGCGCAGGGCGGGAGCCCGGATAAACCCTATCGGCGGCCACCTGTCGGGTTAATGAACAGGAGCGATGCGCAAGTGCCGATAAATAGCGGACAAACTGTCGCGAATCGTCGATGGCGACGGCGGGTGACGGCAAGGAAAGTGGAAATTTGTCGTGTTGGCGGCATGCCGGGAGTCACTTGGCCCGCCGGGCCTCGATCTTGTCCCAGATCAGCGCGGCAACATCCGGTCCCCCGAGGCTCTGGACCGCACGGATGCCGGTGGGGGAGGTGACATTGATCTCGGTCAGATAGCCGTCGATCACGTCGATGCCGACGAACAGCAGCCCGCGCTCGCGCAAGGGCGCCGCCAGCCGCGCGCAGATCTCGCGTTCGCGCGGCGTCAGCTCGGTTTCCTTCGGCGTTCCCCCGCGCACCATGTTGGAGCGCAGATCGTCGGCCGCCGGCACGCGGTTGACCGCGCCCGCAAATTCGCCGTCGACCAGGATGATGCGCTTGTCGCCGTGCTTTACCGCCGGCAGGAACTTCTGCACCACCCATTGCTCGCGGAAGGTCACCGAGAACAGGTCGTAGAGCGAGCCGAAATTCAGGTCCTCCGGCGCGATGCGGAACACCGCCTCGCCGCCCTTGCCGTAGAGCGGCTTCATCACGATGTCGCCGTGCTCGGCGCGGAACGCCTTGATCTCCGCGAGGTCGCGCGTGATCAGCGTCGGCGGCATCAGGTCGGGAAACTCCATCACGAACATCTTCTCGGGCGCGTTGCGCACTTCGCGCGGGTCGTTCACCACCAGCGTCTTCGGATGGATGCGTTCGAGCAGGTGCGTGGTGGTGATGTAGGCGAGGTCGAAGGGCGGATCCTGCCGCAGCAGGATCACATCGAGCGCCGCCAGCTCGGTTCGCTTCGCCGCGCCCAGAGTGAAGTGGTCGCCCTCCGTGTCGCGGACCTGGAGCGGCTGCACGGCGGCGACGACCTGCGCGCCGCGGAGCGCCAGCCGGTCGGGCGTGTAATACGAGACTGTGTGGCCCCGCTTCTGGGCCTCCAGCAGCAGCGCAAATGTCGAATCGCCGCGGATGTTGATCCGCTCGATCGGGTCCATCTGCACCGCGATTTTCAGAGGCATGTCATCCCCACAGGTGTCCCGAATCCGAAGTTCGCAAGCACCAGTCCGCGAGTCCATTTGCGAACTTCGAATTCAAACGGACACTCGAACACAGTAAACGACACGTTAACATTTTACCGTCAGTGTGCCTCGTTATACGTCTTGCAGACCGGCGGGGGATGAAGGTGAAGCTGCCGCAATTGTCCATTGCGTCCAAGCTCTATGCGATCTTCGCCCTCCTCGCCACCGTCACGGTGGGGCTGGCCGCGGTGGCTTTGGTCAATGCGCGCCAGCACGTCGCCTTGACCGGCGAATTCGAGGCGGCGCTGGCCGGCGCCCAGAATGTCGATCGCGCCAACGGCCTCATCTATGCGGTGATGATGGAGGCGCGCGGCATCTATCTGTCGCGCGATGACAAGGAAGCCAGGGCCTTCGCGGAAAGCCTGCTCACGCTCAACGATCGTATTGGCGTCGTGGTCGCCGAGTGGCAAACGCGGCTGCGCGCCGACGACTCCAGACAGTTCTCCGATTTCGCCGGGCGGGCGGCTCAATTCCAGCTCTTCGCCAATGATCTGGCGCGGATCGCCACAACCAACGGTCCGTTGCTGGCACGGGAGTGGGGCGACACCGACGCCAACCACGCGATGCAGAAGGCTCTCAGCAAAGACCTCAGCGAGCTTGCAACGGTCTATGCCAATCGCGCCGCCCGTCTCTACGGGCAGATCGACCGGGACATTGGCCGGGCTGCGTTGCTGACCGCCTTGCTGACGATCGCCGCAGTCCTGCTTGCCGCCGCCGGCGGTTTCACCCTCTGGCAGGCGGTGACCCGACCGCTCGAGGTCATCACCAGGGTCACCGAAGAGGTGGCCGCCGGGCAGGCGCAGACGGTCGTGCCCTATGCGGAACGCGGGGATGAGATCGGCGCGCTCGCGCGCTCGATCGCGGTGTTCCAGGACGCGATGCAACGGAACGGCGAACTAAGCCGGCTGGTGGTCGACGATGCGCAGTCCCGCGCCGATCGGCAGGAACGGATGTCCGCTGAGATCGCCCGCTTCGGTGCCGACGTCGAATCCACCATCGCCGAGCTCGGCCGGATTTCGGATGCGATGCTGGCGGCCTCGACGCAACTTTCCGGCGCAGCCGAAAACGCGTCGGAGCGGACCACCGGCGCTGCGACCGCTTCGGCCGATGCGTCCGCCAATGTGCGCGACATCGCATCCGCCGCCGACGAGCTGGCCGCTTCGGTGCTGGAGATCGACCGTCAGGTCTCGCAATCCAATGCCATTGCAGCTCGTGCGGTGAGCGACACCGAACGCACCAACAGCGCCGTCGCCGAACTCAACACCGCTGCGGCGCGCATCGGCGACGTTGTGCGGTTGATCACCGACATCGCCGAGCAGACCAATCTGCTGGCGCTCAACGCCACCATCGAGGCCGCGCGCGCTGGCGAGGCCGGCCGCGGCTTCGCCGTGGTTGCAAACGAGGTGAAGGCGCTCGCGGGCGAGACCGCCAAGGCGACCGAGGACATCGGCGCGCAGATCGCCGCCATGCAGCACGCAACCGAGCGCTCGATCGAGGCGATCGGAACCATCGGGCGCACCATCCGCGACATCGGCGAGATCAGCGGCGCGATCGCTGCGGCGGTGACCGAGCAGGGCGCGGCCACACAGGAGATCGCGCGCAGTGTCGAGACTGCGGCGCGCCGCACCGGCGACACGGCCGGCGAGGTCGAGCGTGTCGGCGAGGCGATGGCGGCGACCCGGGAGAGCGCCAGCTCGGTGCTGTCGGTCGCCGACGATCTCGGCCAGGTGGCGGCGCGCATCCGCGGCCAGGTGGATGCGTTCTTCCAGACGCTCAAGGCGGCCTGAGCGCAGGGCGTGATCGTGCGCTATCTCCGCTCGTGCAGGCCCACGCTCGCCTTCTGGACGATGCTCTTCGGGAACGATGCGAACCGCGCCACCAGCCGCTCGACGTCCTCGCCGGACGACGGCGTAATCGTGAGGCTGGATTTCTCCATCTCGGCAAGCAACGCCTTGTCATGCATCGCCTTGACGAAGGCTGCGCGCAACGCGCGGGTGCGCTCGGCGGGCAAGCCGGGCGGGGCGATCAGCGGACGGCCGAGCACATGCGGCCCGAATGCGATATCGAAGATTTCGCGCTGCTCCTTCGTCTTCGCATAGTCGTAGATGTGGGCGGCGCCCGCGAGATCGGCCCTCTTCTTGAGGCCGAACTGCACGATCGGCCGCGCCTGCCCGCTTTCGATCTCGGCTTTCCACTGCGTCTTCAGGGTCGAGTGCGACATGCCGCAGGCGCCTTCGATCTCGCCGCGCACGAGCGCGATCTTGAGCGCCGCGCTGCCCTTGTAACCCTGCACCACCTTGATCTTGGCGCCGATGAAGTTGATCAGCGCATAGGCGAACTTGCTGGTCGGCGCGGCTTTACCGGTGGCGCCGAACACGGTCGCGCGCGTTCGCAGCTCGTCGAGCGACTTGATCCCCGACCGGGCCGACACCGCGCAGGTCGCGACGCTTTCGTCCATGTTGCCGATCCAGGTGAACTTGGCGGAATCGTATTTCGCGCCGGCGTCGCCGAGGATCGACTTCAGCGCGGTCTCGGGCGCAAAGACGCTCACCACCGTGCCGTCCTTCGGCGCGACGTTGTATAGCCAGCTTGCCGCCCGCGTGCCTCCGGCGCCCGGCATGTTCTGCGGCACGACGTTGGGCGCGCCGGGGAGATGGCGACCGATGTGGCGCGAGAGGGCCCGGCCGAAGAAATCATAGCCGGTGCCCGATTCGTGCCCGACGACGATGCTGAGCGTCTTGCCGCGGTAGAAATCGGCGACGCTCTCGGCCGTCGCCGGTGTCGCGACAAGGCCCGCAATGGCCATCAATGCAAATCGTTGCATGCGATGCTCCTATCCGGCGTCGAACGCGGCGGGGATGTGATGCGGAAGCCGGCCGGGCGCGACCAGCATGGCGTCGAAGCGGATGTCCATGATGCTATCGTCGCCATTCGCCGCCAGCCAGGCTTCCGCCGCCGCAACGATGCGGGCCCTTTGCCGCATGGTCACCGACCACGCCGCGTCGTCGATGCGCTCGCGCGCCTTGACCTCGACGAAGACCAGCAGCTTGCGGCGGCGCGCAATGATGTCGATCTCGCCGACCGGCGACTTCCAGCGGCGCGCCAGGATGCGGAATCCCTTGGCGATGAGGAACGCGGCGGCGCGGCTCTCGGCCGAGATGCCGGTGCGGAATGCGACCTGCCGCTCCGGGCGCGGAACGCGCTGGGACACCGGACGCGGGCGCGGCCGCTCGCCGTCACGCATCGTTGCCGTCCTGCTTCGCGAGCGCGAGTGCGCGTTGATAGATGCCGCGGCGCGGCAGGCCGGTGACGGCGGCGATTTCGGCAACCGCCTCCTTGACCGAGAGGCGCGCAAGCGCAGCACGCAGCATCGCGTCGATGTCGGCGGGCTCGCTCGCTTGTGCCACCAGCGGCGCGACCACGAGTACGATCTCCCCGCGCGGGGCATCGCGATTCGCATAGTGGCGAGCAAGCGCCGGGAGGTCGCCGCGGCGCACCTCCTCATGCAGCTTGGTAAGCTCGCGGCAGACAGCGGCTTGGCGGGGACCCAGGCCGTCGGCGAGGTCGGCGAGCGCCGCCGCCAGCCGCGGTCCGGTCTCGAACAGCACCAGCGTCGCAGGAATCGGCTTGATCTCCGCAATCCGCGTACGCCGTTGTCCCGGCTTGGCCGGCAAAAAACCTTCGAAAAAGAACCGGTCGCTGGGCAGTCCGGCGACCGCTAGCGCGGCCAGCAGGGCCGACGGTCCGGGCAGGGCCGTCACGCTGTGTCCGGCTTCCTGCGCCGCGCGCACCAGCTTGAAACCCGGGTCGGACACCAGCGGCGTCCCCGCGTCCGATACCAGCGCGATGGCCGCGCCAGAGGCGAGCCGCGCGAGCAGCTTCGGCCGCGCCTCGGCGGCGTTGTGGTCGTGATAGGGGGTCAGCGGCGTTGCGATGGCGTAGTGATCGACCAGTTTGCGCGTGACGCGGGTGTCCTCGCAGGCGATGAGGTCGGCTGCCGCCAGGACCTCCAGCGCCCGCAGGGTGATGTCGCGCAGGTTGCCGATCGGGGTCGCGACCAGATGCAGCCCTGGCGTCAGGGCTGGCGCCTCGGCCGGTGCGCCGCGGAGCCGGTATTGGCGGCCTGCCCGCCCCGGTGTCGAGGAAGGGCTGCGATGTGTGACCTGGTCGCGAGCAGACATGGAAGGCAGTTTAGCCAACTGCGTCACTGCATGCGCTGGAAATCGTTATCTTTTTCATTTAGTTAACCATTCACCGACAAAATGCCGGATTGACGCCGTTGACTGGCGCTGTACCGCTGTCGGCGTCGAGGGGACCCGCAC
>JBOHIG010000222.1:0-4023 GCA_050725815.1 Xanthobacteraceae bacterium
CGCTTGCGCGGGGACGACAAAAGGGGGCATTGATTGGGGGTTGTCTACGTCGGAGCAGATGATCCCCATGGCCGGACCAAAGCTGAAAGTCGTCACCCGCACCCAGGGCAACAACAAGCCGCTCAAGGACGGCCTGGTCAGGCCAAGAACCTGTGAATTCGAATTCGAGGATGTCGACCCCATCATCGCCGCGTTCCGCCGCATGGTGCGCGGCAACGAGTTCGATATCTGCGAGATGGCGATCACGACCTACGTCTGCGCCAAGGAATTCGGCAAGCCGATGACGGCGATTCCGGTATTCCTGGTGCGCGCTTTCCATCACGGCGCCATCCTCACCGGCGCCAAAGCCGGTATCAGGAGCCCGAAGGACCTGGAGGGCAAGCGCGTCGGCGTCAACCGCGGCTATACCGTGACAACCGGCGTGTGGGCGCGCGGCATCCTGCAGGACGAGCACGGCGTCGACCTCTCCAAGATCATCTGGGTGCTGTCCGGCGACGAGCACGTCGCCGAGTACAAAGCGCCCGGCAATGTGGTGCCGATGGAGGCGGGCAAGAGCATGGAGGAGATGCTGGTGTCCGGTGAGCTCGCCGCCGCCATCGGCGTCGAATCGAAGTCGCCCGATGTGAAGCCGCTCATCCCCAACGGGCTGGAGGCCGGGCTCAAGGCGCTGTCCGAACGCGGGCACTATCCGATCAACCACTGCATGGTCATCAAGGACGAGCTGATCGCGAAATATCCTGAGCTCGCCGCCGACGTGTTCGGTGCCTTCGCGGAGTCGAAGCGGCTCTATGTCGATCGTCTCAAGGCGGGCCAGATCGAGAAGCCGACGGCGTTCGACGAGATGCACCGGCGGGTCATGGAAATCTCCGGCGATCCATTGCCGTATGGCATCGAGCGCAACCGCAAGGTTCTGGAGGAGCTGGTCGGCCACGCGCTCAAGCAGGGCATCATCACCAGGAAAGTGACAGTGGACGAGCTGTTCGCGCCATCGACGCGCGGATTGGTGGGGTAATGCCCGACACCGTTCCCACCCATCGCCTCACGGAGGAGGCCAGCCTCAGGATGCTGCAAGCCGGCGTGGCCAAGGCGAACGCGCTCGGCTGCAAGGTGTCCCTCGCGGTGGTGGACGCAAGCTGCCGGCTGATTGCGTTCCTGATGATGGACGGGGCACGGCATTTCTCGATCATCACGACGCAGCGCAAGGCGATCACGTCCGCCTCGCAGCGCCAGCCGACCGGCTACGCGCCCGAGGAGAACGCCTTGAGCATGGCGGTGCGCATGGGCGACTTCACCAACGTGCCGGGCGGGTTTCCGATCGAAGTCGGGGGCGAGGTGGTCGGGGCGGTCGCCGCCGGCGGCGCTACGATCGAGCAGGACGTCGAGGTCGCCAAAGCGGCGCTCGCTGCGCTCGCCAGCGCGCGCCAGTTCTGACCAGGCTGCGGCAACTGGACGCTTCATCACCTGCGACCTATCCGTCGATGGGTGCTTGCCGACTTCCGTGAATATTCGGATGCTCAGCCTTGCCGCGAACTCACGGGAGTAATCTATGGCAAGACTGCATTCACGGCTGATGATGGCTGCGGGCCTCGTGCTGGCGCTGACGACGGCGGCTCAAGCGCAGCAGTACCCGACCAAGCAGGTCCGGATCGTTATTCCTTTCGCGCCGGGGGGATTGAACGATCTCGTCGGCCGCATGGTCGCAACCCAGTTGAGCACGAGCTTCGGCCGACAGGTCATCCCGGACAACCGTACCGGAGCCGGCGGCGTCGTCGGTAGCGAAATCGTCAGTCGTGCGCCTGCCGACGGACACACGCTTCTGATCGTCTCGATCGCCAATGCGGTCAATCCCTGGATCCGCAAGCTCAATTACGACCCGAAAAAGGCGTTCATCCCGATCGCCGGCATCGTGTCGAGCGAGAACGTGCTGGCGGTCAATAACGACCTCCCTGCCAAGACCGTGAAGGAGTTCATCGCGCTGGCCAAGAAGAGCCCCGGCAAGATGCGCTATGCCTCCGGTGGCGTCGGCGGCTCGCTGCACCTCGCGATGGAGCTGTTCAAGGTCACGGCGGGAATCGACCTCCTGCACATTCCGTTCAAGGGCGCCGGTCCCGGTGTCATCGACGTGATCGGCAATCACACTCAGGCGATCAACGGGACGATCTCGACGCTGTCGCCGCATATCCGCGCCGGCAAGCTACGCGCGCTCGCCGTCACCGGCGACAAGCCCAGCCCCGCGCTGCCGGGCGTTCCGACCTTCGCCCAGGCCGGCGTGCAGGGTTATGACGCCGGCAACTGGATCGGTCTGGCGGCGCCCGCCGGCACGCCAGCCTCTGTGATCGCACGGCTGCAGAAGGAGATCGCGGCGATGCAGAAGACCGACGAGTTCAAGAAGCAACTCGCCAATCACGGCTCCGAAGTGCTGTCGATGGGCTCGGCCGAATTCGCCAAGTTCATGGACAATGAAACGGCCAAGTGGGGAAAGGTCGTGAAGCAGGCCGGGATCAAGGCGAAGTGATTGGCAGTCCGTTTGGAGCAGCATCGTAGCGTCGTAGCCCGGATGAGCGGCCGTACGGCCGCGACATCCGGGAACGATCGTCCTGCTCGCACCTCCGCCCCGCATATCGCTGCGCTCATGCGGGCTACAGTTGCTACTGTAGTTGCTACGCCGCTGTCGCGGGCCTAAAGCGGAATCGTATTGACGGTACGGCTCTCGATCTCGCCGCGCACGCGCGCGTAAATGCGGGGGTTGCGCGCGGAGAGAATCTGCAAGGCAGCGAGCACGGCATTGGCCGGCTCCAGCACGGTCATCACCGGCACGTTGCTGGGCGCGCGCAGCGACGACCAGACATCCTCCGGGAAATCCTTGGCGCTGGCCGGCACGGTGATCACCGGCACCGTCGACATGGCCGAGAGCACGGGCCCCGCGCCGTTCGAGCGCCCGATATTCGCGATCACGACGGTGTCGGGCACTTCCTGGATCATCCGGTGCAGCACCGAGGCGCCGCGTACCGGCTCCTTGTGGATGGAGCACGTCACGATGGTCATGAGATCCGCAAGCTCGCCGAGCGCATGGGAGAAGGCGTCGGTCCTGTCGCTCTCGGACCCGCGCCACAGCAGGATCTGCTGGCGCGGCAGGCGGAAGCGGCTGGTGATGTCGGCGACGCGCCGGTACTTCGCGGCCACGTCGTCGAGCGCGCCGCCCTCGCGATAGACCTGCTTGTCGATATACGAGCCGTCCTCGACGACGCGCCAGGAGTCGTTGTCGATCACATCGGCGAGCAGCAGGCGTCCCTTGGGATCGTGGCCGAATTCGACCTTGAGATCGACCAGCGTGCCGCCTTCGAGCTGCCAGGCTTTCTCCAGCACCAGGAAGGTCTGGCGCACGATCTTCCGCATCTCGGGAAAGATCGTCCATTCGTCCGGGCGGGCGAAGACGTCGGCGGTCGGCAGCACCAGGAACGGCTCCTGACCGTGGATCGGCTTGGCCGGGTTCAGGAGGCGGATTTGCGTATCGCCGTCGCGATAGTCCATCAACGGATCGTCCGCGACCAGCGGCTTGCCCTTCCAGGTCTTGTCCTTGGTCTTGAGATAGAGCTCGACGATGAGTTGCGGGAACAACTGCCCCTTGGCGATGTGCGGGTGGCGCTTGAGATAGGAGCCGTGCGCCTCGCGCCGCGCCACCACCTCGTAGTTGCGGAACGAGTCGCCGAGCGTGCGCAGCACGCGCGCCGTGGGCGCGACGTCGTCGAGGCCGGGCACCGCGTCGGCGGCGAGCGTCTCCGCCAGCGTCTCGGACTCACGCTCGAGCACCGACGCGGCATGGTCGCCGTCGGGCGAGAGCAGGTAGTCGGGCAGCACCTTGTTGAGCACCAGCGCGCCGAGGTGCAGCTTCTTGTCCTGCAACACGTCGACGAAGAACTCCGCTTCGTGCAGCGGCGCCGCCTCCAGCGTCGTGACGACGACGAACGTCGTCCGGCGGTCGTGCAGCAGGCGGGTGACCGCCTGCGAGCGCTCGACGAACCC
>JBOHIG010000223.1:0-8296 GCA_050725815.1 Xanthobacteraceae bacterium
GCCTTGAGCAAAGGACTTGCGCGCTCTTGCGACTTTAGCTCGATCTTGCGGAAGGGAAGGCAGTGAGCGTAGCCCGGATGAGCCATAAGCGCGTTCACGCGCGTCTTCGACGCGCTATGGCGATATCCGGGATCGGCGGGGCCGGGTTGCGATGTCGATCCCGCATGTCGCTTCGCTCATGCGGGCTACTGACCGTTAGCCATGTCCTTTCCTGACATCCTTTCGGCTCTCAAGGCCTGCCTCCCGCAACTGCGCGGCCGGCTGCTCACGAACGAGCCGCTGGCGCCACTGACATGGTTCCGCGTCGGCGGGCCGGCGCAGGTGCTGTTCATGCCGGAGGATGCGGACGATCTCGCGTATTTCCTGGCGCACCTTGACCGTGACATCCCCGTGACGGTCATTGGACTCGGCTCCAACCTGATCGTCCGCGATGGTGGCGTGGCGGGAGTGGTTGTGCGGCTCGGCCGCGGCTTCGGCGAGATCAAGGTCGAAGGGGAACGCGTCCGCGCCGGCACCGCGGTGCCGGACGTGCGGGTGGCGCGGGCGGCGCAGGAAGCGAGTATCGCCGGCCTTGCCTTTCTGCGCGGTATACCCGGCGCGATCGGCGGCGCGTTGCGCATGAACGGCGGCGCCTACGGGCGCGAGACCAAGGATGTGCTGCTGGAGGCGCGCGGCGTCGACCGCGCCGGCAATATGCACGTCTTCGCCAATGGCGACATGCGCTACAGCTATCGGCACTGCGGTGCGCCCGACGACATCATCTTCACCGAAGCGGTGTTCCAGGGCGCGCACGGCGATCCTGCAACCATCGCGGCCGAGATGGACAAAATCACCGAAAGCCGCGAGGCGACGCAGCCGATCAAGAGCCGCACCGGCGGCTCGACCTTCAAGAACCCGCCCGGCCACAAGGCCTGGCAGCTCATCGACGCCGCCGGCTGCCGCGGGCTGACCGTCGGCGGCGCGCAGGTCTCGGAGCTGCACTGCAACTTCCTGATCAATCGCGGCAACGCGACCGCCGCCGATATCGAGACGCTGGGCGAAACCGTGTGCACGCGCGTGCAGGACAAGTCCGGCGTCACGCTCGAATGGGAGATCAAGCGGATCGGTCAGGCCACTTCCTGAGGCTCAAGCCATCCGCGATAGTGGATCACCCAGCCGATCAGCGGAAACGTCACGTCGATGTCGAAGGTGAAGCGCTCACCGTCGGCGCCTTCCAGGCATTCGATGCGCGGCACGCTCCAGCGCGGCAGCGGAATCGGGCCGAGCCGCCAGCCTGCAAGCGTCCACACCAGCCCGTCGCCGCGCGGTGTCAGTCGGAACTGGAGATGATACGGGCCGAAATGCTCGATCAGATATCCCTCGTCGCGACCCTCTCCGGCAAAGATCGTGCTGGCATAGCGGCGCTCGGCGAATTTGCGGTTCCAGCGTTCGTTGCCGCCGGCGTCCGGCGTGAACAGCACCGATACCGGCATATCGTGTCCGGGCTTGGGAAGTCCGGCGATGAAGCACATCAGCCGCGCCAGCAGGCCGGCCGATGCCGTCACCTCGGCGCGGCCCGCGGTTTGCAACGGATGCCTGAGCGCATGGACGTGACGCACGGGCGCGGGCAGGCGCTCGAATGCCGCGCCGAGGATGCGCTCGAATGGGGATTGCTGCATTCGGGGAGGCGCCAGGGTCGTGCGACCATACAGCAGTCGCCGTCCGCAATCTGCGATGATTTTCCCGGCCTGCGCCCCGATGTATCGTGTCGTCGGTTGCAATCGGGGAAGGAAGCGTGGTGTCCGATCCCATCCTCATCGTCGGCGGCGGGCTCGGCGGGCTGACCACGGCGCTGGCGCTGGCGCGGCGGGGCATCCCGAGCCGGGTGTTCGAGGGCGCGCCGGATTTCGGCGCCATCGGCTATGGCATCCAGTTCGGCCCCAACATCTTCCATGTGCTGGAGCCGCTCGGGCTGAGCGCCGCGGTGCTGGCGGCGGCCGACGAACCGGCCGCCGTCGTCATGCTCGATGCCTTCAACGGCCGCGAGGTGACGCGGGTGTCCACCGGGGCCTCGTTCCGCGAGCGCTTCAATTACCCCTACATCATCATCCACCGCATCGACCTGCATGACGTCATGCTCGATGCCTGCCGCCGCAGCGGCGCCATCATGCTCGAAGCCAATGCCATGGTCTCGCGCTACGAGGACCGCGGCGACCGGGTCGTCGCGGTGACCGAGGACGGCCGCAGCTTCGAGGGTGCGGCGCTGATCGGCGCCGATGGCATCCGCTCGCGCATGCGCGCGCAGATGCTCGACGACGGCGAGCCGCTGCCGAACGGTTTCGTCGCCCACCGCACCATCGTGCCGATGGAGGCGGTAACGGCGGAGGTGCCGCGCGACGTCGTCGTGCTGTGGGGCGGGCCCGGCTTCCACATCGTGCATTATCCGCTGCGCCACGGCACGCTGTTCAACATCGTGGCGGTGTTCCGCACGTCGACCCATTCCGAGCGCGGCGACGTCGCGAGCTACCGCGCCGAGCTTCAGCACACCTATCGCGACGCTCATCCGGGGATGAAGGCATTGCTGGCGATGATGGACCTCGGCCGCCGCTGGGCGGTCGGCGATCGCGATCCGGTGCGGCATTGGCACCAGGGCAGGGTGGTGCTCATCGGCGACGCCGCCCATCCGACCCTGCAATCGCTGGCGCAGGGCGCCTGCATGGCGATCGAGGACGGGCTCTGCCTCGCCGAGCGCATCCACGCGGCGCAAGGCGAATACGAGGCGGCGTTCCGCGCCTTCGAGGCGATGCGGCGCCTGCGCACCGCGCGCGTGACCCTGGAGTCCCGGTCGCTCTGGGAATTCTACCACGCCGGCGGCATCGCCCGTGAGGTGCTCTGGCAGAGCTACGGCGAGCGGACCGAAGCCGACACCTTCCGCTGCCTCGCCTGGCTCTACGACGGCTTCAGAGCATCCTGATCCTTGGACCGTACGAACGCGGACGCGCAAGCTCCGTCAGCGCCCACACCAGAGCATCCAGCCGGTCGGGCGAGCGGCCGCTGGACAGGCCGTTCAGGCCGAAGTCGCACATCTGGTCCTCGAGCTCCACCGGCGGCGGATCGACATGCTTCACCCGCCCCTGCTGGTACATCGCCGCGACCGGCTCGGCGCGCAGATATTTGCCACGCGTCGCGTGCACGCATTTGAGCGGCGCCGACGGGTCGACCTCGCGCAGCACGGCGCGCACCATGTCGCCGCCCTGGTTCACTTCCGCCACCAGCCCATCGGCGGACATCCGCCGGTAGAGCGCGATCGCCTTGACGGCCCAGCCGGCGGGGGACAGCCCGGCCGTCGTCGCATCCTCCAGCACGTACAGGCTGCCGTCCTCGCTGCGTCCCGCCGCGACGATGCCGCAGGCATCCGCGCCCGGCCGCGACGAAACCGGCGGATCGATCCCGATCACGATGCGCTGGAGCGGCGGCGCGGCGCTCACGCGCGCCGCTTCGATCGTCGCGCGTGTCCACAACGCGTCCGGCCGGTCCTCGATGATCTCGCCCTCGATCTCCTGGCGGCCGAGCCGGGTGCCGGCATAACGGGCGAGCACCTCGTCGAGGAATGCCGGCGACAGATGGGCGGCATTGGCGTGCGTGGCGGCGCGCGTGACGGCGGTGCGCGGATCGGCGATCAGCCGTTTGAGCAGCGGGATCGGCCGCGGCGTGGTGGTGACGAGCTGGCGCGGCTGCGGTCCCAGCCGCAGGGCGAATTGCAGCATGTCGAACGTCGCCTCCGCCTGCCGCCACTTGGCGAGCTCGTCGCACCAGGCGGCGTCGAACTGCGGGCCGCGCAGCGAGTCCGGGTCTTCGGCCGAGAACGCCTGCGCCACCGCGCCGTTCGGCCATTCCAGCAGCCGCCGCGATGCGATCCAGGTCGGCCGTTCCGCCCGCGGCGATATCCGCAGCAAACCCGACGCGCCCTCGATCATCACTTCGCGCACGTCGTGCTCGCTCGCGCCGATCAGCGCGATGCGGCGATGCGCGCGCCTCGCGTAGGGCGGCGTCGCATGCGCGAGCGAGCGCACCCATTCGGCGCCGAGCCGTGTCTTGCCGGCGCCGCGCCCGCCGAGCACCAGCCAGGTGGTCCACGGCCCGCCGCCGCCGGCGCTGGCCGGAGGCTCCTGATGCGCATGGTTCAGGACCGCGAAGTCCTTAGCCAGCCGCGTCCACCACGGCAGGCTTGGAATCGCCGTCTGCATCTCGGCGCTCAGTCCGGCTCGCGACGAACGCGTCAATGCGGCGCGCAAGCTCGTGACGGAACTCGTCGATGTCTCGGGGCATGTCGTCATCGTCGGTCGATCCGGAATCCGGGGAAAGGCCGCAGCGCAGGCGCTGCAGCGCATGAAGGGTTTGGGTCAGCACGGCCAGCGTGCGCGCGGAGCGTTCCGCTTCGGCAGGCGGGCGCGGCAGCGGCCCGAGCTGCGCCCGCACCGCCTCCTCGGCGGTCAGCTCCTGCTCCACCAGCCGTTCGATGCGCTCGACCGCGTTGCTGATCCCGTCCCCTGGAGGGGAAGCGGTGTCGCGCGTGCCGAGCGGCGCACTCTGCGTGCTCCCTCCCCCTGAAAGGGGGAGGGTTGGGGTGGGGGTCATAGGCGTCGCGGCGCTGTCGCTTCGCTCGCAATGACGGGTCGCCAGCAGCGCGGTCGCCTCCTTGAGCGCCTGCATCGCCGGCGGCAGATCGCGCGGCGGGCGGTCGCTGCGGCGCGTCCAGCCCTCGCGGTCGCGCATGCGGTGCACCCCGCGCTCGCTGACCCCGCAATCGGCGGCGATCTTCGCAAGCGTGTCGTCGGTGTTCTCGTAACGATGCCGGACATGGGCAATGAGCCCAGGCGTGTAGCGCGCCATGGCGGTGCTCCGCGGATGAGATTTCGGAAGATGATGAATTGAAGGCGCCGGGCCTTGCGATCGCTGGCCGGCGTTGCGGCCGGGCGCATGGCGGGAGCCTGAACGAAGCTTACCGGACCAGCGTTACGCTGTCAAGGAATTTATTCCATTAGCCGGGGCGACGACGGACGTCGTAGGGCGCAATAAGCGCAGCGCATTGCGCCGGTCAGCCGTTCCAACGCCGTAAGGAAGCGGCGCAATATGCCTTCGGCTATTGCGCCCTACACGCTTGACTACCTGTTGCTCTGTGGTGGAGACAAATCGACTCAAGCGCGTGACATCGAAACCGCAAAGCGGCTGGCGAAGGACACCTGACGCATGGCCAAGAAGTTAACTAAGGTCAAAGTGAAGACTTATCCGTTTGATCCAGCGGAGACGCTCGATACACCGGACGCCGTCTCCGAATATCTCACTGCTGCACTTGAGACCAATGACCCCGCCCATATCGCAAGAGCGATCGGCGATGTCGCCCGCGCCCGCGGGATGACCGAGATCGCCCGCCAAGCCGGCGTCTCACGCGAAAACCTGTACCGATCATTGAACGGCGAAACGAAGACGGAATTCGCCACTGTGCTGCGCGTGCTCGGTGCGCTCGGCGTGCAATTGGCCGCGCTGCCGAAGGCGGGATGACAGACAGGGCAGGGCGGGATAAGCGAAGCGCATTGCGCGCCCTATATGGGCTGGAAGCTATCCAGGGCTACGGCAGGTAAGGCTGCAATGGCCCGCTAAGGACAGTGAGTTCTGCATCCATGTCGACCATTAGGGCGAATAAATCGCCGCACGCAATGTGCTCTCGGATCACCTCGCCCTTGTTCAAATGGCTAAATTGAATTCCTCGCCATGAAACTGTGGGGCCAATCCTTGAATCAATATTGATCGTTCCTCCATGGTTGATCGCATTGCGAACAATTCGTGCGAAGTTCCAAGTTTCCGGCCAGTTATGATGGTTGCCGCGCCGATCAGCGACCAGCTTTTTGATCCATTCGCAGTAATTCGCATAGAAAAGCGAAAATTCAACTTCAAATACATTGAAGTTCAATGCTTCCAGCCCATGCACCTGAACGCCGCCCTCGAGCTGCGGCTGGTCGATAATATGGATTGGTATTGGTCCGATTTCCGACAGCGGGAAATGGACTAGTTGTTCTAAGGGTCCATGCACTGGAAATTTTGCAGCGGTCGGTGGATGTCGGGCTTGCACTATAATGTTGGCCCCAGGCTCGAAATTGAAGTTGTGTCCAAGGATTACTTTTTTGGCGATGGCGGTAGCTTGAAGGTATATGCAAAGGCGCCTTACGCTATCAAAGAGCCTATGATCCTTTGTGAATTGCAGTTGGACATGTGCAGTCATGGCTAAATCCAATTTAACGAAAGTCTCCGAGTTCAGTCGTGGGGCCGCCATAAGCGCGTAGCCCGTAGGGCGCAATCGCTTTATTGCGCCACTAGCCCACAGCGTGTAGGGCGCAATAAGCGAAGCGCATTGCGCCGCGCCACCTCAAACGCGCTCGCCGAAGGCGCCCTCGGCTGAAACATCGCCGGCCCAATCTTCCGGCGATGGAACGACGAATGCGGCCATCGCGTACGCGGGTCATCAAGCCGTGCTTCACGGGATTAATGTAGCAGTATTCGACGTGGCGACGATAATCCTCGTCGTCGCGGATCAGATGCTCCCAGAAGCGACGCTGCCAGATGGCACGTTCGCCCCGCGCAACTCGGATGGGGCTGCGCCGCTCGGTCCTGGGAATAGCCTTGGCGAAACCGATCTTGATCAGCCGCCATCGCAATGAAAAATCGGTGTCGCCGGGCGGCAATGTCGAAACCGCATGGATGTGATCGGGCAGCACGACCATGGCGTCGATCGTAAACGGATGACGCATCTGCGTGAGCCGCGTTGCTTCGCGCAACGCGTCGATGTGCTCGATCAATAGGCTGCGCCGCCGGTCCAGCAGATTGACCGTGAAGAACCAGCACCCGCCCGGCGCGAATGCACGGCGATAGTTCGGCATGACGCGGCGAGGATAAGAGATGGCGCAATGCGCTTCGCTTATTGCCCTACGGTCTTCGTAGCCCGTAGCCCGTAGGGCGCAACCGCTTTATTGCGCCGCTTTGCGCGAAGCCGGAAACGGGCGTTCATAGGAATCCCGGACGGCGCAATGCGCTTCGCTTATTGCGCCCTACCGCCTTGAGCGCAGCGAAGCCCACGCGGTAAGCCTTCCGCGCAAGGCGGACTGTTGCCGGAAAGACTCTCGACGATTCAATCAATCTCGATTCTATTGGCCCCAGCGCGAATCACTTTCGGTTCGAAGCAGAGGGCATGAGCAAGCACGTCGCCGTTCTGATGGGGGGCTGGTCGGCCGAGCGCGACATCTCACTCCGCTCAGGCCGCGCCTGCGCGGAGGCGCTGACGCGATCCGGTTACCGCGTCACGCCGATCGACGTGGGCCGCGACATCGCGGCCGCGCTCGCCACCGTGAAGCCCGACGCCGCGCTCAACGTCTTGCACGGCCGGCCGGGCGAGGATGGGACCTTGCAGGGCCTCTTGGAGATTGCCGGCATCCCCTACACCCATTCCGGCGTGCTCGCCTCCGCGCTGGCGATGCAGAAGGACATGGCCAAGGCCGTGCTGCATGCCGCCGAGGTTCCGGTACCGGAGGGAACGGTGGCGTCGCGCTTCGACGTCGCCAAGGCGCACATCCTCCCTCCGCCCTACGTCATCAAGCCGCTCGCGGAGGGCTCGAGCGTCGGCGTTTTTGTGGTGGCCGCCGACCACGCCCATCCGCCGCAGGAGCTGGGCCGCGAGGACTGGACCTATGGCGACCGGGTCATCGTCGAAAAATACATTGCCGGCAAGGAGTTGACCTGTGCCGTCATGGGCGACCGGGCGCTCGGGGTGATCGAGATCGTGCCGACGGTACGGTTCTACGACTACGAGGCCAAATACGCCCCGGGAGGATCGAAACACCTCCTGCCGGCTCCGGTTTCATCCTTTGTTTACCAACAGGTCCGAAGACTATCGCTGGCCGCGCACTGCGCGCTCGGCTGCCGCGGCGTGAGCCGGGCGGACTTCCGCTACGACGACCGGATCGAGGGGATGGGAGGGCTGGCCTGTCTAGAGGTCAATACTCAGCCTGGCATGACGGAGACGTCGCTTGTGCCCGAGCTCGCGGCGCACGCAGGCATTCCGTTCGATGAGCTCGTGCGATGGATGATCGAGGACGCCTCGCTCAACCGCTGACGTGGACCGCGCCGGGCGCGCGGGCCACCGGTCATGCGGCGGCCGGGGACACGCAAGCGACGGCGGCGCGCATCCGCTTCGGGCGGCGGCTGCAGCGCTGGGCGCTGCTCGTGGGCACGCGACTGCCGCGCGGGGCGGGCGTGATCGCTTCCA
>JBOHIG010000224.1:0-6662 GCA_050725815.1 Xanthobacteraceae bacterium
TGATGCACGCCAACAACCGCGAGGACATCAAGGAAGCCTATGCCGGCGACATCGTCGCGCTGGCCGGCCTCAAGGAAGTGCGCACCGGCGATACGCTCTGCGACCCGCAAAAGGCGGTGATCCTCGAGAAGATGGAATTCCCCGAGCCGGTCATCGAGATCGCGATCGAGCCGAAATCGAAGGCCGACCAGGAGAAGCTCGGCGTCGCGCTGGCGAAACTCGTGGCCGAGGATCCTTCGTTCCGCGTCACCACCGACCAGGAGTCGGGCCAGACCATCCTCAAGGGGATGGGCGAGCTGCATCTCGACATCAAGGTCGACATCCTCAAGCGCTCTTACAAGGTCGAGGCCAATATCGGCGCGCCGCAGGTCGCCTATCGCGAGAAGATCACCAAGGCCGTCACCAGGGACTACGTGCACAAGAAGCAAACCGGCGGCCACGGCCAGTTCGCGCGCGTCAAGATCGTCGTCGAGCCGAGCGAGCCCGGCCAGGGCTTTGAGTTCGAGAACGAGGTCGTTGGCGGCAACGTGCCGAAGGAATTCATCCCGGCGGTCGAAAAGGGGCTCGAATCGGTGCTCGGCTCCGGCGTGCTCGCGGGATTCCCGGTCGTCGACCTCAAAGTCAGGTTGATCGACGGCGCCGCCCATGACGTTGATTCTTCGGCAATGGCGTTCGAAATCGCCGGGCGGATGGCCCTGCGCGAGGCGTTGCAGCAGGGCGGTCCGGTGCTGCTCGAGCCGATCATGAAGGTCGAGGTGGTGACGCCGGAGGACTACACCGGTTCCGTGATCGGCGACCTCAACTCGCGGCGCGGCCACATCCAAGGTCAGGACATGCGCGGCAACGCCAATGTCGTCAACGCCATGGTGCCGCTCGCCAACATGTTCGGGTATGTGAGCAACCTTCGCTCCATGTCGCAAGGACGCGCGACCTTCACCATGCAATTCGACCATTACGAACAGGTACCCTCGGCGGTTGCCGCCGAGATCCAGGCAAAGTTCGCGTGATTTAGTTCCGGAGCAGAGGACGAACGGAGAGTCCCATGGCCAAAGAGAAATTCAACCGCAACAAGCCGCACTGCAACGTCGGCACGATCGGTCACGTCGATCACGGCAAGACGTCATTGACGGCGGCGATCACCAAGGTCCTGGCAGAGAAAGGCCAGGCGACCTACACCGCCTATGACCAGATCGACAAGGCGCCGGAGGAAAAGGCGCGCGGCATCACGATCGCGACGGCGCACGTCGAGTACCAGACCGACAACCGCCACTACGCGCATGTCGATTGCCCCGGCCATGCCGACTACGTGAAGAACATGATTACCGGCGCCGCGCAGATGGACGGCGCGATCCTCGTCGTCAGCGCCGCCGACGGCCCGATGCCGCAGACGCGCGAGCACATTCTTCTCGCCCGCCAGGTCGGCGTGCCGGCGCTGGTCGTCTACCTCAACAAGGTGGACATGGTGGACGATCCCGAGCTCCTGGAACTGGTCGAGCTCGAGGTGCGCGAACTCCTCTCCAAGTATCAGTTCCCGGGCGACAAGATTCCGGTGATCAAGGGCTCCGCCTTGATGGCGCTGCAAGACAAGGATCCGAAGCTCGGCAAGGATTCGATCTTCGAACTGATGAAGGCGGTCGACGAGTACATTCCGCAGCCGGAGCGTCCGAAGGACCAGCCGTTCCTGATGCCGGTGGAAGACGTTTTCTCCATCTCCGGCCGCGGCACCGTGGTGACTGGCCGCATCGAGCGCGGCGTGATCAAGGTCGGCGAGGAAGTCGAGATCGTCGGCATCCGTCCGACCACCAAGACCACCGTCACCGGCGTGGAGATGTTCCGCAAGCTGCTCGACGCGGGCGAGGCGGGGGACAATGTCGGTTGCCTGCTGCGCGGCACCAAGCGCGAGGACGTCGAGCGCGGCCAGGTGCTCTGCAAGCCGGGCTCGGTCAAGCCGCACACCAAGTTCAAGGCGGAAGCCTACATTCTCACCAAGGAGGAGGGTGGCCGTCACACGCCGTTCTTCACCAACTACCGTCCGCAGTTCTACTTCCGCACCACCGACGTGACCGGCGTTGTGACGTTGCCGGAGGGCACCGAGATGGTGATGCCGGGCGACAACGTTTCCATGGAAGTGACGCTGATCGTGCCGATCGCAATGGAGGAGAAGCTGCGCTTCGCCATCCGCGAAGGTGGACGCACCGTCGGTGCCGGCGTGGTGGCGAGCATCGTCGAGTAACGAACAGAGGCGTCATGGCCGGGCTTGCCCGGCCATCCACGTCTTGGAAACACATGGGACAGTCGTGGATGCCCGGCACAGGGCATGACGGGCAAGAGAAGCAACAATGAACGGCCAGAACATCAGGATCCGGCTCAAGGCGTTCGATCACCGCATCCTCGATGCGTCGACGCGGGAGATCGTGGCGACCGCCAAGCGCACCGGCGCGCAGGTGCGCGGGCCGATCCCGTTGCCGACACGGATCGAGAAATTCACGGTCAACCGCTCGCCGCACATCGACAAGAAAAGCCGCGAACAGTTCGAAATGCGTACGCACAAGCGCCTGCTCGACATCGTCGATCCGACGCCGCAGACGGTCGACGCGCTGATGAAGCTCGACCTCGCCGCCGGCGTCGACGTCGAGATCAAGCTCTGAGCGGAACGGGAAGATAGGGACAAAGCCAATGCGTTCCGGTGTGATCGCACAGAAGGTCGGAATGACCCGCGTCTTTACGGACGCCGGCGAGCACGTGCCGGTGACGGTGCTGCGGCTCGCCAATTGCCAGGTCGTCGCGCACCGCACCAAGGATAAGAACGGCTACGTTGCGCTCCAGCTCGGCTCGGGTACGCGCAAGCCGAATAATCTCAGCAAGGCGCAGCGCGGCCATTTCGCGGTGGCCAAGGTCGAGCCCAAGCGCAAAGTCACCGAGTTTCGCGTCGACGAGAAGGCGATGATCCCGGTCGGTGCCGAAATCACCGCCGACCATTTCGTCGTCGGCCAGTTCGTCGATGTGACCGGCACCTCGATCGGCAAGGGCTTTGCCGGCGGCATGAAGCGTTGGAACTTCGGCGGCCTGCGCGCGTCTCACGGCGTCTCGGTCTCGCACCGTTCGATCGGTTCGACCGGCGGTCGCCAGGATCCCGGCAAGACCTTCAAGAACAAGAAGATGCCCGGTCACATGGGTGTCGATCGGGTGACTACGCTCAATCTGCGGGTGGTGCAGACGGACGTCGATCGTGGCCTCATCCTGGTTGAGGGTGCGGTGCCCGGCGCCAAGGGTGGCTGGATCACCGTGCGCGATGCCGTCAAGAAGGCGTTGCCGAAAGAGGCACCGCAACCTGGCAAGTTCCGCCTGCCCAATGGTGGCGGCGACAAGCCAGCCGAACAGTCCGGCGAGCCTGCCGACCAGCAGGAGGGCGCCTGACATGGAGCTTAAAGTCACGTCGCTCGACGGCAAGGCGGCTGGGTCGGTGGACCTGCCGGACGCCATTTTCGGTCTCGAGCCGCGCACCGACATCTTGCAGCGCTGTGTCATCTGGCAGCTCGCCAAGCGCCGGGCCGGCACGCACAAGGTCAAGAATCGCGCAGAGATCTGGCGCACCGGCAAGAAAATGTACCGGCAGAAGGGTTCCGGCTCCGCCCGCCACGGCTCGGCGCGCGTCAATCTCTTCCGCGGCGGCGGCCGCGCCTTCGGGCCGGTGGTGCGCAGCCACGCCATCGACTTGCCGAAGAAGGTGAGGGTGCTCGCGCTCAAGCATGCACTCTCGGCCAAAGCCAAGGACGGCGCCATCATCGTGGTCGACAAGGCCAGCGTCGGCGACGGCAAGACCAAGGTGCTGTCGGAGAATCTCGTCAAGCTCGGCCTCACCAACGCGCTGGTGATCGACGGCGCGACGGTCGAGGATGGCTTCCGGCTTGCCGCCCGCAACATCCCGAATCTGGATGTGCTGCCGATCCAGGGCATCAATGTCTACGACATCCTGCGCCGGCACACGCTGGTGCTGACCAAGGCTGCACTGGAAGCGTTGGAGGCGCGGTTCAAATGAGCACCACCGATCCGCGCCACTACGACGTAATCCTCTCGCCGGTCATCACCGAAAAGGCGACGCTCGCCTCGGAGGCGAACCAGGTGATGTTCAAGGTCGCCCGCACTGCGACCAAGCCGCAGATCAAGGAAGCGGTCGAGAAACTGTTCGACGTCAAGGTCAAGAAGGTCAACACCCACGTCCGCAAAGGCAAGGTGAAGGCGTTCAAAGGCACCGTCGGCACCCAGTCTCCGGTCAAGCGCGCGATCGTCACCCTCGAAGAGGGTCACCGCATCGACGTGACCACGGGTCTGTAGGGAGAGCACGATGGCACTCAAGACCTTCAATCCGGTCACGCCGAGCCAGCGTCAGCTCGTCATTGTCGATCGCTCCGGCCTCTATCGCGGCGCGCCCGTGAAGGCGTTGACCGTGGGTAAGTCCTCCACGGGCGGGCGCAACAATAACGGCCGCATCACCGTGCGTTTCCGCGGCGGCGGGCACAAGCGGTCGCTCCGCAAGGTCGACTTCAAGCGCCGCAAGTACGACGTGGCGGCGACCGTCGAGCGGATCGAATACGATCCCAACCGCACCGCCTTCATCGCGCTCATCAAATATCCGGACGGCGAGCTCGCCTATATCCTGGCGCCGCAGCGTCTCTCGCAGGGCGACACGGTGGTGGCCGGCGAGCATGTCGACGTGAAGCCCGGCAACGCGATGCCGCTCGGCAACATCCCGATCGGCACCATCGTCCACAATATCGAGCTGAAGGTCGGGAAGGGCGGGCAGATCGCGCGCTCCGCCGGCACTTATGCGCAGATCGTCGGCCGCGACGGTAGCTACGTGATCCTGCGGCTCAATTCGACCGAGCAGCGGCTGGTCAACGGCCGTTGCATGGCGACGATTGGCGCGGTGTCCAATCCCGACCACATGAATACTGTCATCGGCAAGGCCGGCCGCCAGCGCTGGCTGGGCCGGATGCCGCACAACCGCGGCATCACCATGAATCCGGTCGACCATCCGCATGGCGGGCGTACCAAGGGCGGCAAGCAGTGGACCTCTCCATGGGGTTCCCCACCCAAGGGCAAGAAGACCCGTAAGAACAAGTCCACCACCAAGTTCATCATCGCGAGCCGCCACGCGCGGAAGAAGAAGAGTTAGGCGAGGGCGAAACATGACGCGATCAGTTTGGAAGGGTCCGTTCGTCGACGGCTATCTGCTCAAAAAGGCGGAGGTCTCGCGTGCGTCCGGGCGGCACGAGATGATCCGGATCTGGAGCCGGCGCTCGACCATCCTGCCGCAATTCGTTGGGCTCACCTTCGGCGTTTACAACGGACAGAAGCACATCCCGGTGCTGGTCACCGAGGAGATGGTTGGCCACAAGTTCGGCGAGTTCTCACCGACGCGAACGTTTTACGGGCATTCGTCCGACCGCAAGGCGAAGCGGACGGGAGCCCCCGCCGCTCCGGCGGCTGCTCCTGCGGCCGCGCCGGCAGCAGGCGCAAGCTGAGGCAACAGGCGATGGGCAAGAAAAAGCGCGAACGGACTCTCGCCGAGAATGAGGCCAAGGCGGTCGCCCGCATGCTGCGGGTGAGCCCGCAGAAGCTCAATCTTGTCGCGCAGTTGATCCGCGGCAAGAAGGTTTCGGCCGCGCTTGCCGACCTCGAATTCTCGCGCAAGCGTATTTCGCGCGACGTGCGCAAATGCCTGGAGTCGGCGATCGCCAATGCCGAAAACAACCATGACCTTGACGTGGACGATCTCGTCGTCGCCGAGGCTCATGTCGGCAAGGCGATCGTGCTCAAGCGCTCCACCCCGCGCGGCCGCGGCCGTGTCGGACGGATTTTCAAGCCGTTCGCGAACCTGACCATCGTGGTGCGTCAGGTCGAAGCGGCAGCGTCGTAGGAGAGGACCGATGGGTCAGAAGGTCAATCCGATCGGTTTGCGGCTTGGGATCAACCGCACCTGGGACTCGCGTTGGTATGCGGGCAAGACCGAGTACGGCAAGCTCCTGCACGAAGACATGGCGATCCGCGCGGAGTTGATGAAAGAGCTCAAGCAGGCGGCGGTGTCCAAGATCGTGATCGAGCGTCCGCACAAGAAATGTCGCGTCACCATCCACTCGGCGCGTCCGGGCGTGGTGATCGGCAAGAAGGGCGCCGACATCGAGAAGCTACGCAAGAAGGTCGCCGCGCTGACCGATTCCGACGTGGTCATCAACATCATCGAAATTCGCAAGCCGGAGCTCGACGCCCAGCTCGTCGCCGAATCGATCGCCCAGCAGCTCGAGCGCCGTGTCGCGTTCCGCCGCGCCATGAAGCGTGCCGTCCAGTCGGCGATGCGGCTTGGAGCTGGCGGCATCCGGATCAACTGTTCGGGCCGGCTTGGCGGCGCCGAGATCGCGCGCATGGAGTGGTATCGCGAAGGCCGCGTGCCGTTGCACACGCTGCGCGCCGACGTCGACTACGGCGTCGCCACCGCTTTCACCACCTACGGCACCTGCGGCGTCAAGGTCTGGATCTTCAAGGGCGAGATCATGGAGCACGACCCGATGGCGCAGGACAAGAAGATGGCGGATGGCGACGTCGGCCGGCCGCGCCGCGACGGCATCTGAGCGTCGGCGGGCGGGAATGAGAAGGGCCTAAAG
>JBOHIG010000225.1:0-11871 GCA_050725815.1 Xanthobacteraceae bacterium
CGCCTCTTCCTTCATCCCATGCAGGTCGAACTCGCCGCTCTTTGAATGGGCGATCACCGCATTCGGCATGCCCTTGCTGCGGATCAGCGCGGTCAGCGCCCGGGTATCGATGCCGGAAAGGCCGATGATGCCGCGCGCGCGCAGCCAGAGGTCGAGATGCCGGGTCGCGCGATAATTCGACGGATCGGTGATCGCGCCCTGCAGGATGGCGCCGCGCGCGCCCGGCGTTGCCGCCATGTTCACGGTCTCGATGTCGTCGTCGTTGGTGCCGACATTGCCGATATGCGGGAAGGTGAAGGTGATGATTTGGCCGGCATAGGAGGGATCGGTGAAGATCTCCTCATATCCCGTCATCGCGGTGTTGAAACACACTTCGCCGACGGCGTGGCCGGGGGCGCCAAACCCCGCGCCTTCCAGCACCGTTCCGTCCGCGAGCACGAGGAGCGCGGTGGCCTTCGGCTCGCTCCAGGCTGAATCGTCTTGTCCGGGGTTCATCAGCGGCCTACATAACCGGGCGCGCCGCAGGCTTAAAGAGGCTGTGGGAAAAATATGGACGCACTCACAGCGTTCGGCCTCGCCGGCGTTACCGCGATGCTGATCTTCTACGCCTTGGAGGATCATAGTCCTGCATTCGTGCTTGCCTTCGCTGCCGCCTGCGTGGCGGCGTCGGTGTACGGCTTTGCGCAGGGTGCATGGCCATTCGGCGTGGTGGAGGCAATCTGGGCACTGATCGCGGTTCATCGATGGAGAAAGCGGACGGCGGCGCAGAAACAGGGGCTATCATCTTGATCGTCCATGAGTCGATTATCACGTGCCCCGCATGCGGCCATCGCGCGAGCGAGCGCATGCCCGAGAACGCCTGCAGCATCAGGTATGCTTGCACGGGATGCGGCGTCGAGCTTGTGCCCTATCCTGGCGATTGTTGCGTATTTTGCTCATACGGCTCGGTTCACTGTCCGCCGATCCAGCGGGCACGGGCCGCGACCCATTGATCCGACTCAAGCTCTCGAAACGAGGACACCGTGCTCCGCGACAAGATCAATGATGGCATGAAGAACGCGCTGAAGTCGCAGGACAAGCCGCGTCTGTCCGCGCTGCGGCTCGTCAATGCCGCGATCAAGAACGCCGACATCGAGGCGCGTGGCGCCGGCAGGGGGCCGCTCTCCGACGACGATCTGCTCGGCGTGATGCAGAAGATGATCAAGCAGCGCCAGGAATCGGTCGAGCTCTACGAGAAGGGCGGCCGCAAGGAACTCGCCGACCAGGAGCGCGCCGAGATCGCGGTCATCTCCGGCTTCCTGCCCAAGCAGCTCTCCGACGAGGAGATGAAGGCGGCGATCACTGCGACTATCAAGGACACAGGCGCGTCGTCCATGAAGGACATGGGCAAGGTGATCGGCGCGCTGCGCGGCAAATACGCCGGGCAGATGGACTTCGGCAAGGCGAGCGCGCTGGTGAAGGCCGTGCTGTCGGGCCAAGGCTGACGCGCATTACCCGGTGACGGCGCGCACCGCGAGGAACACGGCCGCGCCGCCGAACAGCAGGACCATCGGGTGAATCTGCTCGCGCCAGACCATCACGCCGACGACCGCGAAGGCGACGATCCAACCCAGGATGCCCGAGCCTTCGATACGCAGGATCATCACGCCGCCCGCGATCATCAGCCCCGCGCCGATTGGGCGCAGGCCGTTCTCGAGTGCCGTGTGCCAGGCGGTGCCGCGATAGCGGTTCCAGGTGCGCGCCACCGCGAAGCACAGCACCGAGCACGGCACATAGAGCGCCAGCGTCGCCACCAGCGCGCCGGCGAAGCCCGCGACCTTCCATCCGATCAACGTCGTCAGCATCGAGCCGGGGCCCGGCGTCACACGTGCGATGGCGAACATCTCGAGGTATTCGCGGCCGGTCAGCCACTGCTGGACGTCGACCGTCTGGTGCTGCAGCGGCGCGTAGATCGCCGACGCGCCGCCGATTGCCAAGAGCGACAGCGGCGAAATCACCACGATCAGCGCGATGAGCGGATTGTCACGCATCTTTGGGCTTCCGCGGCCAGGAGGCGGCGATGCTGAGCGGCGCCAGCACCGCCAGCACCGGAATGAGCGGCCATTGCATGACGCCGACCGAGACGAAAGTCGCCGCCAGCACCAGCGCCGAGGGAATGTGCCGGTGCACGTTGCGGGCGGACGCCATTCCCATCTGGAACATCATGCCGACAGCGGCGGCGGCGAGCCCGCCCATGGCGATCGGGAAGCCCGGGATGGCAACGAGCTGGTGATAAGCGGCGGCGGCCGCGAGCACGATGAAGAACGGTCCGGTGAGCAGGCCTGTGAGCGCCACCGTCGAACCGATCGGCCCGCGCAGGTGCTGCCCGATATAGACCGCCATGTTGGTCGAGTTCACGCCGGGCAGGATCTGCGCCAGCGAATAGCCATTGAAGAACTCGTCGTCGGTCATCCAGCGGCGCACCAGCACCACCTCACGCCGGAACCATGCGGTGAGCCCGCCGCCGAAGCTGAGCAGCCCGACCAGAAAGCAGAGCCTGTAGATCGCGAACAGAGAAACCGGCTGGGCGGGCTGTGGTGCGGACATGTCCGATGATGATGCGATGCGGCGGGCATGCCCGCCCTACGCCGAGAACGAGGCCAAGGCAAGCGCGGCGCATACGGGCATGCTATGCGGGTCTGCGTTGATGGTGGGGACCGATGAAACCAATCTGCGCGTATCGTGAAAGACACTGGCGTCGCGCCGCAGTAATTCGCGCGCCGTCAGGTTGCGGCCATTAGGCGGCTGCCGTTATGGTAAGCGCACAACAACGAAAGCTGCACTGGGGAAACGTCATGGGGAGGTTGCTCGCGCGGCTGCTGGTCGCGACTATCGCAGCCGCATGGTGCGTGCCGGCATCGGCGCAGACCTATCCGAATCGGACGGTTCGGGTCATCATCCCACTCGGCGCCGGCGGAGGCGGTGACATCTTCACCCGCGCGTTGACCGACGAATTGCAGAAGCGACTGGGTCAGACCTTCATCGTGGAGAACCGGCCCGGCGGCGGCCTCAACATCGGCACGCGCGCCTGCGCCGAGGCGGCGCCCGACGGCTACACCATCTGCGTGCTGTCCAGTGAGCCGATCGTCTACAACCAGTTCCTGTTCAAGATGGTTCCGTTCAATCCGGAGAAGGATTTCGAGCCGATCACCAATTTGTTCTTCAACACGCTCGCCTTCGCGGTCAACGGCGCGCTCAAGGTCAAGACGGTGCCCGAGCTGATCGCGCTCGCCAAATCCAAGCCGCTGAGCTACTCGACGTTCTCGTTCCCGCTTGTGCATTTCATGGAGACGCTGAAGCGGCAGAACGGCATCGACCTGGTGCGGGTGCCATACCGCAGCGGCAACGAGGTGGTCACCGCCGTGCTCTCGGGCGCGACGCCAATTACGCTGCTCGGACTGTCGAACATGATCCCGCAGATCAAGAGTGGCCGCATCGTCGCGCTCGCGGTCAATGCCAATGCGCGTTCGCCGCTGTTCCCGGACGTGCCGACGCTGAAGGAGGCGACCGGCGTGTCCAATCCTCAATCGTGGTTCGGGCTGTTCGCACCGGCCGGCACACCGAAGCCGATCGTGGCAAGGCTGCACAAGGAGGTCGCCAGCATCACCGCCGACGCGGCATTCCATCAGAAGGTCTTCGTCGACCGCGCGGTCGAGCGCGCCGTCGATGCGCCCGACGCATTCGCGCGCTTCATCAAGGAGGACCGCGCGACTGCGCGGCGGGTCGTCAAGGAGTCCGGCGCCAAGCCGCAATAAGCGAGGGCGGGCGGGCCCGCAGGATCGCCCGCCACGCAAGTCGTAAGGATGAGGCGTTCAAGCGTCCCGCCTCACCCCGGTCGCGTCACATGTCAATTCATTGACCGCCGGCGCCGACGGTTCTCTGCGAGAGCCTCTCACCGATCGCATCCGCGAGTCTTTCTCCGAGTCGTTCCTTGATTTCCTGTGCGAGCCTCGCCCTGACGGCGCTGAGCACGGCGGCCTGTTGCTCGGGCGAAAGAGCGGCCAGACTGGCGGCGGCCTCGGCCACCCGATCGGCGATCTGTTCTCGCAGGTCGTCGCCAAACCGCTCGTGGATCGCGGCACGGATGGCGGTTCGCTGCTCGGGTGTGAGCTTGCCGGTGCCATTCATCTGCACCTCGGTTCCGAGCCTTTCCGAGAGCCGCTCGGCGAGCTTTTCCGGAAGCCCTTGCTGAACGTCGTCGCCAAGCCTGGCGCTGATCGCGCGGCGGATGGCAATCCGCTGAACGGGCGTGAGATCGGACAGGGTGTCTGCGGCTGCCGCGAGCCTCATCGCCAGCCTCTGCCGCATCTCCTCCGCCAGCCGTTCGCTGATGGCGGTGCGAATGGCGATCCGCTGCTCGGGCGTCAGCGAAGCGGTGTTGCCTGCGGGGGATTGGACCTGCGCGGAAGCCGTCGCGAGACCGATCATGACCGCGGCCGCGGCGGCGACTGAATTCAGAATCAAGCGTTTCATTGATACCTCCAGCTTTGCTGCGTTTTCGTTTGGTTGCTCCCGCGCCGCCGCGTCTTATCGGAGCCGATGCGCCGGGCGGCGAAGTTCACTCAACGAGCGACAGACAGCGTGTCCGCCTTGCCTTTCGAAAGGCCAGACGCTGTTCATATGCTGATGTCCGTCGACATTGACTGCAGGCTCAAGAACCTCGAAGTGAGGTGGGGTGCGCAGCCGTCTGTTCGTAAGTTGTTTGGATCGACGATGTCGCAACCCATCAGGCAACGCGATCAACGTCCCGCTGGTGTTCAATGTCAATGCGCCGACTCCAGGCGCCAAAAATCAGGGTTACACCTTCGGTAACAGCTTAGAACGCCTTTTCGCCGTGTTGGAAAATTGCACCAAGGCTTACGCGAATCGTAACGTGCAATAATGGCGGAGGATCACGTTTGGCTGGGGAGAACCGGCAGCAGGATGCACGATGCGTGCGCGGCGCTGTGGTGGATGGTGTCCGTTCCGATCAGGGTCGGATGATACGGGTGGGTGAAGACCGCGTCGGTTAGCGCGGAATCGCCATTGACGATCTCGAGCCGAATGCGATGGCCCTTCCTGAATAGATAAGCGATCGGCAGCACCTCTATGTCGAACTCATAGACCTCGCCAGGTGTGAGCGGCTGTGGATTGGTATGGGTGTAGAACGGCCGCATCGGGGTCGAGCGGCGTTCGTCCTTCTCGCGGTGCGAAGCCTTGAGCCAGCCCTTCGACACGTTGGTGAAAGCGGGCTGCGTTCCACCGATGCCGGGCCTGCCCGGTATCGGCGTAGATGTCGCGCGGTCTTCTTCCTTCTGCGGATGTTGCTCGGCGAGCTTGACGATGAAGCGGGTATCGATCTGGTCGGATGAAGCGAACAGCTTGAGCACGATCGGCCCGGTCACCTCCATGTCCTCCTGGAGCGGCTCGGACGTGAAGGTGAGCACGCGCCGCACCGGGTCAGGCCGCCCGTCTGGCCCGTTGCCGATGACACCGTTGGTCCATTCCCCATTCGGATAAGTGTAACTGGTGGCGCCTTCTCCCGCCGTCGGCGGCTCGGCCGACAAGCCGCCGTCATTGAGCGAGGTGACGCTGCCCGACGGGCCCTTGCGCAGGTACCACGGCAAATATTTCGCGCGTGGCAGCGGCCACTCGTCCTCCTCGCGCCAGACATTGGCGCCGCGGAGGAACAGCCGCGCCGGCGCGCCGTCCATGAAGCCGTTGTTCCTGCCCTTGAGGTGCAGGTCGTAGAACGGCAGCAGCTCCTTCTCGTGGAATTCGACCTGCTCGTACTGGTGGTGCGCCTCATGCACGCTCTTGGCGCCCGTGACGACGAGCTTCTTCGGCGCGCGCACTTCTTCGAAGCCGAGGATGTTGCCGCGCAGATGCAGGCCCATCTTGCCCCAGTGGCCGATCGACAGCACCGGCACGCGGATGTCCTTGAGCCGCCAGAACGGCGAGCGCTCGCGCCACCAGTCGTCGTCGAGCGTGTGCTCGGTGAGCGCACCGACGAGATCGAAGCGCATCGGCGCTCGGCCGCTTTTTCCGGCCGGGCGATGCTGGTTGTCCGCGCGCAGGTTCGTGTACCAGATCGAACGGTAGTTGCAGAAAATTCCGCCGTGATAGTTCGAGCAGCGGTACTGGTCGACCAATCCGTCATAGGGCGCGATGCAGGCGAGGCCGGGCGGGTTGAGCGTTGCCATCAGCCACTGCGCCATCGCGTAATACGACTGCCCGATCCCGCCGACCCGGCCGTTGCACCAGGGTTGCGCGCAGATCCAGGCGATCAGTTCGACATAGTCCCGCTGCTCGGTCGCGTCCATGAATCCGAATTCGCCCTCCGAGCGGCCGGCGCCGCGCACGTCGGCGTGCACATAGGCGTAGCCTTGGTCGATGTACCATTCGATGGGTCCGGTCTCCCGCCACAGGAACAGCGGGAACGCCGGCACGGTGTCGAACTCGTACTGGTAGGGCGATGCCGCGAACAGCGCCGGAGCGCGCTCGCTGCCATCCGGCCGATAGACGCAGAGCGCGATGCGTACGCCATCGCGCATGGTGACCTTGTGTTCTTCGGTTTTCATCGATCTACTCTGGGCAAAATAGTGGAGGCATCCCATGACCCGTCGCGCCGTCGTCGCATGTCTCGCCGCGCTTGCCGCGCAGTATGCCGCATCGCCGGCGGCCGCGCAGAGCTATCCGAACCGGCCGATCCGGATCATCGTGACCACCAGCCCGGGCGGCATCAGCGACATCTTCGTGCGCGCGATCGCCGATCCTCTGCACAAGCGGCTCGGCCAGCCGGTGGTGGTCGAGAACCGGCCCGGCGGCTTCATGATCATCGGCGCACGCGCCTGCGCGGAGGCGCCGCCCGACGGCTATACGTTCTGTGTCATGCCGGGCGAGCCACTCACCTACAACCAGTTCACGCAAAAGAGCCTGCCCTACGATCCCGACAAGAGTTTCCAGCCGATCACCAACCTGTTCTTCATCCTGCAGACGCTGGGCGTGAGCTCCAAGCTCGGGGTCAAGACGATGGACGAACTCGCCGCCTATTCGAAGGCGAAGGCGGGCACGCTGTCCTACTCGGCGCCGTCCTCGTCGCTGGTCGTGTTCATGGAGAACTGGAAGAAGAAGACCGGCGCCGACATGGTGCGGGTGCCGTTCAAGGGCGGCGGCCACGCCATGACCAACCTGCTGTCAGGGGCGACGCCTGTCGTGTTCCTCGGACTCGGCAACCAGATATCGTATATCCGCAGCGGCACGGTCACGCCGATCCTCGCCGACAGCGACAAGCGCGTCTCGCTCATCCCGGACGTGCCGACGCTCGGCGAGCTTGGCTTCGCGCGCGACCACACCCGCGCCTTCTTCGGCCTGCTGGCGCCCGCCGGCACGCCGCGCGCGATCGTGGACAAGGTCCGCAACGAGATCATCGCGATTGCGCGCGATCCCGCCTTCACCAAGAGGCAGATGACCGACCGCGGGCTTGAGCCGATCCTCAATACGCCCGAGCAGTACCGCAACTATCTGATCGCCGATCGCGTGCGCGCGCAGAAGATCGTGAAGGCAGCGGGACTGGAGGCGAAGAAGAAGTAGAACCGTTGCGAAATGCTTAGCCTGTCCCTCCTCCTTTAAAGGGGAGGGACCGCGTTGCATCTCAAGTCCTCCTCGGCTACTTGCGCTTTGCCGTGAATGCCTTCGCCGCCTCGGTGACCTTGGGCGGCACGTCCACCGCGCCGCGCACGATCTCCTGCAACTTGCCGCCCGCGAGCGGGTCGATGTCGATGCCGCTCTTGCGGATCTCCTTGAGCAGCGCCGGATCGCGCATCGTCTGCATGAAGGCCGTACGCAGCGCCTTGACGGCGTCGGCGGGCACGCCCGGCGGCGCCATGATGGAGCGGCCGATGTCGCTGCCGCTCGCGAACAGGCTCAGAATCTGCCGCTGTTCGTCGGTCGCCGCGAGATCGACCACCGCCGGCACCTGCGGGATCTCCGGATGCCGTGCGGCGGCATATTGCACGAGCAGGTTGATCTTCTTCTCGCGCAGCCATTCCGGATGCACGGTCTTCGTGATCGACCACGGCCGCACCATGCCCTGCACCTCACCGCGTTCCATGGCGATCGATACCATGTTGACGCCCTCGTAGCCTGCGACAACCTTGAACTTCATGCCGAACATGGCGTTGAGGATGCGCGGGAACACGACCGACGACGATTGCGGCCCGGTGCCGCCGACCACGACCTCCTTAAGCCGCGCGTCCTCGATCGTCTTCACCGGCGCGGTGTGCCAGGTCTGCTGCACCTCGACGTTGGAGTTGACTCGGCCGATCCAGTTGAAGGCGCGCGCGTCGTAGCGTCCGGCATGGCGTCCGAGCGCCTGCGCGATCGCGACCGTCTGCGGCACGACGCCGAGCACGGTGCCGTCGCGCGCCGCGACGTTGGCGAGGTAGCTGGTGCCATTCATGCCGCCCGCACCCGGCATCGTCTTCACGATCACCGTGGGCCGTCCCGGCAGGTGCGCCCCGAGATGGCGCGCCACGATCTCGGCATAGGTGGTGTAACCGCCGCCGGCGCCGAAGCTTGAGATGATGGTGATGGTCTTGCCCGCGAAGTCGGCGGGTTCCGCATGGGCGGCGGGCGCGGCAAGCGCGAGCGCACAGGCGAGGATGATCTGTCTCATGGACGTCTCCTGCCGCTTCGCGGCGCGTGGATCAATGCGGATCGAGCCGCGTCCGAAAGCCGCTCCAGCCGGTTCCTGACGGCCTATGCCAATGCTGAAGGCCGAAACCCGGCCTGTGGATAAGTGGGACAAACCCCCGCGCTCTCGGCCCCTGTCATGTTCTCCCACCCTTGCCTCAGATTAGGCGCTAACCTCGCGAATCACCATGCGATTCCCAGCCCAATTCCTCGACGAGCTGCGCGCGCGGCTTGCGGTGTCGGAAGTCGTGGGAAAACGCGTGAAACTGCGCAAGGCCGGGCGCGAGTGGAAGGGGCTGTCGCCATTCAACAAGGAGAAGACGCCGTCCTTCTTCGTCAACGACCACAAGATGGCGTGGTTCGACTTCTCGTCGGGCAAGAACGGTTCGATCTACGATTTCGTGATGATGACGGAAGGCCTGTCCTTCCCCGAAGCCGTGGAGCGGCTCGCGCAGCAGGCCGGTATGCCGCTGCCGAAGGTTTCGAGCGATGAGGAGGCGCGCGAGCAGCGCCGGCGGACGCTTCACGATGTCGTCGAGATGGCGGCAAAATTCTTCGAGGCGACACTCGCCGGCCGCACCGGCGCGCGGGCGCGGGGCTATCTCGCCGATCGCGGTATCGACCCGGCAACGCAGCTCAAGTTCCGCATCGGCTATGCGCCGGCGGAGCGTTTCGCGCTCAAGGAGCATCTCGGCAAGGAGGGCGTGTCGGTCGAGGACATGATCGCGGCCGGGCTGCTGGTGGCCGGCGACGACATCCCGGTTCCCTACGACCGTTTCCGCGACCGGATCATCTTCCCGATCGGCGACGTGCGCGGCCGCTTGATCGCCTTCGGCGGCCGCACACTAGAGAAGGACGCGCAGCCGAAATACCTCAACTCGCCGGACACCGCGCTCTTCCACAAAGGTGCGATCCTCTACAACATCGCCAATGCGCGCGCCGCCGCTCATAACGCCGACAAGTTTACACAGTCTGCGCAACGCAATTTGTCCGCGGAGCTGGTCGCGGTCGAAGGTTATGTCGACGTCATCGCCATGGTGGAGGCAGGCTTCGAGGCTGCCGTCGCGCCGCTCGGCACCGCGCTCACCGAGGATCAGCTCGCGCTGATGTGGAAGATGGCGGACGAGCCGGTGCTGTGCTTCGACGGCGATGCCGCCGGCCGCCGCGCGGCCTATCGCGCCGTCGACATCGCGCTGCCGCTGCTTGCGCCCGGCAAGAGCCTGCGCTTCGTGACGCTGCCCGAGGGCAGCGACCCGGACGATCTGGTGCGCTCGGGCGGCCGCGAGGCAGTGGCCGAATTGGTCGCGCAGGCGGCGCCGCTCGCGCAGGTATTGTGGATGCGCGAGACCGAGGCCGGACCCTTCGATACGCCCGAGCGCCGCGCCGCACTCGAAGCGCGGCTGGGCGATGTGCTCACGCAGATTGGCGCGGAATCCGTGCGGCGACACTACCGCGCCGACTTCGGCGGCCGGCTACGCGCGCTGTTCGAGCCGCCGGTTCCGCCGCGCTCGCCGCGCGACCGGCGTCAGCCCTGGAATGAGCGCGGCCGCTACGGCGCCGGTGGCCGGCGCGGAAATGCGCCGCCGCGCGCGTCTGGTGCGCCCTATGCAGGCGGGCCCTACGTGGTGATGAGCCCGCAACTTGCGGCGAGTCCGGTGCATCGCGGCCATCGCGGCGCGGTGCCGAAACGCGAGGCGCTGATCTTGCAGGCGGTGCTGAACCACCCCTGGCTGCTGCACGACCACCTGGAGGACCTGGCGGGGATCGAGTTCCGCCACCCGGAAACCGAGAAGCTGAAAGCCGCCTTGATCGATATCTTCGCCCATGACGGCGCGCCCGATCCGGAGACCATCCGCCGGGAGCTTGGCCGCCGCGACCTCGCGAACGCCCTTGAACGCATTGAAAAGGCAATCACAACGACGTCCGTGTGGGGCTCGCGGCCGGAAGCCGGGCCCGAGGACGCGTTGATGACCTGGAATCAGCTCATCGCCTTGCATCGGCAATGGCATTCCCTACTTAGGGAACTGAAGGACGCCGAGCTGGCCTTGGGACGTGAGCCGACCGAGGCCAACTATTCCTGGTTGCAGGACGTGAAGGCCCGCCTGGCCGCCATCGACGGAACCGAAGCGCTGATCGAGGGCTTCGGGTCATCGTCGGGCCGGAAGGCGGAGAACCTGTGAGCCGAGGGCGCGCCCCGGTTTCGCAGGATTATTTGTTTGCCTGATTAAAGCGAGCCGTTTGAACGACCTGCTTGAAAACGACCGGCTTGAAAAAGTCTTGGGTTCGGCGGCTGGAAGGGTTAATCGGAGTTTAAGCGGGCGCTGGCAAAAAGCGGGCGGGGCGAGTCGGGCCGCAGGCCATGGTGGCGGCAGGACGAGCGGGCGCAGGGATTGTAGCGGGCGTTGGGTGCCCCACCTGATGTGGGGACTGGGCGGCCGGGAGTCTGGGGTCGAGTCGTTCCCCCATAGGGTAGGGGACGTGAGGAGAGAATTTGATGGCGAGCAAGACCAAAGCCACCCAGAAGGCCAGCCAGAAAGCGACCCAGAAAGTGACCCAAAAGGTGACCCAGAAAGTGACCCAAAAGGCCGCGCCGCCGAAGGCCACCCCCAAGATCGCAAAGGCCGCCGCTCAGAAGGTCGCCATAAATCAGAAGGTCGCCATAAAGGAGAACGTGAAGGAGGAGGCGCCGGAGAAGGAGGCCGCCGATACCCCCGATACCCCGCTCCCGCTCCTCGACCTCTCGGACGCCGCCGTCAAGAAGCTGATTCGCCAGGCTAAGAAGCGCGGCTACGTCACCCACGACCAGATCAACGCGGTGCTGCCCTCCGAGGAGGTCAATTCCGAGCAGATCGAGGACGTGCTCTCCATGTTCAGTGAGATGGGCGTCAACGTGGTCGAGACCGAGGAAGCGAGCGACGACGAGGAGACGCGCGAGGAGGCCGAGGAGGATAACGAGGGCGAGAACGAGCTGTTAGAAGTCCAGCAGAAGGTGCCCGCCTAGGCCGAGACCAAGGAGCCGACCGAGCGAACCGACGATCCCGTGCGCATGTACCTGCGTGAGATGGGATCGATCGAGTTGCTTTCGCGCGAGGGCGAGATCGCCATCGCCAAGCGCATCGAGGCCGGCCGCGAGGCGATGATCGCCGGCCTGTGCGAGAG
>JBOHIG010000226.1:0-37674 GCA_050725815.1 Xanthobacteraceae bacterium
TCGCGAAGCAGGTCGACGTGGTGCTCAATCCCGACGGCTCGGTCACCGTCCGTGACGACGGCCGCGGCATCCCGGCCGACATCCACAAGGGCGAGGGCGTCTCCGCGGCCGAGGTCATCATGACCCAGCTCCACGCCGGCGGAAAATTCGACCAGAATTCGTACAAGGTGTCCGGCGGATTGCACGGCGTCGGCGTTTCGGTGGTGAACGCACTGTCGACGTGGCTCAAGCTCACCATTTGGCGCGACGGCAAGCAGCACTTCATGGAGTTCCGCGACGGCGAGGCATTGGCCCCACTCGCCGAGGTCGGCGCGGCCTACGACAAGCGCGGCACCGAGGTGACGTTCATGCCGTCACCGCAGACCTTCACAATGCTGGAATTCGATTTCCCGACGCTGGAGCACCGGTTGCGCGAGCTCGCCTTCCTCAATTCGGGCGTGACCATCGCGCTCTCCGACATGCGCCACGCGGTCGAGAAACGCGAGGAGCTGCGCTACGAGGGCGGCGTCGAGGCGTTCGTCAAATATCTCGACCGCAACAAGACCGCATTGGTGCCCAAGCCGATCATGATCAAGGCCGAGCGCGACGGCATCGTGGTGGAATGTGCGCTGTGGTGGAACGACAGCTACCACGAGACCGTGCTCTGCTTCACCAATAACATCCCGCAACGCGACGGCGGCACCCATCTTGCCGGCTTCCGCGGCGCGCTGACGCGCCAGGTCATTCACTACGGCGAGACCGGCGGGGTGGCGCGCAAAGAGAAGGTCGCGCTCACCGGCGACGACTGCCGCGATGGGCTGACAGCCGTGCTCTCGGTCAAGGTGCCGGACCCGAAGTTCTCCTCGCAAACCAAGGACAAGCTCGTTTCCTCCGAAGTGCGCCCGGTGGTCGAGGGCGTCCTCAACGACCAGCTCAAGTCCTGGTTCGAGGAAAATCCGTCACACGCCAAGGTTATCGTCGGCAAGGTCATCCAGGCGGCCGCCGCACGCGAGGCCGCGCGCAAGGCGCGCGAGATGACGCGCAAGAGTGCGCTGGGCGTCGCCTCGCTGCCGGGAAAGCTCGCCGACTGCCAGGAGCGCGATCCCGCGAAATCCGAACTTTTCATCGTCGAGGGCGATAGCGCCGGCGGCTCCGCCAAGCAGGGCCGCAACCGCGAATTCCAGGCGGTGCTGCCGCTGCGCGGGAAAATCCTCAACGTCGAGCGCGTCCGCTTCGACAAAATGTTGTCGTCCGAGCAAATCGGCACGCTGATCACCGCGCTCGGCACCGGCATCGGTGTGGACGAATTCTCGATCGACAAACTGCGCTACCACAAGATCATCATCATGACGGACGCCGACGTGGACGGCGCCCACATCCGCACGCTGCTGCTGACGTTCTTCTATCGCCAGATGGCGGAGCTCATCGAGCGCGGGCACCTCTATATCGCCCAGCCGCCGCTCTACAAGGTCTCGCGCGGAAAGTCCGAGCAATATCTCAAGGACGAGCGCGCGCTTGAGGAGTTTCTGATCGATTCCGGCACCGACGAAGCGGTGCTGCACATCTATTCGGGCGAGCATCGTGCCGGTCCCGACCTGCGCCGGCTGGTCGAGGAAGCACGCATCATCCGTAACGTGCTCAACGGCCTGCACAGCCGCTACAATCGCCAGGTGGTCGAGCAAGCGACGATACTCGGCGTGCTCAACTCCAATATCTTCCGAGACCCGCAAAAGGCCACGGCGGCCGCGCCTTACATCGCGCGCCGACTCGACGCGCTGGCGGAAGAGACCGAGCGCGGTTGGCAAGGCCAGTTCACGGAGGGGGCAGGCTTCCAGTTCGAACGCACCGTGCGCGGGGTGAAGGAAGTCGCGATCATCGATCAGGCGCTGCTTGGCTCCGCCGATGCACGCAAGCTCGACGGATTTGCAGCGTCCTTGCAGGATGCCTACCAGCGCCCCGGGGTGTTGCGCCGCCGCGACGAGGAGACGCCAATCTACGGTCCGGTCGGCCTGTTCGAGGCGGTGACCGCTGCCGGCCGCAAGGGCGTTTCGCTGCAGCGCTACAAGGGCCTGGGCGAGATGAACCCCAACCAACTCTGGGAAACCACGCTCGACACCAATGCCCGTTCGCTGTTGCAGGTCGCCGTCAAGGAGATCGACGAGGCCGAGGACATTTTCACCAAGCTGATGGGCGACATCGTCGAGCCGCGCCGGGAATTCATCCAGGAGAACGCGCTCGCCGCCAGCGTGGATGCCTGACGGCTACGACTGGCGACGATCACTTCTTTACGCCGGTGACCTCGCGCAGCGTCTCGAGCACGCTCGGAGACACGTCCGCCAGCGACCGGATCACCGCCTGCCCGCGCTCCACGCCGATATAGGTGTATGGCAGCCCGTAGCGCTTGGTCGATTCCTTGATGAAATCCGGATCGTTCGAGGCCGCCTGAAACGCCTTGCGCAGGATCGTCATGCGGCTTTGCGCCGTCGCAGGCGGAGCGAACCCGACGAAGGTGAGCTCGCCGGTCTGGTTGGTCAGCCAGTTGAGTGCGCCCCACATGGCGCCTGCGGGCATCTTGCCGCCGCGCATGGCCTTGTAGAGTTCGGGGAAGGCCGGCATCTCGGAGATGAACTTGCTGGTCTCGTATTGTCCGCGCGAGTCAACCGGAACGAGATAAGCGATCCCGATGCCGTCTCCCGATTTTACGAACGCGGCATTGCGGCTGCGAAAGGTCGTGATGCTGGTCGAATGCACCTGGATCTCGCCCCGCTGCATAGCCAGGAAGACATCGCTGCCGCCGCGATAGCCCATGATGATCTTGTGCTTGATGCCAAGCACGTTGAGCGCGAGATGCGGCAGCAGGCCGGAAATATCGGTCGGATTGAGCGCGCCGAGCGCCAGGTTCTGCGCCTTGGCAATGTCGGCGGGCGTCTTGATCCGGCCCGGTACGGCGTCGGTGCGCGCATAGAGCACGCGGATGTCGCCGGTGCCGCCGATATATTCCAGCTTCTCGTAGCGGGCACGGAAGTTCTTGTCGCCGAGCGCCTGCGCCAGCGGATCCCAGGGCCCGTAGAGGATGGTGAGACCGTCCGGCGCCGCCTTCTCGGCGAGGAAATTGGTGGCGTTCTTGCCGCCGGCGCCCGGCATGTTCTGGACGATGACCGTCGGATTGCCCGGGATGTGCTTGCGCAGATATCCGGAAAATGCGCGCGCGAAGGTGTCGACCGTCCCGCCGGCCGCGAGCCCCACGATCACCCGCACCGTCTTGTTGGCGTAATAGTCCGACTGCGCGCATGCCGGGTTGGAGAGGCAGACGCCCGCGAGCGCAACGGCGGTCCCCCGGGCGATCGTTGATGCGGACTGTCTCATTCCCGTCCTCCCCGATGCGGCTTTGCGGCCTCGGAGACCGCTCGGGGGACATTTTCATATTGCGGGATATTCGGCTAGCGTCAGGGCGACGCGCCCGGGAGAGAATGGCCGTGAACAAACCTGTCAGTAATCACGAAGCCATGGCAGTGGAGGCCCTGGGCGATCTCCGCAAGGCCATCGCCTTCGCCGAGGAGATGGGCGACGTCGAATATGTCGACGGGGCGGATCCCGAGCTTGAGATCGGAGCCTTATACGAACTCAGCTTGGCGCGCGAACACCCGCCGGTGCTCGTCTTCCGCAACATCAAGGGCTACCCGCCGGGCCACCGCATCGCGACCAATGTGCGCTCCTCCAAGGTGTTCGGCGGCGGCGCGCAGGGGCTGGAGCTGGTCCAGCGCTACCGCAAGCATCGGCGCAAGCAGACCGACCCGATCCCACCGGTCACGGTGACCGAAGGCCCGGTCATGGAGAACGTGCAGGAAGGCGCAGCCGTGAACGTGCTCGCCTTCCCCGCCCCCAGATGGCACGAGGGCGACGGCGGCCGCTATATCGGCACCGAATGCATCGTAATCACGCAGGACCCCGACAACGGCTGGGTCAATCTCGGCACCTATCGCGTGCAGGTGCAGGACAAGGACACGCTCTCCGTCTTCATCGAGCACGGCAAGCACGGCGACATGATCCGCCGCAAGTACTGGGAGCGCGGCCGGCACTGCCCGATGGCGATCAGCGTCGGGCAGTCGCCCGTCCTCGGTGCGATCGGCGCGGCGACGCCGGGACCGAACGTCTCCGAATACGACATCGCCGGTGCTCGGCTCGGTCGGCCGATCGAGGTGGTGAAAGGCCGGCACACCGGCATTCCGTTGCCCGCCGATGCCGAACTGGTGTTCGAAGGCTTCATGCCGCCGCCGGAGGAGTTGTCCGCGCCGGAAGGACCGTTCGGCGAATGGCCGGGCTACTACGCTTCGAGCATCCGGCCGGAGCCGGTGCTGAAGGTGAAGGCGATCTACCACCGCAACGACCCGATCGTGGTCGGCGCGCCGCCGGTGAAGCCGACGCTGAAGGCGCTGACCGGGCTCGCCATGGGCTCCGCTCCGATCCGCGCCGCCGCGCTCTGGGACGAGTTGGAGGCCGCCGGCGTGCCCGGCATCAAGGGCGTGTGGAAGCTCGCGGGCGGCGGCCCGCGCTTCATCAACGTCATCGCGATCGAGCAGCAGCACGCAGGCCACGCCAAGATGGCGGGGCTGGTGGCGGCCGGCTGCGGCTCAAACGCCTATCTCGGTCGCATCGTGATCGTGGTCGATCACGACATCGACATCACCAATTCGGCGGAGGTGATGTGGGCGCTAGCGACGCGCTGGGACCCGAAGACGGCGACCGACATCATCGACGGCTGCTGGACCGGCTATATCGACCCGACGTTGCCGCCGGACCTGCGTGACGTGAATTCGCCGGTCAACAGCCGCATCATCATCTACGCGGTGCGGCCGTTTTACTGGAAGGACGAATTCCCCAAGGTCAACGCCGTGCCGGATGACTACGCCGAAACGGTGCGCGCCAAGTGGGCCGGTAAGCTGCTCTTCCTGTCAGAACGTAGCTGACAACGGACCTTCCATAACGGCCCTTATACGATCTGGAGGATGCACATGACCAAATTTCGGATGAGCGGCTGCTTCGTTGCCGCCCTTCTCGCCATGTCAGCGGCCACTGCGTCGGCGCAGACCAGAACGATCAGGGTCATCGTTCCGTTCGGCCCCGGCGGTGGCCCCGATACGATAGCGCGCGTCCTCGGCGAGCAGATCGCCAAGGCGCAGCGCGTTTCGGTGGTGGTGGAGAACCGGCCCGGCGCCGGCTCCATCATCGGCACCGAAGCCGCCATGCGCGCCCCGCCCGACGGCAACACGCTGTTGATGGTCGCGCCTTCGTTCCTGATCAACCCTCATGTTCGCAAGGTCGGCTTCGCGCCGTTGACGGATTTCAAGCCGATCTGCAATCTCGTCAGCGCGCCGCCGGTGTTTGCGGTGCAACGTTCTTCGCCCTACCGCAGCATGAAGAACCTCATCGAAGCCGCACGCGCCAAGCCGGGCGCGGTGACGATCGGGACGCCGGGCCGGCTTCGACCCATCACCTCATTGTCGAGGCGCTCAAGCAAATGACCAAAGCAGACATCACCTATGTCCCCTTCCCCACCACTCCACCGGCAACCACAGCGGCCTTGGGCGGCCACGTGACATCGGTGTTGTCGGATTACGGCTCGCTGGCGCCGCAACTGCAAGGCGGCAAGCTGCGGGCGCTTGCTGTTGCCGCCCCCAAGCGCATGGACGTGATGCCGGACGTGCCGACGCTTGCCGAAACAGGCGTTTCCGGGCTGGAGATGCAAATCTGGTTTGGCGTTGTCGCACCGGGTAACACACCGAAGAACGTTGCGGAGGAATTGATTGCCTGGTTTCGCACCGCCTTGGATTCCAAGGTTGCCAGGGAGAAGCTGGCCGCGTTGCGATTTGTTCCGGCCGGCCGCTGCGGCGCGGATTTTACAGCTCACCTTCGTCATGAATACCAACTGGTCGGCCGCATCATTCGCGAGGCCAACATCAAGGTGAAGTGACGAACGCCGGGTTGCGCCGGGCGCCCGCATGAAGGCGAGACGAATCGACATGGACGGCGGCAGGACATCGGTGATCATCGTCGGCGCGGGGCCGGTCGGGCTCGGGCTGGCCTGCGATCTCGGTCAGCGCGGCGTCGACTGTATCCTGGTCGAGAAGCGCGACGGCGCCATCAATATCCCCAAGCAGAGCATGGTCTCGGCGCGCAACATGGAGTTCTGCCGCCGCTGGGGCATCGCGCAGGCAGTGCGCACGGCAGTCTGGCCGGAAAGCCACTCGCGCGATTTCGTCTACCTCGAAAGCATGCGCGGCAAGGAGTTGCTGCGGTTCAAGGTGCCGTCCTACGCGCAGCGCAGCAAGAATGACTTCACGCCCGAGACCGCCTGCCCCTGCCCGCAGATCTATTTCGACCCGATCCTGAGCAAGCACGCGCGCACATTCCCGAACGTGACGCTCGCCTACAACACACGGCTCGACGGCTTCAGCCAGGACGAGGGCGGCGTCACCGTCCACGTCACCGACATGGCAACCGGCGCGCGCAACACGTTGCACGCCGCCTATCTGGTCGGCTGCGACGGGCCGTCCGGTATCGTGCGTGAATCGCTTGGAATTGGCATCGAAGGACTGGGCGCAATTGCAAAGAGCGTCAACCTGTTCTTCCGCTCGGCCGCGCTCTCGGAAATCCACGACAAAGGCTGGGCGCGATTCTACCGGATGATCGACGAGTCGGGTTGCTGGTCCGAGCTGATCCCGATCGACGGCAAGGAGCTGTGGCGGTTGACGGTGTTCGACGAGCCGCTGAGCGCCGCCGACCCCGACGTGCTGCTGGCGAAGCTGGCCGGCGGCGCATTCGCCTACGAGATGCTGTCGGCGTCGCCCTGGGAGCGCCGCGACTATGTGGCACGTGGTTATCGGAAGGGCCGCGTCTTCGTTGCCGGGGACGCGGCGCACGAGTGCTCGCCGACCGGCGGCATCGGCATGCACACCGGCCTGGAGGAGGCCGTGAACCTCGGCTGGAAGCTCGCGGCGACAACCGAAGGCTGGGGCGGGCCGGCGCTGCTCGATTCCTATGAAATCGAGCGCCGGCCGGTGGCGGTGCGAAACGTGGAGCTTGCGACGCGATCCTTTAGCGCCATTGCCGCCATTCCCGGCTGGCGAGAGGGAACGAGCGATTGGAAGGCCGACCCGGCTTGGCTGTCGGTGCCCGAGCACGTCAAGCTCCTCTACGGCTACGACGGCTCGCCGGTTTGCATCGCCGACGGCACGCCGGCACCCGGAATCGATCCGCAACGCTTCGCTCCGACCACGCGCCCTGGCACGCGCGCGCCGCATGCCTGGCTGCCCGACGGACGCTCGACTCTCGATCTGTTCGGCGACGGCTTCGTGCTGCTGCGGATCGGCGATCGGCCGCCCGATGTCACAGCGCTCGCCGAGGCGGCAAAAGCGCGCGGCGTTCCCTTCCGGGAGGTCGCGCTCGCGGAACCCGATGTGGCCACGCTGTACGAGCGCAGGCTGGTACTTGTGCGCCCGGATGGCCATGTCGCCTGGCGGGGCGACGCATGTCCCGCCGACGCCGGCGCGATCATCGAGCAGGTGCGCGGGGCCGGTGTGGTGGACGGTAGACCCGCCGCGCCGCATAGCGCCGAGCGAATTCAGGCATGAGAGCCCGCCGCGGCTGTCTGCTATAGTGTGGCCAGATCGCCCCTGGAGGCCAACCATGAGTGCAACCGACGTGCCGGCAGGCGAGCGGCCCTACGAGGAGATCCGCAAGGCCTGGCAGGCTGCAAACATCCGCCCGCTGTGGGAGAGTGTGCTGGCCCATAAGGTCCGCGAAGGCGGCCCTGCCCCGCATCACTGGCGGTGGAAGGTCATACGGCCGCTGATCGACGACGCCATGAAGGTCACCAATCCAGCCGCGGTCGAGCGGCGCGTGCTCACGCTGACCGATCCCGAGGCGGTCGGCGGCGCCGGCAGCACCAGCACCAATCTTGCCACCGGATTCCAGATTTTGATGCCAGGCGAGAAGGCGCGCCCGCACCGCCACACCATGAACGCGCTGCGCTTCGTGGTCGAGGGCAAGGGCGCCGCGACCGTTGTCGACGGCAAGGACTGCTCGATGGAGGAAGGCGACCTCATCATCACCCCGGGCTGGACCTGGCACGAGCACGTCCACCGGGGCGACGCGCCGATCATCTGGCTCGATGCGCTCGACGCCCCGCTGCACCGCTATCTCGGCACCGACGTGTTCGAGCCTGGCCCGGCGCACGATCTGCCGACCGTCGCCGACGACTCCGCCTTCGCGTTCCCCAACATCTTGCCCGAACTGAGCGAGCCGGCGATGCCGTTCTCGCCGGTGTTCCGCTATCCATGGGCTTCAGCTTCGGCGGCGGTGCGCGCGGCGCCGGCCTGGAAGGACGGCGCGCGGCGAGTGCGCTACGTCAATCCGGTCAACGGCGGGCCGACCATGCCGCTGATGGACTGCTACCTCACCCAGATCGACAAGCGCACCGAGACGGTGCGCTACCGCACGACCGCCAATGCGGTCTGCTTCGTCTGCGAGGGACGCGGCACCACGCGCGTCGGCGAAGACACGATCGCGTGGGAACCGAGGGACGTGTTCAGCCTGCCGCACGGCAACTGGATCACACACCGGGCGGACGAAACGGCGACGCTGTTCATGGTCACCGACCGCGACGCGCTGCGCCGGCTCGATCTGCTCAAGGAGCAATACGGAAACGACTTCTGAGGACCACCATGGCAGGCGAAGCAAAAACACGGCGCAGCAACCAGGAGCGCAAGGCCAAGCTTGCGGAGACGAATTACTGGGACGAGCTGATGGCTATCCGCGACGAGCAGCGCGAGCAGATCCGCACCGGCATCCAGGTGGTGAGAGAAGGCGACTTGCCGCTGGAATCCAATCGGCAGGGCCTGATGCGTTGGTACATGCACCCATCCATCAAGGACACCGCGCTCGCGACCATGATCTTCTTCCAGCAGGAGATCCCGCCGAACAGCCGCTCCGGACGGATCAAGTTCCAGGGCGGGCAGGTGATCCTGGTGCTCGAAGGCAAGGGCTACACCGTGCTGGACGGCGTCAAGCATCACTGGGAGGCCGGCGACGTGATCAACCTGCCGCTGCGCCCGCGCGGCATCATCATACAGCACTTCAACACCGAATCCGATGTCACGGTGAAGTTCGTCGCCACCGAGCCGAACTGGACCGAATGCACCTTCGTCGATCGCGGCTCGGGCTTCGAGCAAATGGAAGACGCCCCGGAATACAAGCGCTAGAGATCATGCTACGGTCGCATCGCCTCATTTCCGTTCATTCCCGCGAAAGCGGGAATCCAGAACTTTCTTTTCAGGGCCGTCAACCGAAGGCCTGGGTCCCCGCTTTCGCGGGGACGAACGGAGAGTGGGCACAGCATCAATTCAATCGAGTCATGCGCTAGCCATGGACGACCACACCCATCAGGACGGCGCGCATGCGCATGGCGGCCGCGTTCACGTCCACGCCAGCGTCGATCATCTGACCAACGACTTCGGCAACGGCGCGCGACTGGCGATTCGCCTCGACGCGGCGCTGATGGAGACGCTTGGCGTCGCCGCCGACGCGGTGGTGCGCGTCGCCACCGATCGCGGCCGCAGCATCCTCGTTCGCCTCGACCCGCCGTTCGATACCGACCGCGGCACCGGCACGACCCGGCTCGACCGCTTCGTGCGCCAGGCGCTCAAGGCCCACCTCAACGAGCAGGTCGAGATCGAGCGCGCCGACATCGGGCCGGTGAAATCGATCGAGCTCAATCCTGCCGTAGACGTCTCGATGGCGCACGATCTGGTGCCGCACATCAAGAAGGTGCTGGTCGAGAGCCGCACTCCCGCCAGCGTCGGTGCGGTGCTCTACGTCCCGTTCCCAAAATCGCACGCCGGCACGACCTATGAAGTGCACCATGCGCTCGATGGGCCAGGCTATGTGGACGAGTCGACCGAGATCAAGCTGCTCTATCACGACTCCCACGTTCCCGACGGCGTGTTCGACATCACCTTCGAGGATGTCGGGGGCTTAAGCAAGCAGATCAAGCTGATCCGCGAGCTGGCGCAGCTCCCGCTCACCTATCCGCAGGTCTACCGGCACCTCGGCATCAATCCGCCGCGTGGCATCATCCTGTACGGCCCGCCCGGCTCCGGCAAATCGCATCTCGCGCGCGCGGTGGCCAACGAGGTGGACGCGCGCTTCTACTACATCAACGGTCCCGACGTGATCGGCACCTACACGGGGGAGACCGAGGCCAATCTGCGCCGCATGTTCAACGAGGCGGGGCATCACGCGCCCTCGATCATCTTCATCGATGAGCTTGACGCCATGGCGCCCAAGCGCGGCGAGACCGGCGCACATTCCGACACCCGCGCGGTGACGCAGCTCCTGTCGCTGATGGACGGCCTCAAGCGCGTCGACTCGGTGATTGTGATCGGCACCACCAACCGGATCGATGCGGTCGATCCGGCGTTTCGCCGGCCCGGCCGCTTCGACCGCGAGATCTTTATCGGCCCGCCGGATGCCGCCGGCCGCCGCGAAATCCTGGAAATCCATTCGCGTGAGATGCCGCTGTCCGGCGATGCGCAGGCTTATCTCGACGAGATCGCAAGGCGCACCCACGGCTTCCTCGGCGCCGACCTGATGGAGCTGTGCCGTGACGCCGGCCTCTCCCGGCTGCGCCGCAGCGCCGGCAATCTCGCCGACCACCGCGCGGCATTCCGCATCCCGCTGGAGGACTTGCGGGTCGAGCGCGAGGACTTCGAGACGGCGCTCTCGCAAATTCGTCCGTCGGCGTTGCGCGAGACGTTGATCAGCATTCCCGACGTGTCGTGGGGAGACGTTGGCGGGCTCGACGCCGTCAAGAAGCGGTTGCAGGAGACGGTCGAGCTGCCGTTGCGCAATCCGCAACTCCTTACCGCCTCGGGGCTCCCGCCGCATGTCGGGGCCCTGCTCTACGGTCCGCCCGGCACCGGCAAGACGCTGCTTGCCAAGGCGCTCGCCAACGAGTGCGGGGTGAACTTCATCTCGGTCGATGGTCCCGAGCTGTTCACCAAATGGCTGGGCGAATCCGAAGAAGGCGTGCGGCAGGTGTTCCGGATCGCGCGCCAGGTCGCTCCGACCGTGATCTTCTTCGACCAGCTCGAGGCGATCGCCCCGGTGCGCGGCGCGCATTCGGGCGCGATGACCACCGACCGCGTCGTCAGCCAGCTCCTCGCCGAGCTCGATGGCGTCGAACAGCTTTCGCGCGTGATCGTGCTCGGCGCCACCAACCGGATCGACCTCATCGACCCCTCGATCCTGCGGCCGGGCCGGTTCGGCGTCCACATCGAGGTCGACCTGCCGGACGCCGTGGAGCGCGCGGCGATCCTGCGCATCGGGCTGCGCATCGCGAGCGGGGATGGCGGGTCCGACATCGACGCCATTGTCGCCGCCGTCGTGCCGCAGACCGAAGGCTATTCCGGCGCGCGGCTGCGCCAGCTCTGCGACAACGCCAAGCGTGCCGCAATCAAGCGCACGAATTTCACGAAAGTGGCGGCGCCTACGCCGGCCGACATGGAAGAGGCAATTCGATCGGAAGGCCTCGAACGAAAACAAGGAGACAAGAATGGCTGAGATCGAACGCACACGCGAACGCGAACGGCCGCCGCTCCAGGACAATCCCTATGAGCGCGTGATGCGCGAGCGGGCGGAACTGCTCGAACGCAATAAGAGCGGGCAGATCGTGGTGCGCAAGGCGGAGCGCCCGCTGTTCCAGTCGCGCCAGGGCAAGCTGCGCTACTATCTCGAACCCCTGACGATCCCGAACACGCCGCTGCATATGTGGCGCGTGTTCACGCACGAGATTCACACCAAATCCGGCAAGCACCGCCACCAGGGCGGCCTTGTCATCTACGTGCTCGAAGGCAAGGGCTACTCGGTGGTCGAGGGCGAACGGATCGACTGGGAGAAGGGCGACCTCGTGCTGCTGCCGCTCAATCCGAACGAGGTCGAGCACCAGCATTTCAATCTCGATCCCGAGAAGCCGTCGGTGTGGTGCGCCTTCATTCACCTGCCAATTCAGCAATACCTTGCTTCGGACTTGCAGCAGACCGAGAACTCTCCCGACTTTAAGGGGTGACGGCGGCGCAAGCCAACGCTCCGCCCGTCCGATTTTTTTGAGGTTTCGGAAAAACCCTCGCCTCTTTTTCCGTTTGCCCGGAGGGGATGGAGCGCCGAATCCCTGCCCAATGATCAAACGCCGATCCGGAGAGCAGCAACAGCAGCAAGACCAGCTTTCGGAACGCTGGTTTCCTTCGGACCATTCAGGGCTTCGACGACCGCAGCCGATCGGTAACCCGGCAGGCGATTTCTGCCGGCGCCTCGTCGGGCATCGGGAACACCGAACTGACGTTGATCTCGCCAAGCACGTAGCTGTCGGTCCCATCGGCGCCGGTCGGGCCGAGCATGAAGTCCGCGTCCCAGATCATCGGCAGGTCTCGCCGCGGGATATCCAGCAAGGAGACGAGCTGCGGCGTCCACTCATCTTCCATCAGCCGGCGCAACCGCTGAAAGCGCGCGTCAGCATTGGAGGTGTAGAGTCGCGGTCCGGCCTCGGTGCGCGCGGCCGGTACGTCGACCAGGGCCTTGACCTTCTGGTGGCCGAAGCCGGCGCAGCGATCGCCTGCCATATAGCAGCGCACCACACCTTCGCTCAGGCGCGTCTGGAACGGCTGATCGATCACACAGCCGTCTTCGAAATACTCGACACACCGCTCCAAAAACGCGTCCAGCGCCAGTTCCTCCGATGCGTCCTTGGTGGCATCCAGCACGCGGACCATCGATCGGTTGCGTAGACTTGCCAGCGCCTCGACCTTCCAGATACCCTGGCCGCCGTTGCCGCGGTTGCGCTTGATCACGCGGGGACCAGCGGCGAGCCGCGCCGGCAACTCGACGCGCATCGCCTCGGCCGTTCGATAGAGGGCCGTATCGCAGCCCCAACTCATCGTTCGGGTGCGATGGAGCAGCTCCTTGGTGCCCATCTTGAGGATCACATCGGGATGGGCGCTCACCCACACGCCGCGCGCCGCGACCTCGCGCAGCAGCGCGTCGAGGTTGACGCGGTTACGCTCCTCGTGAATCGGGTTGACCCAGACGAGCACGCCATCGAGCGTGGCGAGCTGCGCACGCACGGCGTCGCGCACATCGTCCTCGTAGACCACCGATTCCGCATCGACGCCGACATCGGCAAGCGCCGCGAAGACGGCCTTGAACCGGCTGGTGTCCGGCATGGCACTGCGCCGCTCCGTTTCATCTCCACGCCATAGGATAGCGATGCGGCCAAGGCGAGCTGTGGACTCAGACATGGAAAATGGCTCCGCGTTCATGATCGTGCTCCTTCGTCGTGGAAAGGCCGCCTTCGATACTCGGCGCAAAGCTCTCGCTAGGATCGTCATCGAGGCCAAACCAAAGAAGTAGCCGAATGGCTGGCTCCCCGCGTCCGGCTTATGGCTCGAAGCGCTCCCGCACCAGCGGCCATCCATGCCCGACGATCAGCGCCGATCCGGAGAGCAGCAACAGCAGCAAGACGAGCTTCCGGAACCCCACATCGTCGAGCTTTCCATAGAGTCTGAACCCGAGCCACACACCGGCCAGCATCGCGGGAAGGCCGAGCACATATAGCTTGGCCGTCTCCGCGGTGATCGCACCCGTGACGCTCAGCGATATGGCAGTCACTACAATGGCCGCCAGCATGACGGGCTGAAAGACCGCGCGCTGTACATCCTTTGCCCAGCCGCGCAGCTGGCACCACACCGTGATGATGAAGCCGGGCAATCCGGTCAGGCCGCAAAGCACGCCGTTGAAGAATCCGACGCTGCCGTCCGCCGCGGTTCCGGCACGTACCGGCCTGAATGACGGTTGCAGCAAGCCATAGGCGCCGTAGACGACCAGCAGCACGCCGACACCGACCCGCATGTAAGTTGGGTCGATGTAGGTCAGCAGCATCGTCCCGATTGGCACACCGATCGTTCCACCGATGATGAATGGAGCGATGCTTCGCCAGCTGAGCGACTTCCGAAGCTTCCAGACGCCATAGCCTTGCGTCACCAGTCCATAGCCGACGATCAGCGTTGTCGTCTGAATGGGCGTGATGATGTGCAACCATATGCCCGAGACGATGAAGCCCATCGCGAAGCCCGCGAGGCCCGATGCAAAGCCGCCGATGAAGGCGGCCAGAAGAAAAAGTCCAAGAACAATGCCATCCATGGCTCGCTCCCATTACGAGGCGAGCAGCGCTTGGGACGACAGGTCCTTCCCGAAGGTCCGGGCGGCTGCGCTGGCCCGGGATGTGGCGATGGTGACGATGAGACGCGCTTAGACGCGCCTCATTCGACGTAGAACGGCCGCCTTCTGTGCGCGGCACGTCGCATCCTCAATGCTTCTTGGAACGCCTCGCGGAATGCGACGGCCGCCTTCACGAAGACGGGCCGACGCCACCAGCGACGCGGCGGCATTATTTCGGCGACCAGCGGCTCCTTGGTGTTGCTTTTGCAAGACATGATCTCAGTTCCTTAGGGACTGAGACAACGCTTGACTGCACGGCAGTTAACCGGGCGGTTGTCGATGCCCGAACGTACCCGCTGCGCTGACCGGTGATGTGGAGAAACGGCATTCGCCAACAGCCCTCGGCCCACGAGCGGGCTAGGTGCAGTGCTTGGGCGATTGCCTTGAGGTAGCCGGGCGACTGCGATCAAGCCCGACGCCGCGTAGATGGCGTAAAACGAGCCGAAAGTCAAGTTTCGCGCGGACGGCACCGAAACATCACCGCGCGCCGTTCGCCCAGCTCGAAGCCTTCCGGCGGGCAGCGTCGGTGGCCCGCCAATAGCCTTGCCAATCATCTGTCGGTCCGATGCCGTCGATGGCGGCGGGGCCGGCAAGCGCGGCAGCCGACGTCTCGTCGAGCACCATCAGCGGCCTCCCGCCATTGCCCGCCTGCTCGATGGCGGTGCGCAGGATGCGCCGATAGGCGCTGATCGCCTTGTCCGACTGGCCGAGGTGCTCGCGGGTGCGTTCCTGGATCGCGCCCATGGATTCGCACGCCCACTGGTCGTGCACGTTGATGTCGGCGCCCATGCCGGTGAACGTCTCGTGCGCCTGCTCGTGCGGGTCGAAGCCGTAGTCGTTGCTCTTGTTCTTGCGCGGCGCGTAGTCCGGCAGCTGATAGAGCTCGAGCCGCTGGCGGCGCATCTCGTCTTTGTTCACCGGCGCGCCGAAGCTCGTGAAGATCGCATACCAGTAGTGCTTCACGTCGTCGACCGGCACGTGCCACTGCGTGATCGTCATCTCGCTCGACATCGGGATGTGGAAAGCATGCGGGAAGACGAGATTGGTCACCCGCACATGGGTATTGGCGTCGCTGACTCGGCGCAGCGTCACGATCCGCATGCCATAGTCGGTCGGCTCGATCTCGATTTGCGGGCGCGTGTGCTCGCGCATCAGCCGCGTCATCGGAACTTCGGAATCGATCGAGGTGTCGCGGAACAGCTTGCCGTAGCCCTGCTTCGGGTCCTCGTCGTGAAAGAAGCGGTGCAGGAACGACGTGTGCACGGGATCGATGCCGACTTCGAGTGACTGCAGCCAGTTGCACTCGATCAAGCCCTTGAACGCGAAGGTGTGGGTCGCGGGCGCGACGAAGCAATCGAAATGCGCGAACGGCGGCGGCTCGCCGGGACCCATATAGGCGAACAGGATGCCGCCCTTCTCGACCACCGGATACGCGGTCTGGCGGATGTTCGCGCACAGCTTGCTGTCCTCGGGCTCCGCCGGCGTCTCCAGGCACTGGCCGGTGACGTCGAACAGCCAGCCGTGGAACGCGCAGCGCAGGCCGCCGTCCTCCAGCCGCCCGTAGGCGAGATCGGTGCCGCGATGTGGGCAGGCGCGCGCCATCAGGCCATAGCGGCCTCTGTCGTCCCGGAACGCGACCAGGTCCTCGCCAAGCAACCGCACCGCCTTGACCGGCCGGTTGCCGGCAAGCTCGTCAACCAGCGCGACCGGCTGCCAATAGCGGCGCATCAGCACGCCAGCCGGCGTGCCGGGGCCGGTGCGGGTGATGAAGTCGTTCTGTTCGGCGCTGAGCATGAATGGAATCCAACGGGTACGAACACCCCCTTATACGTCCGCCAGCTTTCCGGTTCCATATCGCCGGAACCCATGCGGCGGCGCACGCGTTGTTCCTCGGTACGCGAACAAGGAGCCGGGCCATGCATAAAGAGCAAGGACGAACGGTCGAAACCCCGGTCGAGGCGCGCCAGGGCTTTCTGGACCGGCCGGTGCTGGTGGTGCTGGTGGCCAGCACGACGCTGCTGATAGCACTGTATGCGCTGGTCTTCTTCGGATTCTTCAAGCTCTGAGCGTCACCGCCCCGGGAGCGCCAGCACCTTGGGCTTGGCCGGCAGGGTCGTCTTCGAGATGACGGTCGAAGGAACGACGCTGGTTTCCACGTCCCATTTCCGCTCGCGCGCGCGGTCGAGGAAGCGGTGCAGCGTATAGACGCTGAAATAGTGCATCGGGATCATCAGCGGCGCTTTCAGCGACTCCAGCACTTCCATCATCCCGTCGGCGTCGAGCGTCATGGTGCCGTCCACCGGCACAAACACGGCGTCGAGGCGACCGATCTCATTGAGCTGCTGCTGGGTCAGGGTGTGATGCAGATGCCCGAGATGGGCGATGCACATATTGGCGATCTCGAAGACGAAAATCGAATTGCCATGCCGCTCGGTTCCGCCGCCCATCCAATCACGGATATTGGTCGGGACGTTGCGCACCCGGACATCGCGCACCTGCACGTCATGCCGCGCCGGCCGATCGGGACTCGTGCCCCAGCCGCGCAGCACATGCGGAATGCGAGGATCGGGATTGTCGGTATAGTGGGAGCTGTGCGCGTGGTTCATAGTGACGATGTCGGGCAGCACGCGCGGCCGGACATAGTCGTTGAAGTCGGTCGCGATGCGCACGAGGCGCGGGCTTTCGATCAGGAAGGTCGAATGCCCGACATATGTGACGCGCACCTGATCGGGATTGAGCGCAAGCCTGAGCGCCGCCGGGATCACGCGCGACCGGTTGGACGCAACCAAGCCCGGACAATTCTCCACCATTTCCGGCTTGACGGCGCGCGGTTGCGCGATTGCGGGCCGGCCAAAGCTCAGCAATGCGGCCGCAAGGAATGCCGTCAGCATGAGACCGAACAGTCGGACGAAAGCGCGCATGCGCCGATTCCCGTTGCGGACGGCGCAAATCTGCCACGGAACGGCGCGCGAAACTATGGCCGCATGTCACGGCCGCCCGGCCCTCGCAGCAAAAAAAAGATGCCCGGGGCAGGCCTGCACCCGGGCATCGGCAGACGTCGGATCGCCTGTCAGCGTGCTGCGACGATCATGCCCCGCGCGGTGAGCACGATCCAGCGGCCTTCCTTCCGTTGGATCGCCTCGATGCGACCGAGGCCGGGCACGACATCGCCGCGCGCCACTTCGATGACGCCGCGACGGCGGCTGTTCTGAATATAGGCCATGCCGCGGTTGACCCCGCGCAGCGTCCAGCCGTCGACGATCTGCGTCCTCGGCGTCGCGGACGGTATGGCCGGGGGCGGAGGCGCCGCTGCCGACCGCTGCGCCGGTGTAGGCACCGCACCGGTCACCTCCGATGCACTATTGCGGCGCTGGAGCGCCTCGACCGCTTTGCCGAGCTTGGCGACAGGCTCGGCATAGGCGCGGTCGATGTGATCGATGCGCGAGGAAATTTTGCTGAATTGCGTATTGGCGGTGCGCGCGTTCGCCTCGACGCTCGCCTTGAGCGCGGCGACCTCGGCCCGCATGGTCCCGATCACGTCCTGCAAATTCGACAGATCGATCGCCGCCATAGGAGAGGCCGCAGCCGGGGTCGAGGACGATCCGAGCCAAGCAATGCCCGACATGGCGAGTGCGCCGGTCATCGCGCCGATCGCGCCGCAGAGCGCGACGGTCGCGGCCAGCAGAGCGAACCGATTGCTTCGCCGCGGAATTCCATCTTCGCCGATGGCAAGCGCGGGCTTGGGCGCGGTTGGCTGTGCGTCGCGCGGCTTTGGGAAATCAGCAAGCTTCGTCATCTCGACCGGCTTGTCGATTGGCTTGGAAATGTTGACGGCTTTCGGCATCTCAATCGACTTCGGCATGTCGGCCGGCTTCGCCATCTCGACCGCGGGAATTTCGATAGGCTTCGCCGCTTTTGGCGCGATGCTTGCGACAACCGGAATCTCGGTCTTGGGCGGCTCGACGAAGGCAAGGTCAATCTGTGTCTCGCGCAGCGGCGCCTCGGCGGTCACCGCTACCGGTGTTTCAGTGGCGACCGGCGGCGAGGCGGCCTTGTCTTCGGTGTCCTTACTTTTGCTCATGGCAGGTCCCCAATTCGTGGTTCACGAATAGGAAACCAGGGCGGTTACCAAAGTCTTACGAGGCCAATTTACCTGCGAAAACGGCCCTTTCCATGTGGTCTTCGTGGGTTCCCGAATACCGGCGCCGAGGCGCCCTGCTTCAGACTCCGAGATACCGATGCTGCACCTCGGGGGCGGCCGCGAGCGCGGCCGACGGCCCGTTCCACACCACCTTACCGCGCTCGATGAGATAGTGCCGGTCGGCGATGCGAGTAAGCATCTCCACGTTCTTGTCGATGAGCAGAACCGCCTGCCCGTCGGCCTTCAACTGCTTCAGGCAGCGCCAGATCTCCGCGCGCATCAACGGCGCCAATCCCTCGGTCGCCTCGTCGAGGATGAGGAGGCGCGGATTGGTCATCAGCGCACGCGCGATCGCCAGCATTTGCTGCTCGCCGCCCGAGAGCTGATGCCCCATGCTCGTCAGCCGTTCCGCAAGCCGCGGAAACAGTGTGCAAACCTTATCAAGCGTCCATGGCTCGCGCGCGCCGCTGCGGTTGGCGGCAGCCGCGATCAGGTTCTCGCGCGCCGTGAGGTTCGGGAACACCTGCCGGCCTTCCGGCACCAGCCCGATGCCGAGTTGGCCGATGCGGTAGGACGGCAGCGTGCGAATATCGCGACCGGCGAACCTGATCGATCCCGCGATCGCCGGCGTGAGGCCCATGATCGAGCGCACGGTCGTGGTCTTGCCCATGCCGTTGCGCCCCATGAGCGTTACCATCTCGCCCGGCGCGATCGCCAGCGACACGCCGAACAGGGCCTGGCTCTGCCCATAACAGGTCTCGATGTCGTCCACCGCCAGCAGCGCGTGGGTCATGACGGCTCCTGCTCGCCCAGATAGGCGCGGCGCACATCCGCGTTGGCGCGGATATCGGCGGGGGCGCCGGAGGCGATGACCCGCCCATAGACCAGAACGGTGATGCGGTCGGCGAGCGCAAACACCGCGTCCATGTCGTGCTCGATCAGGAGAATTGTGAGCCCGCGCTTGAACTCGCGCAGGAGCGCCACCATGCGCGCGGATTCCTCCGGTCCCATCCCCGCCATCGGCTCGTCGAGCAGCAGCATGCGGGGCACGGTCGCAAGCGCCATCGCGATTTCGAGCTGGCGATGTTCGCCGTGGCTCATGCTCGAGCAAAGCACGTCTGCACGGCCGCCGAGGCCGACGCGGTCGAGCGCGGCCTGTGCCGGTTTACGCAACGCGGGCTCACCGCGCGCGGGACGCCAGAAGCGGAACGAGTGTCCGCTATGCGCCTGAACGGCGAGCGCCACGTTGTCGAGCGCAGTGAACTCCGGAAACAGCGAGGTGATCTGAAACGAACGCGCGAGCCTGAGCACGCTACGCCGATGGACCGGCAGCGCCGTGACGTCGTCGCCGCGGAAGCGGACGCGGCCCGCATCCGGCACGATCTCGCCGGTGAGCTGACTGATCAGCGTAGTCTTGCCGGCGCCGTTGGGGCCGATCACGGCGTGCAGCTCGCCCGTGGCCACCGTCAGTGTGACATCGTCGGTCGCGGTGACGCCGCCGAACCGCTTGGTGAGCCCCTCGATTTGCAGGATCGGGTCAGCCACGGCGCACGCCTTTCAGCATCCCGTCGATGCCGCCGCGCGCAAACAGCACCACCAGCAGAAACAAGGGACCGAGCACGATCTGCCAGTATTCCGGCGCCCTCGACAGCGCCGTGGAAAGGGTCAGCAATGTCCCTTCGTTCACGAACGGCCATGCCAGCGCGAGGATGACGTAGACACCGCCCCGGATCAGCACAGGAAGCGTTTCTTCCAACACCAGTAACGCGACCGCGCCGAGCAGCGGGCCAAACGTCGAGGCCATGCCACCAAGCACAACCATGACGATGAGGTCGCCCGAGCGCGTCCAATGCATCATGGCCGGGCTGACGAACTCGGTGTGGTTGGCAAGCAGCGCGCCGGCAAGCCCGCACAACGTGCCCGCGATGACGAAGCTCGCCAGCCGGTAACGGTAGGTCGGGAAGCCGATCGCCTGCATGCGACGGTCGTTCAGGCGCGAGCCCTGGATCACCATGCCGAAGCGCGAGTTCACGATGCGCCAGGTGAGGAAGATGGCACCCAGCAGCAGCGCCAGGCACAGGTAGTAGAACTGCGTGCGGTTGGACAGGTTGATGAGGCCGGCGAATTCGCTGCGCTGGTAAATGTTCAAGCCATCGTCGGCGCCGTAGCGGTCAAGCCCGACGCCGAGATAGTAGACGAGCTGCGCGAAGGCGAGCGTGATCATGATGAAATAAAGCCCGCGCGTCCGAAGGCTCAGCGCGCCAACACCGAGCGCGAACAGCGCAGACATCAAGATCGCCGCCGGCCACTGTACGAATCCCGAGGCGACGCCCTCCTGGGCAAAGATCCCGATCGCATAGGCCCCGATGCCGAGATAGACGGCGTGACCGAAGCTCACCATGCCGCCATAGCCGAGAATGAGATTGAGGCTGGTGGCCGCAATCGCCAGGATAACGATGCGGGTGAACAACGTCATCAGGAAGGCGTTGCCGGTAACCGCGACATAGACCGGCACCATGGCAAGGAAGATCAGCAGCGCGGCGACCGCGATATTGCGCGGGGTGAACGGGGCCTTCATCGACCCGCCACCGGAAACAAGCCCTGTGGGCGCAGCACCAGAACGATCACCATGGTGAGGTAGATCATCATCGAGGAGAGTGCCGGCGCGACGGTCGCGGCCCCGCCCGAACTCATCGCCAGCCGCAGGAGGTCGGGCAGGAAGGCGCGGCCAAGCGTATCGAGCAGCCCGACCAGGATGGCGGCAATGAAGGCGCCCCGGACCGAGCCGATGCCGCCGATGATGATGACGACGAAGGCGAGGATCAGGATGTTCTCACCCATGCCGATCTGCACTGTCAGGATCGGCGCCTGCATCAGGCCGGCAAGGCCGGCGAGCGCCGCACCGAGCCCGAATACCAGCGTATAGAGCAGCTTGATGTTGACGCCGAGCGCACCGACCATTTCGCGGTTGGAGGCGCCGGCGCGGATCAGCATGCCAACGCGCGTGCGCATCACCAGCACGTAGAGCAGCGCCGCTACCGCCAGCGCGGTCACAATGATCGCGATGCGATAGACCGGGTATTGCAGGCTGGGGAGGATCGTCACCGAGGTCTCGAGCCAAGCCGGCAGCGGCAGGCTCAGCCCGGCCGGACCCCAGACCAGCCGCACCAGCTCGTTGAAGAACAGGATCAGGCCGAAGGTGCCGAGCACATGGTCGAGGTGATCGCGCCCGTAGAGCGGGCGAATCGCCACCATCTCCAGCGCCATGCCGACCAGCAGCGTCGCACCCAGCGCCAGCGCTGCGCCAGCGACGAAGCTGCCGGTCCAGGCCACGAAGGTGGCCGCGAAATACGCGCCCAGCATGTACAGCGAACCGTGGGCCAGGTTCACCATGTCCATGATGCCGAAGATCAGCGTCAGCCCCGCCGCCAGCAGGAACAGCAGCAGTCCGAACTGCAATCCATTCAGGCACTGTTCGATGATGAGCAGCATGAGTACCCCGGGGGCCGTCATCATCCGCGCAAGCGGATGATCCAGTAACCGCCGCGGCCATAGTCGCAAGGTGTGCTTCCGGCGATTACTGGATGCCCCGCTTTCGCGGGGCATGACAAATCACTATGTCGCGGGCAGCAGGCCTCGCTTCACCACCTCATCTTGCAACGGTCGTGGTAGCGGTCCTGGCTGTCCTTCACGATGGTCGCGACCGTCTTGAGCGTAAGATTGCCGTCGGCATCCTTGACCACGTCCTGAAGATAGAAATTCTGGATCGGGAAATGGTTGTTGCCGTAGCGATAGGGCCCGCGCACAGAGGCGTAGTTGGCCTTGCGCATCTCGGCGCGTATGCCGTCCTTATTGGCGAGATTGCCTTTGACCGCGACCACCGCGCTGTTGACGAGGTTGGCGGCGTCATAGGACTGCGCGCCATAGAAGGACGGATAGGCCTTGTGCTTGGCGCGGAAGCCGGCAACGAACTTCTTGTTGGCGGCGTTGGGCAGATCGTTGACCCAATGCTGCGCGCCCGGCACGCCCAGCGCGAGATCCTTCTGCAAGGGCAGCGTGATCGCATCGATGGTGAAGGCGGTATAGAGCGGAATCTTTCCGCGCAGACCCGCCTGCGCATATTGGCTGAGGAACTGCACGCCGGCCGCGCCGGGATAGAACACGAATACCGCGTCGGGCTTGGCCGCGCGCACCCGCGAGAGCTCGGTCGAGAAGTCGAGCTGGCCGGGCCATTGGGTGAAGTCCTCGCCGACCACCTTGCCCTTGTAGGTCGAGCGCACGCCGGTGACCATGTCCTTGCCGGCGGCATAGTTCGGCGCGATCAGATAGGCGGACTTCACGCCCTTCTGGTTCATGTATTCACCCATGGCCTGCGGCGTCTGGTCGTTCTGCCAGGAGGTCGAGAAGAAGAACGGCGAGCAAAGCTGGCCGGCGAGCTGCGACGGACCGGCATTGGCGCTGATCAGGAACGTCTGCGAATCAACGACAGGCTTGACCGAGGCGAGCAGCACGTTCGACCAAATATAGCCGATGACAAAGTTGACGCGGTCGGACTGGATCAGCTTCTGCGTCTTCTGCCGTCCGACCTCCGGCTTCTGCTCGTCATTCTCGTAGACGACTTCGACCGGCAATCCGCCCATCCGGCGGCCGAGATGGTCGAGCGCGAGCTCGAACGAGTTGCGCATGTCGTTGCCGATCACGGCGGTCGGGCTGCTGAAGGTGCTGACGAACCCGATCTTGACCGACTTCTGCTGCGCCGGCGCAGGCGCTGCAGCGAGCAGGATAAGAGCGGCCGTTCCGGCGGCAATCCGTTTCATGGCTTCCCTCCTGGCATGCACAACCTCACGCATACTAACCAGCCCGATCCGGCCGTCAAAAGCGCCAGCCGCGTGAAATTGTCCGTATTGGCTTATTCCGGGCCGCGGCCTATAAAACCACTCTAATCACCAAAGACCGCGCGAGCGCAGCAGGAACACCGCAAATGCACGAGCTGACCGGAAACACCCATTGGCACGAACCCACCGGGATTGACCGGGCTGGCTACGGAAAATTCGGCCGTCCCAAGACGCCTTATGACCTGTTCATGGAGGCCGACGGCATCCCGATTTTCCGCGATGTCGGACTGAAGACGGTGCTCGACCTGCCGATGAAGCCTTGGAAGCGCCTGGGCGGCAAGGGGACCTATATTCAGCTCTATGGCACCGAGGGCAAATGGGGCTGCTATGTCGTGGAAGTTCCGGGCGCGGGCGCGCTCAACCCGGAAAAGCATCTCTACGAGGAGGTCTACCTGGTCGCGGAAGGCCGCGGCTCTACCGAGGTCTGGCTCGACGGCGACAGCAGGAAGCATGTGTTCGAATGGCAGAAGGGCTCGCTGTTCTCGATCCCGGTCAATGCCATGCACCGGATCGTCAATGCGAGCTCCTCCCCGGCGGTTCTGATCGGCGGTACCACGGCGCCGAACCTGATGAACCTCGTCAACAACAGCGATTTCATTTTCAATGCGCCGTACCAGTTCAAGGACCGGTTCTCGGGCGCCGACGACTTCTACAAGTACAAGGACGATATCGAGCCGGATCCGGTGCGCGGCCTCGCCATGCGCCGCACCAATTTCGTGCCGGACGTGATCAACTGCGACCTGCCGCTCGACAATCGCCGCTCGGTCGGCTGGCGCCGCGTCGAGCCGTTCATGACCGGCAACACCTTCTATCTGTGGATCGGTCAGCACGAGGTCGGCCGCTATTCCAAGGCACACGCGCACACGTCGGCCGCCGTCCTCATTTGCCTGAAGGGCAACGGCTACACCAATACCTGGCCGGAGCGAAACGGCGTGACGCCATGGCAGGACGGTAAGGCCGAGGAAGTCAAACGCGTGGACTATGAGCCGTTCGGCATGGTGTCGGCGGCGCCCGGCGGCGCGCGCTGGTACCACCAGCATTTCAACGCATCGAAGGAGGGCTTCCGGCTGACAGCATGGTTCGGGCCGCACAATCCCGGCCGCGAGCCCGGACCGCCCGGCGAGAAGCATACCGACTACACCGCCATGGATATCCCGGAAGGCGGCACCGCGATCCCCTACTACATGGAAGATCCGTATCTGCGCGAGGAATTCGCCGCCAAGCTCAAGGAAGAAGGCGCGCAGAACCGGATGGAATCCGAATTCTACAAGAAGGGCGCCGTGGTGCCGAAATTTGTGGGCGCGTGATTCACTCCGTCGTCCGTAGCTGTCATCGTCCGGGAAGGCGGACGATCCAGTATCCTCCGGGCTACCGGTTCAATCTCAAGCGCACTGCTTACTGGATGCCCGCTTGCGCGGGCATGACAATGTTGGGTGGAAGTGATCATGTCTGACGAAGCCGTAGGCGGCCGCGTTTTCTTCTCGAGCACCGGCCGATCGCTGGTCGACGAGGACGAGATCGTCGTCCTCAGCGTCGGCGTCGATATCGGCTCGTCGACCTCGCACCTCGTGTTCTCGCGCATCGTGCTCGAACGGCTCGACAGTCGTTACGTGGTCACCACCCGCGAAACCTTCCACGAATCCGACATCCTGCTCACGCCTTATTCGACCGGCGAAACCATTGACGCCGACGCCCTGCGCGCCTTCATCGAGCGCCAGTACCGGGACGCCAAGACCGATCCCGACGAGATCGACACCGGCGCCCTGATCCTGACCGGTGTTGCGGTGAGGCGGAGCAATGCGCGCGCGATCGGCGAGCTGTTCGCGCGCCAGGCCGGAAAGATGGTCGCGGTCTCCGCCGGCGACAGCCTGGAGACGGTGATGGCGGCTTACGGCTCCGGTGCGGTGGCGCGCTCGATCCGCGACAAGGCAACCGTGATGAACGTCGACGTCGGCGGCGGCACCTCCAAGATCGGGGTCTGCGCCGACGGCAAGGTGATCGACCTGACCGCGGTCGACGTCGGCGCGCGGCTGGTCTGCCTCGACGAGAACGGCAAGGTCGCGCGGATCGAGGAAGCGGGAAAACGCTTTGCCGCCGAGCTCGGCATCCCGCTGGCGCTCGGTGCTCCCCTCGCGCCGGAGGCGGCGCGAGCGCTCGCTGCGCGCATGACGGAGCGGCTATTCGATGCGATGGACGGCAAGGTGCCGACCGTTGGCGGCGCTGGGCTTTGCCGGCTCGACCCGCTGGCCCAAGGGCACCGCATCGACCAGGTCACGTTCTCCGGGGGCGTCTCCGAATACATCTATGGGCGCGAGGCGGAGACATTCGGCGATCTCGGCACCCTGCTGGCGCAAGAGATCCGCACGCGGGTTGAGACCTGGGGGCCAACGCTCGAACCCTCCAACGAGGGCATCCGCGCCACCGTAATCGGCGCCTCGCAATACACCACGCAGGTCAGCGGCAGCACCATCTATGTCTCGCCGATGGAGGCGCTGCCGCTGCGCAACGTGCCGGTGATCGCGCCGGCGCTGCCGATCGACAGCGAGACGATCGACTCCACGGCGGTCGCTTCCGCCATCAAGGGCGTGCTGAGGCGTCTTGAGCTCGACGAAGGCAATACACCGGTGGCGGTGTTCGTGCCCTGGACCGGCTCGGCGACATTCCAGCGCCTCGACGCGTTGTGCAAGGGCCTCACGGATGGCTTGTCCGCCGTGCTCAAGCACGGCCATCCGCTGGTGCTTGCCGGCGACGGCGACGTCGGGGGCCTGATCGGCATCCACCTGCATGAGGAGATGAAGGTCGCCAGCGCTGTCGTCTCGATCGACGGGCTGGAGCTGAAAGATTTCGACTATATCGACATCGGCGCCATGCTGCCGGCCTCGGGCGCCGTTCCGGTCGTCATCAAATCGCTGATCTTCCCGACCAGTGCCGGCACCGGCAAGGACTGGCAGGCAGCGCCGCGCGCCGTCGGAGAAGCCGCAGCCGCATCCGGGTGAGCGGCCTCCCACTCGCTCGTCGCAGCGAGGGGTTCAGTAGCCGCCGAACAGCGAACCCGGGTAAAGCGGGTATTTGAACAAGACTTCAAACGTGAGCCAGATCGCCAGCACCGTCCCAATGGACATCAGGACGCTGTTGCGAATGCTGTGACCGCCGTGAAAGATCATGTAGAGCAGCACATAGATCGGCGTCGAAATGAGAAAGCCGACAAAGTACAGCAGGGCGACATAGCCTGCGACCCAGGCGACCGCCTGCACCACCTTAGTGACGCTGGCCTCCTCCTCCCCCTCCATCTTCCATTCGACGATTTTCTCAGCGGTCACCAGGCGCCGAAGCCAGCGGCTCGGCGCCGTTTCGAACTGGATGACGATGTCGATCAAGGTCAGCGCGATCGTCACCCAGGCGACCAGTTCGGGCATCGCACGGGATTGCGCCGAATAGGTGCGTGCCCACAGCAGAAACACGATGCAGCCCGCCAGCACGAACAGGCCGGTCGCCAGATTCTTGCGGTTGACCACGGCGATCATGCTGCGGGCTCCGCAGCGCGGCGGCGACGGCGCACCATCTGCACAGCCGGCCACATCAGGCAACACAGCGTGAAGACGAACAGGACCAGCGATGTCGTCCGCGTGAAGAAGATCGTCCAGTCGCCGCTCGACATGCTGAGCGACTGATGATAGCTGCGCTCGGCGAGCTCGCCCAGGACGAGCGCTATCACCAGCGTGATGCGCGGGAAGCCGAAGCGCGTCATGATGTAGCCAATCACGCCGAAGAGCGCCGCCAGGATGACGTCGCCCATGTGATTGCCGAGCGAGTAGACGCCCACCAGCGACACCGCGATGACCACCGGCGCCACGATATGCACGTCGATGAGCGTGATCATCGCAAGCGGGCGCGTGACCAGAAGCGTGATGACGGTCGCGATGATGCACGAAACCGAAAGCGCGATGATCAGGCTGAACATCAGGCCCTCGTGCTTGATCAGCAGCATCGGGCCGGGCTCGACCCCGATCAGCACCAGCACCCCGAGGAACACGGCCATCTCGGCGGAACCGGGAATCCCGAAAGCCAGCGTCGGAATGAGGGCGCCGCCGTCCTTGGAGTTGTTGGCGGCCTCCGGGCCGATGACGCCTTCGATGTTCCCCTTGCCGAACGTTTCAGGGCTTTTCGAAATCTGCATCGCCGCGGCATAGGATAGGAACGCCGCAACGGTCCCTCCGAGCCCGGGGATCGCGCCGATGAAAGTGCCGATCGCCGATCCTTGCAGGAGCGTCTTCCAGTGCGTGAAGCATGCCCACACGCCTTCCATGACGCCGGTGACGCGCGTCGTCGCGGCGTCCTTGGAAATGGTGCCGCCTGTCGCCGACAGCGCGATCATCTCGGTGATCGCGAACAGTCCCGTCAGCGCCGGAATCAATGGGACGCCGTCCCACAGATACTCGGAGCCCAGCGTGAAGCGGATGTCCCCGCTGATCGAGCTGTAGCCGACGAACGCAAGCATCAGCCCGATGCCGCCCGCGATCAGCCCGCGCAGGAACTGCCCTCCGGTCGCCAGGGCGACCGCGACCAGGCCCATGATCGCCAGCATGAAGAACTCCGGCGGCCCGAACAGCAGCACGATCTGTTGGAGCAGCGGAATCACCGCGACCAGCACGACCACGCCGATGAGGCCGCCCAGGGTCGAAGCGGCGGCCGCGGCGCCGATCGCCGCGCCCGCCTTGCCCTGCTGCGCCATGGGGTATCCGTCGAAGCAGGTGGCCGCGTTGGGCGCACCGCCCGGGGTATTGATCAGGATGGAGGTGATCGAACCGCCGGCGGAAACCGCGCCCATGATGCCGCCCATGAGCATCATCGCGTTATTGGGGCCCATTCCGTACGTCAGCGGCAGCAGCAGCGCGATGGCGGTGGTGCCACCAATGCCGGGGACGACACCGAAAACAAGTCCGATGACGACGCCCAGCGCCAGGAACATCGCGCCCGACGGCGTAAACAGCACCTGAAGGGCAGCAAAGGTGCTCTCAAGCATGGCGCGCTATCTCGGGACCCGGAACTCCGCAGATTCCCGAGGTTCTGCCCCCTTCTTGCGATACCGTCAATTACTTCCGGCGGATCGCGGCCTTGTATTTCTCGTAGACTGCCAAGGCCTTGTTGAATGCCGCCTCGGCCTGAGATGCCGGGATGTAGTCCAACGGCTCGCCGGTCTTGGCGGCCATGGCCTTGAGCTCGGGATTGTTTGCGGCCTTGCCCAGAGCGTCGGACAAGATCTTCACAATATTCGCCGGCGTCTTGGGCGGCGCCACGATGTAGCGCTCGACCGCGAGGCCCGACAGTTCTTTCAGCCCGATTTCGGCGACGGTCTTGACGCCCGGCATCGAACTCTTCTCCTCGAAGGTCAGGATCGGACGGATTTGCCCCGACTCCACGAACTGCTTGAAGGTCGACACCGGCGCCACGGCGACATCGCCGTCGCCGCGCACGATGCCCACGATATAGTCGTTGGTGCCCTTGTAGCCGGGGATGTGCTCGGCCTTGAGCCCGAACGCCGCCGCGAACACGGCGGCCGCAGCGTAGGCGGTCGAACCGAAGCCCGTGGTCGGGATCTTCACCGGCCGGCCGAGCTTCTTGAGATCGTCAATCGACTTGATCGGGCCCTTGGCCGAAGCGCCGATCATGTAGTCCTCGCCGCCGATCTTTGCGATCCAGGCGAACTTCGCGAGGTCGTATTCGATCTTCTCGCCCAGCAGAGCCGGAATGGCGGCGCCCGGGCTGTTCATGATCGAGATCAGGTGCCCGTCCGGCTTGGCGCGGAAGACGGTCGCGAGCGCGCGGCGGCCGCCGGCGCCCGGCAGGTTCTTCGGCAGAACCTCCACCTTCTTCGGCAGCGCCTTCTCCATGAACGGAGACACCATGCGGACGGTGCGGTCGAAGCCGCCGCCCGGCCCGAAGGGAATGAGGAATTCGATATTGCGTTGCGGGAATTGCGCCCACGCCGACGCAGCGGGTAGCAATGCCGTGGCGGCGGTGGCAACTGCGAGTACGAGCCTCGACATGGAGGTCCTCCTGTTATCCGAGTTCGCCCGCAAAATAGCCCAGCGCACCACCTCGGGGCCAGCCAAGCCGCCTCGGTATTTGTGGGTCAATTTGACGCCCGCGCTATGCCGCAGGCGGCCCGGTGCCGCTCGGCCATAGGCGTCCAAGTCCTTTGACGGCGGCTGGTCGCCGTGTGCATATACGCTGCGTTTTCCGCCGGATCGAGAGGCCGAGCTCCATTTCGCATGAGTCGCTATCGGGTCACCGTTGATACCGGGGGAACGTTTTCCGACTTCGTCTACCTCAACGAGGACACCGGCGAGGTGTCGATCGCGAAGGTGCCGTCCACCCCGGACGATCCGTCACGGGCGATCCTTGAAGGCGTTGAGAGCCTGCTCGGCCAGGGCGCTTCGCCCGACGACATCTCATTCTTCTGTCACGGCACCACTGTCGGCACCAACGCACTGCTCGAAGGCAAGGGCGTGAAGGCCGGCCTGCTGGTAACGCAAGGCTTCCGCGGCATCTACCCGGTCGGCGAGCAGGCACGCCCCTACGGCGCGCCCATCTTCGACGTGATGTACGACAAGCCGCCGCTGCTGGTACCGCAGAGCCTGACCGGCGAGGTGAAGGAGCGCGTCGATTTCCGCGGCGACGTGCTGGTCGCGCTCGACGAGGCGGCGCTGCGCGAAACGGTGCGCGCGCTCAAGGCGGAGAAGATCGAATCGCTCGCAGTGTGCTTGCTGTTCTCGTTCCTGCATCCGCAGCACGAGCAGCGCATACGCGAGATCGTGGCGGAAGAAATGCCGGTGTGCAGCATCTCGCTCTCGTCCGACATCGTGCCACAGATCCGCGAGTACTACCGGTTGTCGACAACCGTCATCAACGCCTACCTGCAGCCGATCCTGGCGCGCTACATCGCCCAGCTCGACCACCGCCTCAACGGCGCCGGCATCGCGACGCGCCAGAAATACATCATGCAGTCGAACGGCGGCATGGCGACATTTGCGACGGCGGCGCGCAAGGCAGTGACGACGGTGTTGTCAGGCCCAGCGGGCGGCGTCACTGCCGGCGCCTATGCCTGCCGCATGACCGGCTTCAGGAACATCATTACCTTCGACATGGGCGGCACGTCGTGCGACGTGGCGCTGATCAAGGACGGCGAACCGTCCGTTGCAAGCCGCGGCAAGATCGAAGGCCGCGACCTCGCGGTTCCGATGATGGATATCAACACGGTGAGCGCGGGCGGCGGCACCATCGCGCGGGTGGACCGCTTCGACGTGCTCCAGGTCGGCCCGCAGAGCGCCGGCGCGGTGCCGGGCCCGGCCTGCTATTCGCGTGGCGGCGAGGAGCCGACCATCACCGATTGCAATCTCGCGCTCGGCCACCTGAGCGAAGACAACTTCCTCGGCGGCAGGATGCGGCTCGATGCCGCCAGGGCGCAGCGCGCCATCGAAAGCAGGGTCGCGCAGCCGCTCCAGATGGACGTGCTGGATGCCGCCGAAGGCATCGTGCGCATCATCGATGTGAAGATGGAGGAGGCAATCAAGGCGACCTCCACCATGCGCGGTCATGACCTGCGCGACTTCATGCTGCTCGCTTTCGGCGGCGCCGGTCCCGTGCATGCCGGGCGCATCGCGCGCGATCTGGGCATGGCGGGCATGATCGTACCGCTCTATCCCGGGGTCTATTCCGCGATCGGGCTGATCATGTCCGACGTCAAGCACGACTATGTGCAGTCGCGGATGACGCCGCTGGCCGAGCTTACGGCTGCCGACGTGAACGGTATGTTCGAACGGCTCGAAGCCGCAGCCGCAGCCGAGCTGCGCGACGACGGCTTTGCACCGGACGCGATCGACATCCGCCGCGCGCTGGACATGCGCTATGCCGGCCAAGGCTACGAAATCACCATGCCATCCGGTAACGCGGCGGCCGACGGCGGGCTGGATGCGCTGCGCCAAAAATTCGACGCGCAGCACAAGAGCATGTTTGGCCACAATGCGCCCGAGGAGCCGGTCGAGATTGTTTCCTACCGCGTGCGTGGTGCGGGCCGGGTGCCGCCGGTCGCGATGCCGACGTTCAAGCGCACCGGCGCGACGCTTAACGACGCGCTACGCGAGCGTCGCCGCGTGCGCATGGACGGCAAGGACATCGACTGCCCGGTCTATCAGCGCGAGAAACTCGACGTGGGCCTGACCTTGACGGGACCGGCGATCCTCGATCAGTTCGATTGCACGACGGTGATCTACGCCGGGCAGACTGCGCGGACGGATGGGTACAAGAACTTGATCGTGACGGCGGGTTAAGCGTCATGCCTGTCTCAGCCAATCCACTAAAGAGAGACTTCTACGTCTACCAATTTAAGTTTGATGGCTACCCATTTTACGTTGGAATTGGACGTTTGAAACGAGGTACTGATCGAATTCGTTATGTTCGGTCACTGTTAACGCCTCGCAACAAGCTAAAGCTTCAGCGTTCAGCCTTATGTGTCAGGGTGATCGCCATGCTGATCAAAAGCAATAAGGCATCGTCCATTCGGTACTCTCAAACTAGGAAGCCCCTGACGCGAGCGAGGGCCCTTGCACTAGAAAAGGCACGGATAGACCGTCTTATTAGGCAAGGATTTCTGCTCACAAACTGGCAGCAAAATCCATATCGCCACTTTGATGCAGACAGGGCCGTGAAAGCGATCTTAAGAGGACAAAGAATTTCAAAAGTCCTCACTAAGCGGCCAGCCAGAGAACTTCGATGATGCACGTCGACGCCGTCGATCTGGAAGTTGTGAAGGCGAGCCTCTCCGGCATCGTGCAGGAGATGCAGAACTCGCTGTTCCGCACCGGCTTCTCGACCATCGTGCGGGAATCGCAGGACGCCTCCTGCGCGCTGATGAACGCCAAGGGCGAGGTGGTGGCGCAGCATGTGGTGCTACCGCTGCATATCGGCGCGTTCCCGGCCTGCACCGGCGCGATCATCGCCGAATTCGGCGACGCCATCGCGGAGGGCGACGCCTTCCTGATCAATCATCCCTACTACGGCGGCAGCCCGCATGCGCCCGACATGTGCGTGCTCTCGCCGGTGTTCGTCGACGGCGCTCTGTTCGGGTTCTGCGGCTCGATCGCGCACAAGAGCGACATCGGCGGCCCGGTGCCGGGAAGCTGCTCGGGCCAGGCGCGCGAGGTGTTCAACGAAGGCCTGCACCTGCCGGCGGTGCGCTACCAGCGCGGCTTCAAGGCGATCGGCGACATCGAGCGCATCATCGGCGCCAACAGCCGCACGCCCGAGCTGGTGCTCGGCGATATCCGCGGGCAATTGGGCTCGGACCGCCTCGGCGAACGGCGGCTCAACGAACTCTGCGCCAAGTACGGCCGAGAGAAGATACTCGCTTGTTTCAACCGCCTGTTCGAGATGTCGGAAGGCACGCTGCGCAAGACCTTCGCGGAGTGGAAGGACGGCCGTTTCGAGTCCGAACGCTTTGTCGACGATGACGGCATCGATCTGGAAAAGCCGGTGCGCATCCATGTCGTCGTCGAGAAGAAAGGCGACAGCATCCATTTCGATTTCTCCGGCTCGGCCGACCAGACCAAGGGCCCCGCCAACGTCCGCCCTCCGCTGGTCCAGGCGGCTTGCGCCTATTGCCTGATCTCGCTGATCGACCCGCAGACCTTCGTCAGCCAAGGTCTCCTGCGCGCCTTCACCATCACGGCACGCGAGGGCTCGGTGCTCAACCCGCGCTTCCCGGCGCCGGTCAACACCTACAATCCGACCGTCCATGCATTGGTGGACGCGGTCTATGACGCGCTCTCGAACATCGTACCGGACAAGGTGCGCGCCGACGGCTCCGGCAGCCGCTCGATCATCCTCGGCGGGCGTAGCACCTATACCGGCAAGGGCTACGTGCAATACGAGATCATCGCCGGCGGCGCCGGTGCGCGCGCCACCAAGGACGGCGCCTCGGGCATCACGGTGAATCAGTCGAACGCCATGATCGCGCCAATCGAGATCATCGAGAGCGAATTCCCGACCCGGATCGAGCGCTTCGAGCTGATCCGGGATTCCGGCGGCGCCGGGCGCTTCCGCGGCGGTCTCGGCATCAGGCGCGAATATCTCAACCTCGAGGATGCGCGCTTCTCGATCCGCTCGATGAAACACGTCATCCCTCCGAACGGCATCGCCGGCGGCGCGACCGGCCGGCCGGGCAGCATCACGATCAATCCCGACACGCCGGACGCCAAGCGCCTGCCGACGCGCTATGCGGACTATCCGCTTAAGCAGGGCGACATCTTCCGCCTCGATACGCCTGGCGGCGGCGGCCACGGCGATGCGCTCGCCCGCGAGCCGGAGCGCGTGCTGGCCGACGTGCGCGAGGGCGTGGTGTCGCCGGACGCGGCGGAGCGCGACTACGGCGTGGTGCTCAAGCGCGACGGCGAGACATGGCGCGTCGACGAAGCTGCGACACGGGTGCGCCGCAAAATGTAGGGTGGGCAAAATCGTCTAGTACAATCTCACCGCGTGGGCATGGCGCGCGCACGATTTTGCCCACGCGTCGCGAGTTCGTCAGGCGCGCCTTTGCCCACCCTACGGATTCGTACTTTGGTGAACAATGATTGAGGAGATGTGAGGCATGAAGACTGTGGGTTTCATCGGCACCGGCGGCATGGGCAGCGGCATGGCGGCCAACCTGATCAAGGCAGGCTATCGTCTGGTCGTGACCGATCTCAGGCGCGAGCAGGCCAGGGGACTGGAGGGCGAAGGCGCGCAGTTCAAGGACTCGCCCAAAGCAGTGGCCGAATCGTGCGAGCTCGTGCTTTCGATGCTACCGAACAACGATGCAGTCAGGGCCGTCGGCCTCGGCAAGGGTGGGCTCGCCGAGGCGACCACCGGCGCCAAGGTGTGGATCGATTTCAGCAGCATCGATAAAGAGACCATCGTCAGCGTCAGCGGTGAGCTCAACAAGAAGGGCTGGACCGTCTTCGACGCGGCGGCCGGCGGCGTCGAGGAGGTCGCGGCGGCCGGTGAGCTGGCGCTTTGGCTTTCGGGCTCCAAGGCGTTGTTCGAGGAGCATCAGCCGATATTCAAGGCGATGGGCAAATCCATTCTTCACGTTGGCGAACTCGGCAATGCCAAGCTCGTCAAGAACGCCATGGCTATGTTGGCCGCTGTCCAACACCTGAGCTTTGTCGAAATCTGCTGTTGGCTCAGGAAGGGCGGTCTCGACGAGGCCACCTTCCAGACCATCATCAAGAACTCTCAGCAGGATTCGGTGGCGACCCGGCGCATCATGGAGATTTTGGTGAGCCGCAAGTTCAAGCCGCGCAAGTCCTGGATGCCAAAGGACGTGGGCTTCGGGCTCGATATGGCGCGCGACATGGAGGTCCCGATGCCGTTTGTCGGCCTCGCCCAGCAGATGTTCGCTATCGCGCAGGCGACGGGTCAGGACGGCTATGAGGCGACGGGCATTGCCGCCAACCTCTACGACGTGATCAACGGCAATAAAACTAAGCCCAGCTGAGGGCGGGGCCGCTCACCGGCCTGGTCGATCAGCTGTTGAAGAACCTCAACCAGGAACGGAGACGGCTCTGCTGTCATAGCGCTTGATCGTCAGCTCTCTAGCGCGTGATGAGTTGAGATCCGTTGAAGCGGCGCCACAAGCCGTAGCCCGGATGAGCGGCCGTAAGGCCGCGACATCCGGGAACGATCGTGACGCTTGCGCCCCTGCCCCCGCATGTCGCTGCGCTCATGCGGGCTACAGCCCCGTACGCTACTTCGCACTCGCCTTTTCTGCCTTCTGCCGCTTGAAGTGGCCGAGACCGGGACGGTAGCTCTTTTCGTCGAGGAACTGCTTCATTCCTTGTTGCCGACTGTCTTCCTTGTCGTTGTGCTCGAGCGCGTCGCTCTTGGCGTTCAGGTAATCGGCCGCCTGCGGCTCGTTCATGAAGCGCACCGCGCGGACTGCCTCCTTGGTGTAGAGCAGGGCCGCCGGGCTCTTCTCCTGCAGCTTCTTGGCGAACTTGATGGTCTCTTCGCGGAGCTTCGCCTTCGGGAAGTGCAAATTGACAAAGCCGATCTCCTTCGCCTTCTTGCCGTCGAACGTATCGCCGGTCATGGCGTAGTACATCGCGTCGCGGAAATTCATCATCTGCACCACGTTCCACGACACGATGCCGCCCGGCAGGATGCCCCAGTTCACTTCCGAGAGACCGAACTGCGCTTCGTCCGCCGCAATCGCAAAGTCGCAGGCGGATACCTGCGTGAAGCCGCCGCCGAAGCAGAAGCCGTTGACCATCGCGATGGTCGGCTTCGGAAAGGTCGAGAGCCGCTGCCAGCGCCACTGGTTGGATGCGCGTCGAGCCTTGGCGCGGGTCTTCGGATCCTGTTCGGTGCCACGGAAGTAGAGACGGATGTCCTGCCCGGCGCAGAACGCCGTGTCACCCGCACCCGTCAGAATGAGAATCTCGGTCTCCTCATCGCTCGCCAGATCGTCCAGCGCATCGTCCATGTCGAGATGCAGTTGCGGGCTCATGGCATTGCGCTTGTCCGGCCGGTTCATGATCAGCCAGGTGATGCCCTCGCTTTTCTCGATCAGGACCGTTTCGTACTTCTTGGCCATTTTCCTTCTCTCCTCGCGTGCTTGATTTTGAGCCGTCTGACGGCGATTTGGCGGGCGCGCTTTCACGCAATCTCGTCGCAATCCTTCTACGACACCTTGCCGGGCAATGCGACAGCCCGTTCGGGCGCGAACAGCAGCAGCACCTGCCCGTCGGCCGGCAACGGCAACTCGGCGGCGGTTGTGACCTGCAGGGTCACGCCGTCGCTGACGACGTCCACCCGTCGCGCGGCGCCGAGGAAGGTGACACCGCTGACGCAGCCGGCAAGGCAGTTTTCTCCGGTCTTGGCCGCGCCATCGGCAGCCGCAATGATCCGGATGCTTTCTGGTCGGATCGACACCGACACCGAAGCGGGATCGTCGATCGCCTGCGGCACCAGGCACTGTATCTGCCGGCCGCCCAGCACCTCGACGCTGCCCCGGCCGCCGGTGGCGCCAACCAGCTTTCCGCCGAGCAGGTTGGTCGCGCCGACGAAACGTGCGACGAACGGGTTGGCGGGGCGGAAATAGATGTCCTGCGGCGAGCCGATCTGGCGGATGCACCCCTGATCGATGACGGCGACGCGGTCGGAGAGCGCCAGCGCCTCGGACTGATCGTGGGTCACATAAACGGTCGTAATCCCGATCTTGAGCTGCAGGCGCTTGAGCTCGCTGCGCATCTCGTCGCGAAGCTGGGCATCGAGATTGGAGAGTGGCTCGTCGAGCAGGAGCAGCCGCGGCTCATGCACGATGGCGCGCGCCAACGCCACACGCTGCTGCTGGCCACCAGAAAGCCGCGGCGCCGGGCGGTCCTGGAATCCCTGCAGGTCGACGATGCTCAAGGCTTTCGCGACCGCCTTCTCGATCTCGGTCCATGAATAGCGCCGCGCCTTGGCGACCGTCAGCGGGAACGCAACGTTTTCCGCCACCGTCATGTGCGGCCAGATGGCATAGGACTGAAACACCATGCCGACGGCGCGCTGCTCGATCGGCACATTCACGCCTGCTGCGCCGTCGAACAGCGTCCGCCCGTCGACCGAGATCGAACCGTCATCGGGTATCTCAAGCCCCGCAATGCAACGCAGCGTCGTGGTCTTGCCGCAACCGGACGGGCCGAGCATGGTGAAGAAGGTCCCGGGCTCGAGCGCGAAGCTTGCCTCGCGGATGCCGCCGGCAATCTGGTCAGTCGAATTCTCGAAGATCTTGGTCAAACGCTCGACGCGCAGCATGGCGACTCCCTATGCGCGCCCGAGCGCGCCAGACGCCGAGCGCCGCGCGATGAAATAGAAGATCGTGGCAATCGTCGTCATCAGTAGCGACCACATCAGCCCGAGCGCCGCCAATTCGGTGCCTTGCCCGTTGCCCCAGAGGTCGAACATGGCGACCGCCATCATCTGCGAGCGCGGGCCGGACAGCAGGATCGGCAGCGACAGCGCGCGCGCCGACATCAGGAATATGAACAGCCATCCCGCCAGCAACGCAGGCGCCAGCAGCGGCGCCACGATCCGGCGCAGTCGCGTCAACGGCGTTGCGCCGGCGACCGCGGCGGCCTCTTCCAGCTCGCGGTGGATTTGCAGCATGCCAGACGCGCTGTAGCGCATCCCGTAGGGCAGGTAGTTGATGACGAAGGCCCAGATCAGGATTCCGAGCGTGCCGTAGATCGGGATCGGCACCGCCAGGAAGAGCTGCATGACAGCGATGCCGAGGATCAGCCCGGGAAACAC
>JBOHIG010000227.1:0-6710 GCA_050725815.1 Xanthobacteraceae bacterium
CCGCTCCAGCGTCGATTGCCTGGTGCGCGACTATTCCACGGTCGGCGCCAGGCTCAAGCTTTCGGAGACGGTCGTAGTCCCGGAAATGATGGAGCTCTACATCCCCAATCGCGAGGAGATCCGTCGCGCCCGGGTCGAGTGGCGCAGCGGCGACGAGATGGGCGTTTCATTCGTCGTCGAAGACGCCCCCTCGATCGCGCCCGGCATGCCGCCGGCCGATGCCGGCGCGCGTCTCGCCGCGCTCGAGCAGGAAGTCGCGGCGCTCAAGCGGGCGATCGTCGAATTGCGCGCCGAGATCCGCAGGCACCACGGCGAATCCACCTGATCCCAGCGACCTTTCGTGTGTGGCCCAACATCCTGTGGCTGTCGCCTCGGGATGGCGGATTGCGCTAGTGTGCCTCCCGGAACCCGCCCCGGGGGGCAGCGTTGTCCTTCAAGGGCAGCGAGGGAAAGTCGCTCATGGCACCGCGTCCGAATTGGAAGGGCTATCTCAAACTCTCGCTGGTTTCCTGCTCCATCGCGTTGTTTCCCGCCACCACGACCAGCCAGCGCACCCGCTTCAACATCATCAACCGCGAAACCGGCAACCGAGTGCGCTACGACGTGGTCGATGCCGAGACCGGAGAGGAAGTGCCGCAAGACGACCGGGTCAAGGGCTACAAGATCGGCAAGGACGATTACGTCTTGCTGGACGAGGATGAGCTTGACGAGGTCGCGCTTGAAAGCACCCATACCATCGACATCGAAAGCTTCGTTCCCCGCAAGGAGGTGGACGAGATCTTCCTCGACGAATCTTACTATCTGGTGCCGGACGACGATGTCGGCATCGAGGCCTTCGCTGTGATCCGCGACGCCATGGAGGATAAGGGCCTGGTCGGACTCGCGCGAGTCGTGCTCTACCGCCGCGAGCGCATCCTGATGCTGGAGCCGCGCGGCAAGGGCATCGCCGGCACGCTGCTGCGCTACCGCAGCGAGGTGCGCGAAGAGGCCGACTATTTCGACGACATTCCTCAGGTGAAAGTCCCGAAGGACATGCTCCAGCTTGCCGAGCACATCCTCGACACCAAGAAGGCGAAGTTCGATCCCTCGAAATTCGAGGATCGCTATGAGACCGCGCTCAAGAAACTCATCGCGGCCAAGCAGTCCGGCAAGAAGCCGCCGAGCGCGCCTTCGCCGCAGCCGACCAATGTTATCAACCTGATGGATGCGCTCCGCCGCAGCGTCAAGGAAGGACGCGGCGGGAGAGGCGGCCGGCGCACAAAGGCGTCGCGCAAGCGGGCAGGCAGCAAGCGTGCGGCGCCGAAACGCCGGAAGCTCAAGCGCGCGAGCTGACCGGTGGGACTGCGGGCGTACCATAAGAAACGAAGGTTCGACACCACGCCGGAGCCGCGCGGAAAGACCTCGCGCCGCAAGGGTTACAGCTTTGTCATCCAGAAGCACGCCGCCACCCGGCTGCACTACGACCTACGGCTCGAGCTCGATGGCGTGATGAAGAGCTGGGCGGTGACGCGCGGCCCGAGCCTGGTGCCGGACGAGAAGCGGCTCGCCGTTCACGTCGAGGATCACCCGATCGAATACAACAAGTTCGAGGGAACGATCCCGGCCGACGAATACGGCGGCGGCACCGTGATGATCTGGGATCGCGGCACCTGGGAAGCCCTGGAGGACCCGCACAAGGGCCTCAAGAAGGGTCATCTGTCGTTCGCGCTCGACGGCGAGAAGCTGCAAGGGGCCTGGCATCTCGTGCGCATGCGCGGCCGGCCGAAGGAGAAGCGGGAGAATTGGCTCCTGATCAAGGCGCATGATGAATATCAGCGCACGGCGCGCGAGCCGGACATCCTGGAGCAGGAGCCGAACTCCGCGATCAGCGGCCGTTCGATCGAGGAGATCGCAGAGGGAAAAGGCCGCAAGCGCGTCTGGCACTCGAACAAAAGCGTCAAGGAGAACGTCAAGGCCGGAGCGGTGCGCGGCGGCAACGCGACGGCGAAGCGCACGAGCGCGCGCAGCTCGCGCCATGCGCCGGCTGCCACCAAGGCAAAGAATAAGGCCAAGGCCAAGCGCCGATCGGGCTCAGCGGCGCTGCCCGCCTTCATCCCGCCGTCGCTGGCGACATTGCGCGCGCAGGCGCCAAGCGGCGGCGGCTGGGTGCATGAGATCAAGTTCGACGGCTATCGCATGCAGGCGCGGCTCGACTCCGGCAAGGTCAAGCTGCTCACCCGCAAGGGGCTCGATTGGACCGCGAAGTTTCCGAACATCGCGGTGGCGGTCGCCACGCTCCCGGCGGACAGAGCCTTGATCGACGGCGAGATCGTGGTCGAGGACGGCCGCGGCGCTTCGAACTTTTCCATGCTACAGGCGGCGCTGAAGGATGGCGAGCGCGAGCGCTTCATCTACTACGTCTTCGACCTGTTTCATCTCGACGGAAAGGACCTCGCCGCCCGCCCGCTCATCGAGCGCAAGGCGATGCTTGCCGAGCTGCTGAATTCCGGGGAGCGGTCCGATGCGATCCGCTACAGCGAGCATTTCGAGGATGACGGACCCGCGGTGTGGCGCAGCGCTTGCGACATGGGCCTCGAAGGCATCGTCTCGAAACGAGTCGACGCGCCCTACCGTTCCGATCGCACCGCCACCTTCGTCAAGATCAAATGCGCCAATGCGCAGGAATTCGTCGTCGGGGGCTACTCACCTTCGACTGCAATGCCGCGCGCGATCGGTGCGCTGGCGGTCGGTTACTATTGCGACGGACGCTTCGTCTATGCCGGGCGCATCGGCACCGGCTATACACACGCGACCGCGCGCGACCTGTGGCGGCGGCTGCGCGCGCTTGAAATCGCCAAGCCTCTGTTCGACGATATCCCGCGCGAGGAGGCGCGCCGCCGCGACACGCTCTGGGTCAAGACCGAGATGGTGATCGAGGCCGAATTCCGCGGCTGGACCGCCGATGCGCTTGTCAGGCAAGCCGCGTTCAAGGGCGTGCGCGAAGACAAGCCGGCGAAGGAGGTCGTGCGTGAATTGCCGGCGGAGGACAATGACGGCGGACCGGCGGACGTCCGGCGCGCGGCGGCAAGGACTGCAACGGCAAAGAAAACCAAGCGTGCCGTCACGCCGAAGCGTTCATCCGCGCGCCGACCGCCTGCGAAGACCTCCGCGAGCGTGAAACCGCGGGTGCGGGCCGAAAGCGACGTGCGCTTCACCCATCCCGATCGGGTCTATTGGGACGATGTCGGTGTCACCAAGCAGGGCCTCGCGGACTATTACCGCGTGGTCTGGGACTGGATGGCGCCGCATGTCGCCGGCCGGCCGCTCAGCTTCCTGCGCTGTCCGGAGGGCACCAAAGGCGAATGCTTCTTCCAGAAGCACGCCTCGGCGGGACTGGCCGAGAACTACTTGCGCAGCGTCACCGACGGCAAGCGCCGGCAGGTGATCGCGATCGATGATCTCAACGGGCTCCTGTCGCTGGAGCAGGCGGGCGTGCTCGAAGTCCATGTGCGGGGCTCGACCATCGAGCGGCTGGACTTGTGCGAGCGCATCGTCTTCGACATCGATCCGGGCGAGGGCGTCGATTGGGCGGGTATCGTTGCCGCCGCGCGCGATGTGCGCGAGCGGCTTCAATCGATCAGGCTCGAGAGCTTCGTGAAGCTCTCCGGCGGCAAAGGGCTGCACGTCGTGCTGCCGATCGCGGGCGCCGATTGGGAGGCGGTGAAGACCTTCGCGCAGGCGGTCGCGCAGTCGATGGCCGCGGACGCGCCAGATCGCTACGTGGCCAAGATGACGAAGTCCCTGCGCAGGGGAAAGATCTTCGTCGATTATCTGCGCAATTCACTCGAGCAGACCTCGGTCGCGGCCTATTCGACCCGGGCGCGGGACGGCGCGCCGGTGTCGGCGCCGGTGACCTGGGAGGAACTCGGGCGGCTCAAGTCCTCCAGCCACTATTCTGTGCTCAATCTGGGCAAGCGGCTCGGCTCCCTGAAGCACGATCCCTGGGCCGATATCGGCCGGGTAAAGCAAAAACTCCCGGACCTCAGGACGTTACGCCGGCGTCGATAGGGCTAGCAGACCGGCCGGTGGAGATGGAACTTTCCGGCCGGTGGATATTGATCGGATGGCGATCCGCCCAAACTCAGGTAATATAGCACCGAGACCACTACGGGGACGCGCTGGGAGGCGTGCCCATGGGCGGGACGAGCGAGACGCTCGAAACCATCGATCTGCTCTACCGGGCGGCGCTCGAACCGGAGCTCTGGCCCGAGGCCTTGCATCGGCTTGCACAGGTCAGCGGTGGCGTCGGCACCGCGATGATCCGGATCACGCCGCAGAACACGACCGGCCTCGTCGTCTCGCCGGAACTGCGCGAAGCAAACATCGAATATGAGCGAGAATGGTGGCGGCACGACACGCGCGTCCTGCGCATCTTCTCACGCAAGCTGACGGACGGTGTCTGCTGCGAAGCGGAGTTGTTCACCGACGACGAGATCAAGCGCGACCCGCTTCGCCAGGAGTTCTGCCGTTCTTACGGATTCGGCGCCTTCGCCGCCCAGCTCGTGAAGCCGCTGCCGGAGTTCGTCGTCTCCTTCAGCGTACAGCGGGCGCTCACGCGGGGACATTTCGAGAAGCGCGACCTGGAGACGCTCAAGCTCCTGGGCCGGCACGCTGCCCGCGCGCTGCTGATCTCGACTCGGCTCGCCGGAGTAGCCCGCGTCGGCCAGACCTTGGCGCTTGCATTGGAGCAATTCAACTGCGGCGCGCTGGTGGTCGATCGTGAATTGAAGATCCTGTTCGCCAACGAAGCGGCCGAAGGGTTGTTCGGCGACGGATTGGCCGCCAGCCAGGGCAAATTGCAGAGCGTGCACCGGGAGGGACAGGACGTGCTGCGGCAATTCCTGACCAGCGTGCTCGAGAAAAATCCGCAACCGGCCGAACTCGGTCCGGTCGCCTTGCCGCGGCCGAGTGGGCGGCGGCCGCTGCTGATGCAGGCGATTCCAATCTCCGCCAGGCCGGACGACCCGACCTTGCCGTATGGGCCGGCCGCGCTGGTGATCGTGGTCGATCCCGAGCGCAACGGCGACTACAACACCACGCAAGCGCTGCGGCTGCTCGGCCTAACGCGGTCCGAGGCGCGGCTTGCGGCGCTGATCGGCGCCGGCCGTTCGCGCGCGCAAGCCGCCGAGGCGCTCGGCATCTCGGAAGCCACCGTCTCCGACACCGTCAAGCAGGTGTATTCGAAGCTCGACATCTCGCGTCAGAGCGAGCTGGTGCGGCTGGTCGAGCGGCTGGCCATGCTCAAATCGCGCACCGCGCCGGCGACCGGATCGCAATGACATGGCCGCCCCGCTCGCAACGTTGGAAACCATCGACCTGATTTACCAGGCGGCGCTCGAGCCGGAGCGCTGGCAGGACGCCTTGCATCGCCTGGCGCTGGCGACCGGCGGGTTCGGCACCGCCATGATTCCCATCACACCGGGCAATACGACGGGGCTGGTCGTTTCGCACGATCTCGCCGAATCGCGGATCGAATACGACCGCGAGTGGTGGCGGCACGACACGCGCGTCCAACGCATCTTCTCCCGCAAGCTGACGGACGGCGTGTGCTGCGAGGCTGAGCTGTTTACGGAGGACGAAATCAAACGCGACCCCATGCGCCAGGAGTTCTGTCGGCCTTACAACATGGGCGCATTCGCGGCACAGCTCGTGACCCCGATGCCGGACTTCGTTGTCGCCTTCAGCGTGCAGCGTGCGGTCGCGCTTGGGCATTTCGAGAAGCGCGACCTCGAAGCCCTGAAGCTGCTTGGCCGGCACGCGGCGCGCGCCTTGCTCATCTCCGCGCGGCTCGCCGGCGTGCGCAGGCTTGGACAGACCGTGACCCAGGCGCTGGAGCGGTTCGATTGCGGAGCGCTGGTGGTCGACCGGGACTTGAAGATCCTGTTCGCCAACGAGCCGGCCGAACGGCTGTTCGGCGACGGACTGGCCGCCGTCCAGGGCAGATTGCACAGCACGCATCGCATGTGGCGAGACGCACTGAACCGGTTCCTGGTCTCGGTGCTTCAGAAGTGTCCCGAGCCGGCGGAGCTCGGGCCGATTGCGCTGCCGCGGCCGAGTGGGCGGCGGCCGCTGCTGGTGCAGGCGGTTCCGATTTCCATTGCGCAGGATGATGAGGGTCTGGCGTGTGGTCCGGCTGCGCTGGTGATCGTGGTCGATCCGGAGCGTCAGGGCGACTACGGCGTGACGCAATTGCTTCGCCTGCTCGGCTTGACGCCGTCCGAGGCGCGGCTCGCGGAACTGATCGGCGCGGGCCGTTCGCGCGCGGCGGCGGCCGACGCGCTCGGCATCTCGGAGGCGACCGCTTCCGATGCCATCAAGCAGGTCTATTCCAAGCTCGACATCTCGCGTCAGAGCGAGCTGGTGCGGCTGGTCGAGCGGCTTGCGGTGCTGCGGCCCGGGCGGGACGGCAATTCGGAAGAGCTTCCGCCGCTCACTCCGGCAGCGGGATGAACTCGCTCTCGTCGCCCGGCACGCTGTCGAAGCGGCCGGCCTTCCAGTCGGCCTTGGCCTGCTCGATGCGGTCCTTGCGCGAGGACACGAAATTCCACCAGATGTAACGCGGGCCGTCCATCGCCGCGCCACCGACCAGCACGATACGCGCGTCGCTTGCCGCCGTCACCGGGATCGGATCGCCCGGACGGAAGATCAGCAGGCGGCCGGCGTCGTACCGG
>JBOHIG010000228.1:0-9787 GCA_050725815.1 Xanthobacteraceae bacterium
GGCTTCGGCTGGCGGGATAGTACAGCTCGCGCAGCTTGGCGAGCCGTTCCAGCGGATCGACGCCTTTGAGCAGGTGACAATCGGTCCAGTCGTTGTCGCCCGGCGTCAGGACAATGGGATGGCGCGAATTCTGAAACTGCGCCCGCACGCTCTTGTAGCTTGAGTCCGTGCACGGCATCGTGACCGTTTTTGGGCTCCGCATGTAGGGACGCGGATCGGCCTCGATATCGCCGACATGGACGACGAAGGCGAGCTCCGCCTTGTTCATCGCCGCGATCATGCGGTCGAATTCCGCTTCCGATTTCTTGGAGTAGCCGGTGTCGCCGATGGCGGCGAACTGGAAGGTCTGCGCCTGGGACGGGCCTGCCAGAACTGCGCTTAGAAACGCCGCAACGGCCAATGCCCGTGCGAATTGCTTGCGAGCAATGCAAATGCCGGTCATTAATGTCGCTCCCCGCCTAGCGATCGCCGTCAGATTCATTCGACCGCGGCAATCTTCTGTTGAACCACTTATTGGTCGCGATGGTAACCGAACCTTTCGGCCTATTGAAAGCGCAATCGGGGCCGCGCACCGCCGTCGCTCGCATGGCGGCGCGGCGAGCCACGAAAGGTCTATCGTCCATGCGCCCGGCATCGTTGGCATTCCGTATCGTCCTGACGCTCGCCGCGGCGCTCTGCCTCGGCGCCGCCATCGCCCAAGAAGACGACATCCTGCTCGAGCGCGACACGCCTTACGTGCCGACCCCGCCGGACGTGGTCGAGCGCATGCTGGACATGGCGGCCGTCAGGAAAGGCGAGTTTGTCATCGATCTCGGCTCCGGCGACGGGCGCATCGCGATCGCGGCGGCAAAGCGCGGCGCCCGAGCCTTCGGCGTCGACCTCGATCCGGAGTTGGTGAAGACGGCGCAGGCGAACGCCGCCAAGGCAGGCGTCGCCGGCCGCGTGAGCTTCGCGGTGCGCGATCTGTTCAAGACCGACATCAGCAAGGCCGACGTGCTGACGATCTACCTCCTGCCGCTGGTCAATCTCGACCTGCGGCCGCGTATCCTCGAACACATGCGGCCGGGCACGCGCGTCATCGCGCATGCCTTCCACATGGGCGACTGGCTGCCCGACGCGACCGACAACCTGCGCGGACGCGTCGTCTTTTACTGGGTGGTGCCGGCCCGGATCGCCGGCCGCTGGCGGATCGAGAGCGAGGACGGCCATTTCACCATCGACATCGCGCAGGCGTTTCAGCGGTTCAAGGCCACCGCGCATGTGGACCGGCGCATCGTGCCGCGCACCATCGAGGCCCATGCCGCCGAGGTGCAGGACGGCCGGATCGACGGCGCCGAAGTCGTGTTCACCGTCGATCTCGGCGAAGGACCACGTGTGTTCCGCGGCCGCGTCGAAGGGGACACGATCCGCGGCATTGCTCCGCAGGGCTGGAAGGGAATGCGTGTCCGGTGAGCGAAGAATTGCTGAAGCTCGCGTAGCGCGCGCCGCAAACTGACGCACCCCGCGGACGTTGCCGGGCTATGGGGTTGGACCTATGCTTCGCGCGAAGCAAGGGAAACAAGCACCCATGACATCGCCATCGCTCCGCTCCACGGCCGCTCTTGCATCCATAGTCGCCATCGCATCGTGCGCCGTCGCCAAGGCCGATCCGATCGCGGATTTCTACAAGGGCAAGACGGTGACCATCGTGGCGAGCAGTTCCGCCGGAGGGCCGATCGACCTCGCCTGCCGCACGGTCGCCCGGCACATCTCGAAGCACATCCCCGGCAACCCGACCGTCGTGGTGCGCAACATGCCGGGCGGCGGGCACGTGCTGATGACGAATTACATGTACAACCAGGCGCCCAAGGACGGCACTGTCATCGGCGGCGTGGTCAACAGCATTCCGACGCATCAGGTGATCAACGGCCGTGGCGTGCGCTTCGACGCCCGCAAGTTCCTGTGGCTTGGCTCCACCGGCCGCTCCAACCTGATGACGTTCGCGTGGCACACCGCCGGCTTCAAGACGATCCAGGACGTGTTCGAGCGCGAGCTGCTCACCGGCGCGACCGGCTACGGCTCCGGCACCTTCATCTACACCAATGCGATGAACGTTATCCTCGGCACCAAGTTCAAGATGGTGATGGGCTACAAGGGCTCCCCCCAGGTCACCCTCGCCGTCGAGCGCGGCGAGGTTCAGGGGCGCGGCGGCATGACGCTGACGGGGCTCAAGCAGGAGCAGCCGGACTGGGTCCCCGAGAAGAAGGTGATCATGCTGGTGCAGGTCGGCGAGGAACGCGAGCCTGAATTCTCCAACGTGCCGCTGATGCATGAGCTTGGAAAGACCGAGGAGCAGCGTCAGGTCCTCGATCTGATCTCGTCGCCCGCCGCGCTCGGCCGACCGTTCTTCCTGCCGCCGGACGTGCCGGCCGACCGTGTGGCCGCGCTGCGCAAAGCGTTTGCCGCGACCATGAAGGACCCGGCCTACATCGCCGAAGGCCGCAAGGTCAGGCTCGACCTCAATCCGCTCAGCGCCGAGCAGATCACCAAGCTCGTCAATGCGACCATCAATGCCCCGCCCGCCATCGTGGCGAAGGCGCGGGCCGCGCTCGGCACCGACGAGAAAAAGGGCAAAAAGAAGTGACGGAACGATCATGAAGACACGCGCGATCTTCGCACTGGCCGTGGCAGTGAGTTTTTGGGTTGCGCCGGCACAGGCCGATCCGGTCGCCGATTTCTATCGCGACAAGACGATCGCGCTCGTCAGTGCAGGCGGGGCCGGCGGCGCGCACGGGACCTATGCGCAGCTCCTGGTGCAGCATTTCCGCAAGCACGTTCCCGGCAACCCGAATGTCGTCATCCAGTACATGGCAGGCGCCGGCGGGAACCTGGCGCCCAACTACCTCCACAACGTTGCGCCGAAGGACGGCACCGCCATCGGCCATCCGCTACAGGACCTGATCTTCAACGCGCGCATCGGGATTGCCGCGGTCAAATACGACTCCCGCAAGGTGCACTATCTCGGCGGCGCCGACGTGACCCGCACCACGGTCAGCATCTGGCGTGCGAGCGGTATCGCCACGCTGGAGGATGCCAAGAAGCGCGAGGTGCTGATGGGGGCGAGCGGGCGTTCCGGCCAGACCTACATCGTCCCGATGACGCTCAACGCCGTGCTGGGGACGAAGTTCAAGCCGGTGGTCGGCTACGGCAACATCAACCTCATCAACCTCGCCATGGAGCGCGGTGAGATTCACGGGCAAGCCGCCTCGTGGCCCACGATCGCTTCGACCAAACGCGAATGGGTCGAGAAGAACATGATCGTGAACCTTCTGACCGTCGCCATGGAGCGCGAGCCACAACTGCCGCACGTGCCGTCGCTGGCGGAATTGGTGAAGACGCCCGACGATGTCGCCCTGATCAGGCTGCTTGCCGCCTCGGCGGCGCTCGGCCGCTCCTGGATCGCATTCGGAGATATCCCCCCGGACCGCCTCGCTGCGTTGCGCGACGCCTACGCCAAGACGCTCGCCGACCCGGCCTTTCTCGCCGACGCGAAAAGACTGAAGCTGCCGATCAATCCGGTGCGCTGGCAGGACCAGCAGAAGATCGCCGGCGAGATCCTGGCGACGCCCGACGCCGCGGTGGCGCGGCTGAGGAAGATACTGGGGCTATAGCAACGCGGACCCGCCAAGCGCATACTGTAGCCGGCTTGCTGCACGAGGATTCCGCCGATGCTTTCGCACGAAGACAACATCAGGCTCACCCGTGTCGGACGCGGCACGCCGATGGGCGAACTGATGCGGCGTTATTGGATTCCAGCCGGTTTCTCGCACCAGATCGCAAAGCCCGACTCGCCGCCGGCGCGGGTGAAGCTTCTGGGCGAGCGGCTGGTGATGTTCCGCGACAGCAAGGGCCGCGCGGGGCTGCTCGACGAGCGCTGCCCGCACCGCACCGCGTCGCTGTTCTTCGGCCGTAACGAGGAATGCGGGCTGCGCTGCGTGTATCACGGCTGGAAGTTCGACGTCGAAGGCAATTGCGTCGACCTGCCGAGCGAGCCGCGCGACTACAATCTGCAATCGCGCATCAAGGCCACGGCCTATCCGTGTGTCGAGCGCGGCGGAGTGATCTGGGCCTATATGGGTCCGCCCGAGCACAAGCCGGATTTCCCGGCGCTCGAATGGGCGCATGTGCCGGACTCGCATCGCTATGCGACGCGCCACATCCAGGAGTGCAACTGGCTGCAAGGGCTCGAAGGCGGCTTCGACACCAGCCACCTCTCCTTCCTGCACACCGGCTCGGCACACAGCGAGATGCGGGTCGTGCCGACGCGCTACGAGGTGGTGCCGACAGACTTTGGCTTTGTCGCCGGGTCCGGCCGCGATATGGGCGACGAAGGCGTGCTCTGGAGCGCCAACGTGATGCTGATGCCGTTCCACAAGCTCATCGCCTCCAATCCCATGGCGGCGCATGTGTGGGCGCCGATGGATGACGAGAGCACGATGCTCTACAGCATCGACTTCAACCCGGAGCGCCCGCTCACCGCGCAGGACCGCGCGCGATCCGAGGCGCATCTCGGCATCCACACCGAGAACATCCCCGGCACCGATCACGCCCGCCAGAACAAGGACAACGACTACCTGATCGACCGCGAATTGCAGGCGCATGGCGGCTCTTTCACCGGCATGAAGGGACTCGGCATCCAGGACTGCGCGATCCAGGAATCCATGGGGCCGGTCGCCGACCGAACGATCGAGCATCTCGGCATCAGCGACACCGCGATCGTGAAGATCCGTCGCCTGTTGTTGCAGACGCTGAAGGATCACGCCGCTGACAAGCCATTGCCCGGCGCCGATCCCAGGACCTGGCGCGTACGCTCGGCGCGCTACAAGGCGCCGGCCAAGGCGTCATTCGCCGAGACAATGGACCAGCACGTGCGGATGGAGAAGGCGCTGGAGCCGGCGGAATAATCTTTCAGTAATGCTGCGTCAATTTTCGTGCCCTCTCCCCTTGCGGGAGAGGGCTACTCATGCGCGTCAGCAGGCTCGATTGGGGTGAGGGGGTTTCTTCGCAAAACCACAGCTCGGCAGGTCTGACGAAGAGACCCCTCACCCATTGCGCTTCGTGGAAAATCATTCATGCCCTCTCCCGGCTAAAGGGCGTTCACGCCCGTCTGCGACGGGCTACGGGGAGAGGGCGCAGCGACGACCGCCGCGATGGATCAGCGATGCCGGCGGCTGCGGCCCGAACGGCGATGCGAGCGTGCCGTCCGTGCGCGCTTGCGGGCGGGCTTCGCCTCCTCGTCCGGCTTGTCGGTCAAGGCCACGGCCACACCAGAACGATCCTTGCGCATGTCGCGCGCGATCTTGCGCCAGTTGCCGCGCGGCTCGACGTGCGGCGGATCGAAATGCCGGATCGGACGAGTGAGTCCGTATTTCATGCCGTTCTTGTCGAACCAGCGCCAGACTTCATTGTGATGCGAGGGGCCGTCGACGTGCGCGACGTCCACGGCAAGCCCGTGGCCATAGCCGCCGGTCGCGCGCGAACCGCCATGACGCGAATAGCCGGTGCGCGCCTTCAGCCCGGCCGCGATGCTCTGGCGATAGTCGTCGCGGAACGCGCTGACGATGGTCCATTCGATGGCGGCGGCGTCCATCGCCTTGCCGGCGTGATAAAGCGCTTCGCGCAGGTCAGGATCCATTCCCTGGATCACATAGGCCTGCAAGGTCTTGCCAATGCGTTTGGCTGCGGCCGGGTCCTTCCAGGTGAAATCGCCGGACCTGTCCTTCTTGGTGGGCTGGCGCTGATAGACCGACCACAGATACGCATCGACTTCGGCCATCACGCCGGTGTCGCGCTTAGGCTTCGGCTCGGGCTTCGCCGCCTCGACCGCGGGATCGGCCTCCACCTCTTCGGTGGGGACAGTCTCGGCCGGCAGCGGCGGCGTCGCGGCCGTCGATGGCGGCGCCGATGCGTCGGTTGCCATCGCCGGCGGCGGCGATGCGCCGTCGCGGCGGAAGATCACCAGGCTCGCGACCCGCTTGAACGGGACCAGCTCCTGCTTTTGCTCGGGCTGCGCCTGCTTGCTCTCCTGCACGACGGTCGTGCGCTTGGGCATGACCGGCACGGAATTCGCCGAGCTGAGCTGATACGTAGCCGCCGCGACCGGCGCAGGCTGTGCGCTCCAGTCCTGGCGGCGCGGTGTCGGATAGGGGCTCGACAGTGCGATCGGCAACGCCACGAAGAATACGAACAGGCCGACCAGCAAGCCCGCCGCCGCAACGACGACGCTGCCTGACATCCGGTCACGAGATTTCGTGGCGAGTGCCCCCCGCATCGACTCCAAAAACCGTTGTTGATGATCCCCTGGACGATGTTTGCCACCGGGGCCGGGGCGGTAGTGAGGCAGCGGAATGCCGCAATTGCGGCAATCTCGATAATCCTTTGTCAGCGTTAGTTTGTGGTTAACTGCGCGGCGCCCGGCGTGCCGTTTGGGAACAGGTTCCATTGGAACCTTTACCCTGGAAACGGCCCTCCTTAATATGAGTGCGGGATCCGCCCCCGGTACCGACCCAAACGCCGGCAAAAGACTGCGGCGGCAGGAGACACCGACATGCACATCATCGACTCGCATTTCCACTGGTGGCCGCGTTCGGTGTCCGAGCAACTGTGCAAACGCAAGAGCCTTCCCTACGCGCATACCAACGACCGGGGTGGCTACACCTATCTGCGCCAGGACAACGTCGACTACATCCTCAATAGCTGGACCGACTGGTTCGATCTCGACCGCCAGCTCGAGCACATGGATGGCCTCGGCCATCAGGTCGACGTGGTGTGCTCGATCGGTCCGTTCTCCGTGTTCTTCTCCGACCTGCCAGCGGAGGAAGGCCGCGACCTCGCCATCCAGTGGAATGAGGAGATGGCCGGAGCGCAGAAGAAATATCCGGGACGATTGTGGGCGAGCGCGGCGGTGCCGCTACGTGACACCCGCATCGCCATCGAGGTGCTCGACGACGCCGTCGGCCGGCTTGACCTGATGGGAGTGAACATGCCGGGCTCGATCGGCTCGGATGCGCGCATCGACGCCGAACGGCTGGCGCCGTTCTATGCGCGGGTCGAGGAGCTCGGCCTGCCGCTGTTCCTACATCCGACCGACGCGGTGTTCGCCGACATGCTGGAAGGTTATGACGGCTCGCTGCACTTGAGCCTCGGCCGCGTGATCGAGGTAAGCGTCGCGGCGATGCGGCTGGTGCTGTCCGGCATGATGGAGCGGCACCCGAAGCTCAAGGTGGTGATGTCGCACACCGGCGGCGCGCTGCCCTACCAGTCCGGCCGCATGGACAAGAATACGCCGAAGGCGAAGCTGCCGAAGCCCGCCAGCACCTATCTCAAGCGCATGTACACCGATACGGTGTCGCCGCACTCGGCCGGAATGAAATTCGCCATCGAGTATTACGGCATCGACAACGTGATGTACGGCACCGACTACCCATGCTGGGAGCCGGCGCAGGCGCTCAAGCTGATCGACGAGTTGAAGCTGTCGCCGCAGGACAAGCAGAAGCTGTTCTACGACAACGCGCGGCGCATCCTCGGCCTGCGCGACCCGGCGCCGGTGAGAAGCACGGCACGCGAGCCGGTGCTGGCGAAGTAGAGCTCCGTCCGTCACGCCCGGGCGTACCCGGCGTCCATCTTCTTGCTTCTTGCGACAAGCGATGGATTTTCCGGGTCGAAGCGGTGTTCACGCCCGTTTTCGACGGGCTATGCTCGGCAATGACTCACATCCGCAACGCTCCGGGCATTCGCTTCGCCAAGATCTCCTCCGCCTCTGCGGCGATGCGGCGCACGATCTCGGCGGCCGGGGGGATGTCGTGGATCAGGCCGGCGTCCTGGCCCATCGACAGCGGCGCTTCGTGGATGTCGCCGGCCTTACGCGCCGCCTGGATCGCGGCCAGCGCCTGTGCCTGCTGCTGACGCAAGGCCCACTCGCGCCCGGCCCAACGCTCGATGAAGCCGTTGCGCTTGGAACGCGACATCGCGCCGGGCCAGACCTTGCCGGCGGCGATATCGGGAATTTCCGAAAGCGCGGTGTCGTGACCGTCCGAGTCAACGATCGCCTGCTTGAAATTGGGATGCAGCGGCGATTCCACGCTGGCGAGGAAGCGCGTACCCAGCAGCACGCCGTCGGCGCCGAGCGCGATGGCAGCCGCCAGTCCGCGCCCGTCGGCAATGCCACCGGCGGCGAGCACCGGGATCGGCGCCACCGCATCGACCACCATCGGGGTAATCACCATGCTCGCCACCCAGCCGACATGGCCGCCGCCTTCGGTCCCCTGTGCGACAATGACGTCGGCGCGCGCCTCAGCCGCGCGCACCGCCTCCGGCACGCCGTTGGCCATGAAGGTCACCTTGCAGCCGGCGTCGTGGGCGCGTGCGACATAGGCCTTGATGTCCTGGTCCGGCCGCGGCCAGGCAAATGCGATCGCCGCCGGCCGCAATTCAAGCGCAGTCGCGAAGGTATCCTCCTTGATATCGAAGATGAGGAAGTTCAACGCGAACGGCTTGTTGGTCCGGTCACGCAACAAGCCTATGCTGTCGCGGACCTGTTGCGCGTTCATGTGGTGGCAGCCCATGGCGCCGAAACCGCCGGCATTCGACACCGCCGCCACCAGGTCGGGCGAATAGACCGAGCCCATGCCTCCGAGCGCGATCGGGTGCTCGACCCCCAGCAAATCGCAGACCGGCGTGCGGATCACAGTTTCCTCCATTGCTTGGTTGAGGGCGCGCGGCTCACAAACAGATAAACTAGGACGCTCGCTACCGCAGCGAAGAAGCACCAGACCGAGATGTAGGATGCATGAAACGAAACATAGGCCACGCCGAACCCCATGAGAATGACCGCCGCCAACAATTGAATCATCCGGTGCGACGACAACAGGAGCGAGATCGTCGTCGCAAGCACATACGGAATCTCAATCCCCCTCGGATAAGCGACACCGTTCCCGTAGACGATGTGCTCGTCCACGACCGACGCTGTGTAGGGATTCGCGATCATCTTGAACAGCAGGTAGCCCCCCAGCGCCGTCCCGATGCCCAGGCAAACCAGCATGACACGACGACGCCACCGCGCAGGCTCGATCAGCCATACCGCGAGCGGTGCAAACACCGGCCAGAACACTTCCGCATACGCCAGGAATGCGTGGGTCAGGAACGGCCGGCATGTTCCCGGTTCGGTCCGGAAAAGATCAAGCCAGAGCAATCCCTCCACAAGCTGCTGCGCGGCGAAAAGCATCGGGAACGCCGCAATCGGCAGCAGCCGGCGATGTCCCGATCGGACAGCTTCTCTCAATGTCACGACACCGACGCCGCCCACAACCGCCGCTGCCGCAAAGCTCGCCGTCGCCGAAAAGCACATTCCCGCTGCGCCCCCGTGACCCGATGTGTCTATACACGGCATCTCGGGCCATCGAAATCCGCTTGGCTGCCGACAAGTCCAGGCGCGACTCCCGCTTCAATCCTCCTCTATAATTGTCCCGCACACCGGCAATCCAACAAAGGACTCCCCATGAACGGCGCAGACGTCGTTGCAGAAATCCTCAGGCGCGAAGGCACGGACTTCATCGCTGCCTATCCGCGCAACCCGCTGATCGAGAGCTGCGCCGCGCTCGACATCCGCCCGATCTTCTGCCGGCAGGAGCGCGTCGGCGTGGGGCTTGCCGATGGTTACAGCCGGATCAAGCGCGGCAGGAGGAATGGCGTATTCGCGGCCCAGGCGGGCCCCGGCATCGAGAATGCCTTCCCTGGCGTGGCGCAGGCC
>JBOHIG010000229.1:0-37421 GCA_050725815.1 Xanthobacteraceae bacterium
ACTACATTGAGCGCTTCTACAATCCGAAGCGCAGACACTCTACAATCGGATATCTGAGCCCGATGGAGTTCGAGCAGAAGGCAGGATTAGCTTAGGCGGGTGTCAACGAAACCGGGTGCAGGCCAAAGAGTCTTGACCATGCTCAAAAAACTTCTTGTGAGACTCATGCGGGTGGCGACGCCTCCCAGAGTTTCCCATATGAGTAAGTGTTCCCCGGCACGACTATTCACTTCGTGCTCTATCTCCTTGATTCGATGCGCTGCTCTCGAAAGGTCGCGCGTATTCACAAAAATCGCAATGACAAAACAAGCCCCGACACCCGCCATTATCAACCAGAAATACCAAGGCCGCGCTATTAATGATTGCTGCATAAACCAAGTGATGCCAGCCAACGCAACCGCCGCTATTTGAAACCCAAAACTAGTCCTCGCAACTATTTCGGCTCGTAAAGCAGCATACTCACTCAGCAAAATTTGTATTCTGTCCTTTTGACTCAGGTCGGAGCGAGCTAGAAGGGCATCAGCATCAATTGTCATTTCGTCCTCCCCATTGCGCTCTCGCCCGCGTCCTGACCCGCCGGCCCATTGCCCAAGCGTAGCACGGCCTCTCGGCCTTGCGCCGCCCGACCCTGCGCCCTGTTCGTCCGCGGGGCAGGCGACGTCCTACTGCCTTCCTGCCCCAGGAAGGCGACCTTGGCCGATGGTCGCTGGTTCTGCCGACTTGTGTAGGGGAAGTAGCTGGAGCGGGCGAAGGGAATCGAACCCTCGTATGCAGCTTGGGAAGCTGCCGTACTGCCATTGAACTACGCCCGCATACGCCGAAACATAGCGCAGTCCGCGCCGGCGCAACAGCGATTGCGCCAGCGCGTATCCCGCGCGTATAGGGCCTTTTTCCACGCTGCCGGTTTCAATTTTTCGGGATCACCTCGCGTTTCGGCGCGCATCCTTAACGCATGACCGCCTAACGCCCGCCGCCCTTCACCACCTCGACCGCATAGTCGAAACCCGCCGGCGTCATCCGCCGGGCGATGCGGATGTCATCGTCCTGCGCCACCGCGCCGAGGTCGCGCTCGCCGTCGGGCAGGATCACGATGACGCGCTCGCCGATGCGCACGAACACGAAGCTGCCGCGCTGCGCCCCCTCGCGCGCCCAGCGCGTGAGCTGGCCGTGGTACGGCTCACGGCGCCAGGCGGTCGGGAAGTTGCGGTCGACCGAGACCTGCAAGCTGGCGCTGCTGCCGTGAAGATAGAGCACGAACTTGGCGCGGTCGGGCTTCCATTCCGGGCCAAGGCCGGCGTCCTGCATCCACAGGCAGAAGAAGGTGCGGCAGGAGTCCGGGCGCTCGCCATAGATGCCGCAGCCCTTGCCGAGCACCACGTGCGGGCACCAGACGCCGACCGGCTTCGCCAGCTCGGCGATGTGATGGAGCTTGCAGCACATCGCGCAGGCGCCGCAGGCGCGGCCCGGCACGAGGGTCGGCTGGTCGGCAGGCGGCATCCACACGGTCCTGTTCGGCGCGATGCGGGCAGTGCCGGCGACGCCGCCGGGCATTTCTGCGTTGGCTCCCGGTGGACTTTACCGGGGTCGATGCGCGGCCGTGGCGTGCCAGGCACCGCTCGCGGATTATTTTTCAGGCCGCCTCTTGACTATTATCCTACGCGGGCCCTCCAAAAAAGACAAAGCCAGCAGACGGCGAAGCGTCGGCTGCGATGCCCGCGCCGTGCAAACCGGATATAAGCAGCGCCGGATCGCCACAGGGGGACTATCGTGATCGCCTGGCTCAAGACCATCGTCGACGACCCGCGCACCGAGCGCGTGGTGATGGCCGTCATCATCCTCAACGCCATCACGCTCGGATTGCAGACCAGCAAGACTGTCATGGCCTCCTGGGGTCCGCTGCTCGAGACCTTCGACGACCTGATCGTCGCCTTTTTCGTGGTCGAGGTGACGGCGCGCATCGTCGTCCACCGGACGGCGTTCTTCCGCGACCCCTGGAGCGTGTTCGATTTCGTGGTGGTCGCGATCGCCATGGTTCCCGCGAGCCAGACCTTCAGCGTGTTGCGCGCGCTGCGCATCCTGCGCGCGCTGCGGCTGATCACGGCGGTGCCGGCGCTGAAGGCGGTGGTAGCGGGCCTGCTCGCCGCCCTGCCCGGCATGGGATCGATCGTGCTGCTGATCGGGCTCCTCTATTACGTCTTCGCGGTGATGGCGACCAAGCTGTACGGCCCCGGGTATCCGGAGTTCTTCGGCACGCTCGGCGCGTCGCTGTTCACGCTGTTCACCGTGATGACGCTGGAAGGCTGGGTCGAGATCGTGAAGAAGATCATGGAGACGCGTCCCTATGCCTGGATCTTCTTCATCACCTTCATCGTCGTCACCACGTTCATGGTGCTCAACCTGTTCATCGGCGTCGTGGTCAACGCCATGCAGTCCGAGCACGAGAAGGAGTTCGAGAAGGAACTCGAGGCGGAGCGGGACATCGTCAAGGAGGAGGCGGCGCCGATCCTGAGCGAGGTAAAGGCGCTGCGCGCGGAAGTGGCGGCCCTGCGGGAGGACATGAATCGGAAACGCTGAGCGATACAGGTCGCGCCGATCCGCTCGTCCCCGCACAAGTAGAGACCCACGTTCTTCCCTCGGATCGAGGCACAAGCGCTCTGCGAACTCGGCGCGCTCCCTCCCCCTGAAAGGGGGAGGGTTGGGGTGGGGGTCCGCTGGCGGAACGGAAAAAACGGAAAAGTCTATCAACCAGACAAGAAGTGGGAGCAAACAAAATGGAATGGCTGAAGCGAACCATGGCCGATCCGCGGACCGAGCGCGTGGTCATGGGGCTGATCATCGTCAATGCGGTCATCCTCGGGCTGGAGACGTCGAAGACCGTGATGGCCTCGTACGGGCGCGCGCTCGAGATCCTGGATCACATCATCCTGGCCATCTTCGTGCTTGAGCTGACCGCGCGCATTCTGGTCCACCGCTGGGCGTTTTTCCGCGACCCCTGGAGCCTGTTCGACTTCATCGTGGTCGCCATCGCTTTGGTGCCGGCGACCGAGACGTTCTCGGTGCTGCGGGCGCTGCGCGTGCTGCGCGTGCTGCGGCTGATCACGACCATGCCGGCGCTCAAGCGCGTCGTCGCCGGCCTGTTGGCCGCATTGCCGGGCATGGGCTCGATCGTGCTGCTGATCGGGCTGATCTATTACGTGTTCGCGGTGATGGCGACCAAGCTGTTCGCCGACGACAAGCCCGAGCTGTTCGGCACGCTCGGGGAATCGCTGTTCACCCTGTTCACGGTGATGACGCTCGAGGGCTGGGTCGAGGTGGTGCGGTCGCTGATGGAGAAGCATAGCTGGGCCTGGGTGTTCTTCATCACCTTCATCGTCGTCACCACCTTCATGGTGCTCAACCTGTTCATCGGCGTGGTGGTCAACGCGATGCAGGCGGAAGCGGTCAAGGGCGAGGCCGCCGAGCGGGAAGCGGAACGCGAGATCGTCCATGAGGAGGCGGCGCCGATCCTCGCCGAGGTCAAGCGGCTGCGGGAGGAGCTCGCGCACATGCGCAAGGACATGGGCCGGATGGCGGGCGCGGGCGGTTGACGTCGCTCAACAGCAGCCGCCGCCGTCGTAATGCCAGGTCGAGCCGGAAATGAAAATGTCGTCGCGGCCGAGTGCGGCGAGCACGTTCGCGGTCTTGTCGCATACATTGGCCGGCTGGTTCTGCCGAAGGACATGGCCGCGCCGGTCGTCAAAGACCTCGTCCGGCCCGTGATAGATCGCGGTCCGCCCCGTGAATACGCAAGGGCCGTCGTTCGGAACCGGGTCCTTGATGGCGCAAATCTCCACGCTCTCGACCGCGATCAACCGATCGGTGTCGTAGTGGCGCGGCGACAGCACGCGATAGGGCCTGCGCGCGCGGACTTCGACGGTGCCAAACCCGATGTCGGCGAGCCGCCTGAGATAGACAGCGAGCGGCAAGGCGCCGGTGAGGCACATGGCGCGCAGCCGCGCGTCATTGCGGAGCATCGCGGGAATTTCGGCGTCGCAGACGGGGTCGCTGAGCAGGAGTTTTCCGTGCGGCTTGAGCACCCGGTACATTTCCCTGAGGGCGCGCTCGAGCTCGCCGTCGTTGAAAATGTTGAAAAGGCAGTTCTGCGCGGCGATGTCAACCGAAGCGTCGGCGAGCGGCAGGTCAAGCGCATCGCCCTTGCGCAGATCCACGAAGTTACGGCGGAACCAAGGGTTCATTGCTTCGGCGGACGCGAGATTGTCGCGGCAGGCGGCAAGCATCTCGTCGACCACGTCGAGCCCAACGACAGCGCCCGCGCGGCGGCTGAAATAGGAAAACTGCAGCACTTCCATGCCGCCGCCGACGCCGACATAGAGGATCGTCGGACTGCCGGCGAGATCGCGCGGATTAACCGTACTGCCGCAGCCATAGTTCATCGAACGCATCCTCGGCGGGATGTTGAGTTCCGGCAGTTGCCACACCGGGCTGGTCGTACAGCACAGGCCCTGTTGCGGCTCGACCGCAGCCTGCTTGTAGAGCTCCCGCGTCGTTTCGAGATAGCTGTCGGCGAGTGACATGGAAATGATTCCGGCTATGACTGCAAATAGCGCCGCAACGATAGCAATCCCGCCGCGGGGATTTAACGATAGCAATCCCGCCGCGGGGATTTAAGGAGCAGGCCGTTGTCACACGCCATCGTGATCCGGCGTTACCGGGCTCAAGTCCGGAAGTGTTTCGACAGCTTCAGGCTCTGCCCCTGGTAGTTCGAGCCGATGCCCTGGCCGTAGAGCGATTTCGGCCGCGCCAGCATCGCCTCGTAGACCAGGCGGCCGACGGTCTGCCCATGCTCGAGGATGAACGGCACCTCGCGCGAGCGCACCTCCAGCACGGCGCGCGCGCCGCGGCCACCGGCGCCCGCATAGCCGAAGCCGGGGTCGAAGAAGCCCGCATAGTGCACGCGGAACTCGCCGACCAGCGGGTCGAACGGCACCATCTCGGCGGCATGGTCGGGCGGCACCTGCACCGCCTGTTTGGAGGCGAGGATGTAGAACTCGTCGGGATCGAGGATCAGGCTGGCGTCCTTGCGCGCCTTGATCGGCTCCCAGAAGTCGGCGACCTCGTAGCCGGCGCGGCGTTCGACGTCGATGAGGCCGGTGTGACGCTTGGCGCGATAGCCGACGAGACCGTCCGGCCCGAGCCCGGACAGGTCGACGCCGACCGCGATACCTTCGCCCACATCCGCGTCGTCGTCGTCGACCAGTCGCTCCTTCGCATGCAGCGCGCGCAGCGCGTCAGCGGAAAGCTGCGCATGGCCGTGGCGGAAGCGGATCTGCGACAGCCGCGAGCCTTCGCGCACCAGCACCGGGAACGTCTTCGGGCTGATCTCGGCATAGAGCGGACCGTGATAGCCGGCCTTGATGCGGTCGAAGCCGCGGGTCTCGTCGGCGATCACGCGGGTGAAAACATCGAGCCGCCCGGTGGAGCTCTTCGGATTAGCGGCTGCGGAAATATCGTCGGGCAGCGCGAGGCTCTCGATCAGCGGTACGATATAGACGCAGCCGGTCTCCAGCACGGCGCCGTCGGTGAGCGCGATCTCGTGCAGCTTCAATTCGTCGATGCGTTGCGCGACCGTCGTGCGCGGACCAGGCAGGAAGCTCGCGCGCACGCGATAGGCGACTTCGCCGAGGCGCAGGTCGAGGCTCGCGGGCTGGATCTGGTCGGGAACAAATTCGTGCGGGGACAGGATCGCGCCGTCCTCCGCAAGACCCGCGATCATGTGATCGGGCAGGATGCCCTTCTGGTCCACTGCAAAGGCAAGCGGCACGATGGCCTCTTCTGCGCGTCCAACGAGGCAGCGTTACCCGATAGGCATCTTGACGGAAAGGGACGCGCGGCGTATGAGCGAATTTATCCCGTGGTCATTTGAGCCGGTCGGCTTGCAAGCCACGTTAAACAAGTTGCTAAAAGGCCGGGGACGCTTGGACCCGGCGGAGACTATTCCGGCCGGGTTTTTTGCCGCCCAAAGGAGGGCCCGATGTCTGCGTCCGCCGCCAAACGTTACCGCCCCGAAACCCGCCTCGTGCACGCCGGCGCGCTGCGCTCGCAATTCGCCGAGACGTCGGAGGCGCTGTTCCTCACGCAAGGTTATGTCTACGACAGCGCGCTGCAAGCCGAGCGGCGCTTCAAGAACGAGGAGCCGGGCTACCAGTATTCGCGCTTCTCGAACCCGACCGTCACCATGTTCGAGCAGCGCATGGCGGCGCTGGAAGGCTCGGAGGCGGCGCGCGCCACCGCGACCGGCATGGCGGCGGTCAATACCGCGCTGATGGGCCAGCTTCGCGCCGGCGACCACGTCGTTGCCGCCAAGGCGCTGTTCGGTTCCTGCCGCTACATCGTCGAGGACCATTTGCCGCGCTACGGCGTCACCTCGACGCTGGTCGATGGCGCCGATCTCGACCAGTGGAAGAAGGCGGTCACGCCCAAGACCAAGACGTTCTTCCTGGAGAGCCCGACCAATCCGACGCTGGAGGTGTACGACATCGCCGCGATTGCGAAGATCGCCCACGATGCCGGCGCGACGCTGGTGGTCGACAATGTGTTCTCGACGCCGTTGTTCCAGCACCCGCTCGAGCTGGGCGCCGACTGCGTCGTCTATTCGGCGACCAAGCACATCGACGGCCAGGGGCGATGCCTCGGCGGCGTCATCCTGGGCTCGGAGAAGTTCATCACCGACAATGTGCATCAGCTCATCCGGCAGACCGGGCCGTCGCTGTCGCCGTTCAATGCCTGGGTGCTGCTCAAGGGCCTGGAGACGCTGGCGGTGCGGGTGCGCCAGCAGACCGCCAATGCGGCGGCTGTCGCCGATGCACTCGCCGCCCATCCCAAGGTCACCCGGCTGATCTATCCCGGCCGGCCGGATCATCCCCAGGCCGACATCATCCGCCGCCAGATGAAGGGCGGCTCCAACCTCGTGGCGTTCGAGGTCGCCGGCGGCAAGGACGGCTCGTTCCGCTTCCAGGATGCGCTGAAGCTCGTGAAGATCAGCAACAATCTGGGCGACGCCAAGAGCCTGATCACGCATCCGGCGACGACGACGCATCAGCGGCTGACGCCGGCCGCGCGTGCCGAGCTTGGCATCAGCGACGGGATGGTACGCCTATCATGCGGGCTGGAGCATGCCGACGATCTGATCGACGACATCACGGCCGCGCTGGCTGCGGCGTGAGAAGCGGGACGGTGCGGATCAGCGCGGACGGCGCGCGGCCCCGACGATCTCCATCGGACGCGTGGCCGCGCCCGCGATCGCGCGGCCGAGCGCGCGCGCCACGCAGCCATAGCTCCAGTCGTTCATGTGGAGCTGGTCCGGCGACAGGAATGTACGGAACGGAAGGCCGGCAACCTCGCGCCAGTGCCGCATCAGCGCAAAGCGGTGGAAGACATTGATTGCCCGCTCCTTGGCGGTCCGCGCGATCATGGAGACCATGCGCTTGGCGTTCGGCTTGGCGATGACGCGCGGGGCATATTGCGGATCAATCAGCACGACGTCCATACGCGCCTGCTTCAGGCGCGCGAGGCCGGTTTGCAGCAGGGACAGATGCGGCTGCATCGGATCGCCGCGCAGCACCGAATTGGTGCCGACCTGCCAGAGCACGAGATCGGGCTTCTCCGCGAACACGTCCTGGTCGAACCGGGCAAGCATCTCGGTCGCGGTATCGCCGTTGACGCCGCGATTGACCACGGTGAAATCGTTGTTCGGCAGATCGTCCGCGAGATACGCAGCAAGCCGGCTCGGATAGGTCGCATCCTTGCTGGTCGCACCCGCGCCATGAGTGGATGAGGAACCAATGGCGACGATCTTGACCGGCAGGCCTGCTGTGACCCGTTGCGCGGTGCGGGAAAGCGCGCGCTCGAACCGCGCCTCCGCCTGAGGGATGAAGCAGCGCTCCGCCGGGGCGGACGTCATTGCGTTCTTGGCGTCCTCCACCGCAGGCGCCTGCGCGCAGGCAGCACCGGCGACGCAAACGATCGCCGCCGCCAGACCGACCTTCATCGTCCAGCGATGAATCAAGCGATCATGGATCATCGAAATTGCGCCTCGGAGCTCGCCGCCACATCGGCCTGATCGACGTGGTGCTGGCATTGTATCCGAACCGACATCGACTTCAATCGTCACTGGATTGGATGCTGTACGCTTGTTCATCATTAACGACAGCGCCGTGGCGAAGGCAAGTTGTCGCGGAATGGTCGGCCTTTTCCGCACCTGCGGTATCCCATAAAGTTCCGGTGCAGCACTTCGGCAGCTTGACAATCGGCGCACGGAGCGATTCCAAGATGCCCGCAACGCCGCAATCTTGGGGCTGACCACCGTCGGACCGATCATGTATCGCACCAGCACTCGCCAGATCGAAGTCGAGGTCGCCCCGCGCTTCCTGTCCGACCGGTCCTCGCCAGAGAACGGATACTTCTTCTGGGCCTATACGATCACGCTGACCAACCGAAGCAGCGACACTGTCCAGCTCAAGACTCGCCACTGGCGCATCACCGACGCCAATGGGCGCCTCCAGGAGGTGCGTGGCGAAGGCGTGGTGGGCGAACAGCCGGTGCTCAAGCCGGGCGATCATTTCGAATACACCAGCGGCGTCCCACTGCCGACGCCGTCGGGCTTCATGGTCGGCACATACGGCATGGTGACCACCGGAGGCGAGCGCTTCGACATCGACATCCCGGCATTCTCGCTCGACCTGCCGCAGCCAGGGCGGACCCTCAACTAACCTGACCCTTGGTCATGTCCCGCGACCGCCTCGGACTTGTCCCATGACGCGGCGACCGCCTCGGGCGCCAACACATAGGTGGAACTGCAGAACTCGCAGGTCACCGTGATGACGCCGTTTTCCACCATGTGGTCGCGGTCGTCCTGCGAAAAGCTCTTGAGCATGTTGGTCACGCCTTCGCGCGAGCACGAGCATCGGGCCGCGACGGGCACATCGCGGAAGACGCGCACGCCGCGCTCATGGAACAACCGATAGGCAAGCCGCTCGGTGGACAACTCCGGGTCGAGCAACTCGATATCCTCGACGGTTGCGACCAGCGCGCGGCCTTCGACCCAGGCCTCGTCCTCCGGCAGCACATGCACATCAGTTCCTTCCGGCGCATCGCCCGGGTCAAGGTCGGGCGGTCGGGCGCGCTCCGAGGCCTTGGGCAGGAATTGCAGCAGCACGCCGCCAGCCCGCCAGCGATGGCGCGGGCCGTCGGCGGCGGCGCTGACCTCCTCGCCGACCGCGAGCCGCACCCGCGTCGGGATCTGTTCCGAGCGCTGGAAATATTCGTGCGCCACCGCCTCGAAGTCCTGGCCGTCGAGCGCAACCAGTCCCTGGTAGCGGTTCATGTCCGGCCCCTGATCGATGGTCATGGCGAGATGGCCGTGTCCCATCAGGGCGCCGCCGCCGTCGGCCCCGGCGGCGATCGCCGCCGCCACGCGATCGCGGTCGAACCGCGCGCAGGCCCGGACCTGGCCGGGCGAGGTGAAATCCACCACCAACATGCCGACCGGACCGTCGCTCTGAGTTTGCAGGATGAAGCGGCCCTCGAACTTGAGCGCAGAGCCGAGCATCACCGCCAGCACGATGGCCTCGCCCAGAAGCATCGCGACGGGTCGCGGATAGTCATGGTTCCGCAGGATGGCGTCGACCGCCGGTCCGAGCCGGACCACGCGCCCCCGCAGGTCGAGCGCGGCCACCTCGAACGGCAGGATGGTATCGTCGGCGGACGTCGCGGACGGCTGCCGGACGGGAATTTCGCGCTGTGGTTGGGTCATCCCGACCTATATGGCGTCCGAGGACACAATTGCGAGTCAGGGCATCGGCTCAGGGCATCGGCGCCTTCAGGCACCAAGCCAGGATGCCTTTTTGCGCGTGCAGGCGATTTTCCGCCTCGTCGAACACGACCGATTGCCGGCCGTCGATCACGTCGGCAGTCACCTCCTCGCCCCGATGCGCAGGCAGGCAGTGCATGAACACAGCGTCCGGCCTGGCCTTCGCCATCAGTCTGGCATTGACCTGGTAGCGCTTGAGCATCTTCTTGCGGCGCGCACCGTCCCGGTCGCCCATCGACACCCAGGTGTCGGTCACGACGCAGTCCGCATCCTTCACCGCGGCTTGCGGATCGATCCCGATCGTGATGTCGGCGTCCACGGACTTGGCCCAGTCGATGAGCCACTTCTTGGGCTTCAGCGAGGGCGGGCTCGCGATCCTGAGCTGAAATTCAAAGCGCTCGGCCGCCTGCATCCACGATACCAGCACGTTGTTGGCATCGCCCGACCAAGCGACCGTCCTGCCCTTGATCGGCCCGCAATGCTCCTCGAAGGTCATGACGTCGGCCATCACCTGACAGGGATGCGAGCGCCGCGTGAGCCCGTTGATCACCGGCACGGTGGCGTGACGCGCCAGCTCGATGAGCGCATCGTGGTCGAGGATGCGGATCATGATAGCGTCGACGTAGCGCGACAGCACCCGGGCGGTGTCGGCGATGGTCTCGCCGCGTCCGAGCTGCATCTCGCTGCCGGTGAGCATGATGGCGTCGCCACCGAGCTGACGCATCGCCACCTCGAACGACACGCGCGTCCGCGTCGAGGGCCGCTCGAAGATCATCGCCAGCGTCTTGCCGGCGAGCGGCGGCGAGCGCTTTTCGGTGGCGAGGCGGTCGCGCTGCGTCTTCATCGCGCGGCTTGCATCCACGATCGCGCGCAACTCGCGCTTGGGGATATCGACAAGGTCGAGGAAGTGGCGGATGGCGCTCATCCCGGCGCTCCCGGCCTGGATGGGCGCTCGTGCGCCTTTGCAATCCGCGCACAGGCACGGTCGATGCGCTCGACCGCGGTCGCGATCTCCTCCTCGCTCACGATCAGCGGCGGAAGAAGGCGCACGACATTGTCGCCGGCCGCGACCGTGATCATCTTCTCGGCGCGCAATTCGTCGACCAGTTCGGCGCTCGGCGTCACCGCGCGCAGGCCGACAAGCAAGCCCTCGCCTCTCACCTCGGCGATGACGCTCGGGTAGCGATCCTTGATCTCGGCAAGCTTCTGCTTGAGCAGCAGCGCGACCCGCCGGACGCGATCGAGGAACCCGTCCTTAAGGATGACATCCATCACCGCGTTGCCGGCGGCCATCGCCAGTGGGTTGCCGCCAAAGGTGGAACCGTGGGTGCCGGCGGTCATGCCCTTGGCGGCTTCCGCCGTCGCAAGGCATGCGCCGAGCGGGAAGCCGCCGCCAAGCGCCTTGGCGAGCGCCATGATGTCCGGCGTGACGCCGGTGCGCTGATAGGCGAACAATGCGCCGGTGCGCCCGATCCCGGTCTGCACCTCATCGAATACAAGCAACAAGCCGTGCTGGTCGCAAAGCTGACGCAGCGCGCGCAGGAACTCGGGCGACACCACGCGCACGCCGCCCTCGCCCATCACCGGCTCGATCAGGATCGCCGCCGTCTGCGGCCCGATCGCCTGCTTGGTCGCCTCGAGATCAGCGAACGGCATCTGATCGAAGCCGTCGACCACGGGGCCGAAACCGTCGAGATATTTCTTCTGGCCACCGGCCGCGAGCGTCGCCAGCGTGCGGCCATGGAACGCGCCCTCGAAGGTGACGATGCGATACCGATCGGGATGGCCGCTCGCCGACTGATATTTGCGCGCCATCTTAATGCAACATTCCATCGCCTCGGCGCCGGAATTCGTGAAGAACACGAGATCGGCGAAGCTCGCCTCGCAGAGCCTCGCGGCCAGCCGCTCGGCTTCCGGGATGCGGTAGAGGTTGGAGACATGGATGAGCTTCGTCGCCTGCTCGGCGATCGCGGCGATCAGATGCGGGTGGGCATGACCGAGCGCATTGACCGCCACGCCCGAAGTGAAATCGAGATAGCGGTCGCCATTGGTCGCCGTGAGCCATGCGCCCTCGCCCCGCTCGAAAGCGAGATCGACCCGCGCATAGGTCGGCAATAAATGCGATGTCCCCAGCCCGCTCATGCTTTTCAACGATCGTTGGAAATGAAATGTGCCGCCTCTCCGGGCGGCACGACAAGGTATTCTATTGTGGCGCAAACCGCTGTCAACACAGTTGGAACCGCCCGTCGAAGGGCCGCCGGTGTCGCTCGATGGACACACGGATGGTCAAACCTGTGGACGCGTGGCGGTCCACCGTTGGAATGTGTGGACGCGGGGGACACTGACTCTTGCGCCCGACTCTCGCCATATTGTAGTTCTTCGATTGTCGAATACGACATTTCGTGCGGCGGACAAGTCTAAGAGTAAATCGGTAGCGGGAGTACGCGTCGGGCCAGTGTAGCGCTGCCCAGACCGGGATTGGATTCCGTCAAGATATTGTTCGCCGCGGCAATGGCCGAGGAACTGAGGCATGAGCTGGACCGACGAACGCGTCGAGCTTCTGAAGAAGCTTTGGGCTGACGGCCTTTCCGCGAGTCAAATCGCGGCCGAGCTTGGCGGCATCACGCGCAATGCCGTCATCGGCAAGGTGCATCGGCTGGGGCTTTCCGGGCGCGCCAAGTCGCCGTCGTCAGCGGCGCCGCGGCCGCGCAAAGCGCGCGCGCATCCGCACATGATGCGGGTTTCGCGTCCCGCGATGCGCGGCAACACCGCGCTCGCCCACGCCTACGAATATGACGTGGAACCGGAGCCGGAATTCCTCGACAACGTCATCCCGATCGGGCAGCGCCGCACGATCCTGGAGTTGACCGAGGAAACCTGCCGCTGGCCTATCGGCGATCCCGGCAGCCCCGACTTCTTCTTCTGCGGCGGACAGGCGATGACTACCCTGCCCTACTGCGCCTATCACTCGCGCGTGGCCTACCAGCCGGCGAATATCCGGCGCGACCGGCGCCCGCCGTATCGCTGATACGACGTCAGGACGCCTTGCCGAACCTGTCGTCAAGCGCATAGCCGGCGCCGCGCACGGTGCGGATCGGATCGCCGACATGCCCGCGGTTGAGCGCCTTGCGCAATCGTCCGACGTGAACGTCGACCGTGCGCTCATCGATATAGACGTCGCTGCCCCAGACACCGTCGAGAAGCTGTTCGCGCGAGAACACCCGGCCGGGCCGCTCCATCAGGAATTCGAGCAGCCGGTATTCGGTCGGGCCGAGATCGATGGCGCGGCCGGAACGCGAGACGCGCTTCTTCTCCCGGTCGAGCTCGAGCTCACCGTACGACAACAGGTCGGCGACCCGTTCCGGCGATGAGCGCCGCAACAGCGCGCCAACCCTCGCCAGCAGCTCCGGAACCGAGAACGGCTTGACGATGTAGTCGTCGGCTCCGGTCGAAAGGCCGCGCACGCGCTCACTCTCCTCACCGCGCGCCGTGAGCATGATGATCGGGAGCCCGCGCGTATCCGGTCGTGCGCGGATGCGCCGGCAGAGCTCGATGCCGGACAGTCCCGGCAGCATCCAGTCGAGGATCGCGAGGTCGGGCGTGCGCTCCTTGAGCCTGACATCGGCCTCGTCGCCGCGGGCGACGGTCTCGACGTCATACCCGGCGGCCTCGAGATTGTAGCGCAGCAGCAGCGTCAGCGCCTCTTCATCCTCGACGATCAAGATGTTCGGCTTCATCGGCAGCAGCGCTCCATCAATTGTCCGACGCCATCGCGGCGACCAGCGTCGTGGTATCGCCCTTGGGCCGCTCGTCGGTGATCGCGCGGCCCGCGATCATATAGTGGACGGTTTCGGCGATATTCGTGGCATGGTCGCCCATCCGCTCGATGTTCTTGGCGGAGAACATGAGGTGGATGCAGAACGTGATGTTCCGGGGGTCCTCCATCATATAGGTGAGGAGCTCGCGGAACAGCGACGTGCACATCGCATCGATTTCCTCATCGCCCTTCCATACCGCCAATGCCCGTTCGACGTCGTGACTCGCAAAGCTGTCGAGCACCTGTTTGAGCTGGTTGAGCACCATGGCCGCCATGTGCTCGACGCCGCGGATGAGCTTCTGGGGATGGAAATCGCCGGTGATCGCCGCCACCCGCTTGGCGATGTTCTTGGCGAGGTCGCCGATGCGCTCGAGATCGTTGGCGACACGCAGCGCGCTGACGATCTCGCGCAGATCGACCGCCATGGGCTGGCGGCGCGCGATCGTCAATACCGCCTTTTCTTCGATTTCGCGCTGGAGCATATCGATCGCGGCATCGGCCGCGACCACGCGCCGGGCGCGCTCCATGTCGCGCTTTGCGAGCGCGTCCACGGATTCGGCCATCTGCCGTTCGGTAAGGCCGCCCATTTCCGCGACCATGCGGGCGATTTCCTGCAAGTCGGCGTCAAAAGCCTTGGCGGTGTGTTCGTTCATCATTGTTGTCATCCTTGCCGCGAACGAAGCGGTCCGCTCATCCGAAGCGGCCGGTGATATAGTCCTGCGTGCGGCGGTCGAGTGGCGATGTGAACAGCTTGCTCGTGCTGTCGAATTCGATCAGTTCGCCCAGGAACATGAAGGCCGTGAAGTCGGACACGCGGGCGGCCTGCTGCATGTTATGGGTGACGATCACGATCGTGTAATCGGCCTTCAGCTCGTCGATCAGCTCCTCGATCTTGGCGGTGGCGATCGGATCGAGCGCCGAGCACGGTTCGTCGAACAGGATCACTTCGGGCTTCACCGCGACGGTGCGGGCGATGCACAGTCGCTGCTGCTGGCCGCCGGACAGGCTCAGGCCGTTGGCGGAAAGCTTGTCCTTCACCTCGTCCCAGAGCGCAGCCCGCCGCAGGGACATCTCGACGCGGTGCTCCAGGTCCGATTTCCCCAGCTTTTCATAGAGGCGGATGCCGAAGGCGATGTTCTCGAAGATCGACATCGGGAACGGCGTCGGCTTCTGGAACACCATGCCGATACGGGCGCGCAGGAGATTGAGATCCTGACGCGGCGACAGGATATCCGCTCCGTCGAACGTCACGTCTCCCTCGGCGTGTTGGTGGGGGTAGAGGTCGTACATGCGGTTGAGCACCCGCAGCAGCGTCGACTTTCCGCAGCCCGACGGGCCGATGAATGCGGTGACCTTGTTCTCGTAAAGCGGCAGGCTGATATCCTTCAACGCCCGGCTGTCGCCGTAATAGAAGTTGAGTCCCCGGATCGAGATCTTCTCGGTGAGGCCGGCGCCGTCGACGGCCGCATGAACGACCTGGGGAACCGCAACGGTGGGAGGCGCTACGCTGGCAGCAATACTCATATCTGTTTCCTCGGTGCGGCGAGTATCCGCGCGACGATGCTGAGCGTGAGCACGGCAAGGGTGATGATGAGCGCCCCGGTCCAGGCCAGCTTCTGCCAATCCGCATAGGGGCTGAGCGCGAACTGGAAGATCACCACCGGCAGGTTGGACATCGGCGCGTTGAGGTTGGTGCTCCAGAACTGATTGTTGAGCGCGGTGAACAGGAGCGGCGCGGTCTCGCCGCTGATGCGGGCGATCGCCAGCAGCACGCCGGTCAGCATGCCGGCCTGTGCCGCGCGATAGCAGACCTTGCGGATAATGACCGAACGCGGCGTACCGAGCGCGGCAGCCGCCTCCCGCAGCGTATTTGGCACCAGCAGCAGCATGTCCTCGGTGGTGCGGACGACCACAGGCAGAACGATGACAGCGAGTGCAACGGCCCCGGCCCAGGCCGAGAAGTGCCCCATCGGCACGACCATGATCTCGTAGACGAAGAGCCCGATAACGATCGACGGCGCGCTGAGCAGGATGTCGTTGACGAACCGCACCACCGACGTGAGCCGATCGTGACGGCCGTATTCGGCCATGTAGGTGCCGGCCAGGATGCCGACGGGGGTGCCGATGATCACCGCCAGGAACGTCATGACCAGGCTGCCGATGATGGCGTTGAGCAGGCCGCCGTCGGAACCCGGCGGCGGCGTCATCTCGGTGAAGACATTGAGCGACAGTCCGCTGAAGCCCTTCCACAGCAGAACGCCGAGGATCAGGACCAGCCAGCCAAGCCCGATGGTCGTGGCGACAAATGCCAGGACCTTGGCAATCCCGTTGCGGCGGCGGCGCGCGGCGTAGAGCTTGTCCATGTGCTATCCGATCCGCCGTTCGATACGCAGCAGGAGATAGCGCGCGATCGCAAGCACAATGAAGGTAATGCCGAAGAGGATCAGCCCGAGCGAGATCAGCGCCGAGGTATAAAGATCGCCGACCGCCTCGGTGAATTCGTTGGCGATGGTGGCCGAGATGGTCGTGCCCGGCGCCAGGATCGAGGCGGAGATCCGGTGCGCATTCCCGATCACGAAAGTGACGGCCATGGTCTCGCCGAGCGCGCGCCCAAGCCCGAGCATCACCCCGCCGATGACACCGACACGGGCATACGGCAGCACGACTTTGCGGAAGACCTCCCAGGTTGTGCAGCCGACGCCGTAGGCAGCCTCCTTGAGTACGGTAGGAACGGCCTCGAACACGTCACGGGAAATCGAGGTAATGAACGGCAGCACCATGATGGCGAGGATGAGGCCTGCCGTCAGCACGCCGATCCCGTAGGGTGGCCCTCCGAACAACGAAGACAGCAACGGTATCTCGCCGAAGACGGCGATCAGGAACGGCTGCAAGGTCTGTTGCAGGAAGGGCGCGAACACGAACAGGCCCCAGATGCCGTAGATGATGCTGGGGATGCCGGCGAGCAACTCGATCGCGATCCCGACCGGCCGCCGCAGCCACATCGGGCACAGCTCGGTCAGGAAGAATGCGATCAGCAGGCCCAGCGGCACCGCGATCACCATGGCGATCAGCGAGGTAACGAGGGTGCCGTACACCGGTGCGAGCGCGCCGAATTTCTCGGTGACCGGGTTCCAGTGCTCTTCGACCAGGAAGCTGAAGCCGAAGGTCCGCAGCGCCAGCATCGAGCCGTCGATCAGCGCGATGATGACCCCGCCCAGGAGCAGCAAGACTAAAATAGCCGCCAGCCGGGTGAGCCAGCGGAACGCGCTGTCGCCCATGCGCAGCCGCTGGAGAACCTGGGACCGCGATTGGCCCGCGCCAGCGGCCACGTTTTCGGCTCTCAGTGCGATATCGACCACAGGTCGTTTCTCCGAAGGCACCACCGGCGGCTCCCGTTTGGATTGACGCTTCGGGGACCGCACTCAAGCGGCCGCGTGGCCGCAACGCAAGCTCTTGACCCAAGCCTCGCGAACGATGGGGAAAAGGCGCCCGGGGGCGCCTTTTCCCCAGTATCGATGCGGGTCACTTCGCGGCAGCGAGGTAGATCGCCTTGCCACTCGAATCCTTGATTTCGGTGGCCCACATGTTCTGGACGTCCGTGACGACGCTTGCCGGCATGGGGACGTAGTGGAGTTCCTCGGCCATCTTGGCGCCGTTCTTGTAGGCCCAGGCGAAGAACTTGAGGGCTTCGCGTACGGCGGCAACGTCCTTCGGCGTCTTGTAGACGAGGATCCAGGTCGGCGCCGTGATCGGCCATGACTGATCGCCGGGCTGATTGGCCAAGAGCACGCCGTAGCCCGGCTGCGACTTCCAATCGGCGTTGGCCGCTGCCGTCTGGAAGGTTTCCGATGTCGGAGCGACGGTCTTGCCGGCTCTGTTGAGCAGCTTGGTATAGGTCAGCTTGTTCTGGAGTGCGTAGGCATATTCGACATAGCCGATCGAGCCTCTGGTGTTGGCGACGTTGTTGGCGACGCCTTCGTTGCCTTTCGCGCCGATGCCGACGGGCCACTGAAGCGACGTCGACACGCCCACCTTGGACTTCCAGGCAGGACTCACCTCCGCGAGGTAGTACGCGAAGTTGAAGGTCGTGCCCGATCCGTCCGAACGGTGGACGACCGCGATCGCCTGCTTGGGCAGCTTGACGCCGGGATTGAGCTTCACGATGGCCGGGTCGTTCCAAGTCTTGATCTCGCCCAAGAAGATTCGGGCGAGCGTCGGGCCGTCGAGGACCAGTGCGCCGACCTTGAGGCCCGGAACGTTCACGACCGGCACGATGCCGCCCATGACCATCGGAAACTGGGCGAGTCCGCGCTTGGTGAGGTCGGGGCCCTTGAGCGGTGCGTCGGTGGCGCCGAAGGTGACGGTGCGGGCATAAATTTGCTTGATGCCGCCGCCGGAGCCGATCGACTGGTAGTTCAGGCCGATGCCGGTTGCCTTCTTATAGGCGTCCGCCCATTTCGCGTAGATCGGATAGGGGAACGTCGCGCCGGCGCCCGAGATGTCGGCGGCAAACGCCGGAGCGACGCTCGCTGCGGCGATCAGTCCGGCGGCTGTGAGCGTGTGGAACAATTTCAAGGCACTCTCCTGTTGTCGAAACCAAAAGGGCAAGCCGGCGCGGAGAGGCCACGCCTGCGTCTTCCGGCTCTGGTTGGTGTTCCTTTGAACGCGGTAGCAACTCGCCCGGAGGACTGTTTGGAACTGATGTCCGGTTCCGAACTTGTCGCGATCTCTACGCGTCCCATGTCATCGTTCTATGATGGCTCGATGACAGCCAGATGACAGGCTAAGCGTCTCCAGTACCGTGCGAAATCTGTTTGGTGACGAGTGGCAGGACCGCTGTGAAAGTCGCGCCCTGCCCAGACGTGCTCTCGATCGCCAACCGCCCGCCATGCCGGTTGAGGATGTGCTTGACCAGCGCGAGGCCAAGGCCGGTGCCACCTTGAGCGCGGCTGTCGACGACGTCCACGCGATAGAAGCGCTCGGTCAGCCGCGGGAGGTGCTCGGGTGCGATCCCCGGGCCGTAGTCGCGCACCGCGGCGCGCGCTTCCTTTGCGCCGGCGGCAGCCGTGAGCGCGATATCGACGCGTTTGCCGGAGGCGGCGTACTTGATCGCGTTCTCGATCAGGTTCTCGAACACACGGATCAGCTCGTCGCGATCACCCAGCACATCGATCCGGTCCGCCGAGGCGGTAACCTGGATATCCACCTCGCGATCGCGCGCCAGCGTCTGCAGGCTGTCGACGACTTGGCGGACGATCCGGTTGAGCTCGACCGGCTTGTCCGGCCGCAGATGAGCGTTGAGCTCGATGCGCGAGAGCGACAACAGGTCGTCGATCAGCCGCGCCATGCGGGTGGCCTGCGCGTGCATGATCGAAAGGAAGCGCGCTTGCGCCTCAGGGTCGTTGCGGGCCTGTCCTTGCAGCGTCTCGATGAAGCCCGACAAGGCCGCGAGCGGCGTGCGCAGCTCGTGGCTCGCATTGGCGACGAAGTCGGCGCGCATCTCCTCCACGCGCCGCATGGGCGTGAGGTCGTGAAGCGTGATCAGGACGAGCCACGCGGGCAGCTCCGACCCGGCCTGCGTTAGAGATACCGGCGCCACGATGGCCTCGTACCAGCGCTCGAGCGGGACGCGCTCGATGAACTCGACCCGCTGCGGCGCGCCGCTCGCGATCGCACGCCGGATCGCATCCAGCACATCGGGCACGCGAAATCCGAGGGAAATCGGCTCGCCGCAGCGCAGTGCCGGTGCAATCGCACTCGCAGGTCCGTTCAACGCAATGACCTGCCCGTTTGCATCGAGAGCGACGACCGGCTGCGGCAGCCCGGCCAGGATCGAGTCGAGAAGCACCCCATCGGTCGGCAGTTCGCGGCGGCTGTCGGTCATGGCATCAGCCGGCGGGCCGGCGGCCTCACGCGCACCGGCGAGGATCGCAATGGCAATCACGACGAATGCGACCGCCGCCGGAATTGGCGCGAGCGTTCCGCTCGCCCACAAACCTCCGATCATGGCAGCAACAGCAGTCAGTCCAAAACGAACGGATTTAAGCCGCTCCAGCCATCCGCTTGCACGTCGTCGATCGCTATCGGGGGCCGTCATGGCTGCGCCCTGGTGCATCGCCCGCCGACGGCAAAGGCGGCGGCGTTCTGCGCCAGCCGCCGACGGCGATCACGATCTCCCGGACGCCGAGGATCATGAGCGACAGCGCGAACGGGATGACATAGTACAGCAGCCGGAACAACAGCAATCCCGCCAGCAAATCCTCCTTGTCGAACTGCCACAGCGCCACCAGCATGGCCGCATCGAACACGCCGAGGCCGCCGGGCGCGTGGCTGGCAAATCCGAGCAGCGTCGCCGAGACGAAGATGACGGCGACCGTGACAAAGCCGACATGTGGATCGTCCGGCACCAGCATATACATCGCGAGCGCGCAGAAGCTCAGGTCGACGATGCCGATGACGATTTGCAGCAGCGTCAGCGGCCCGCCGGGCAACTGCACCTGCCAGCCGTGCCGTCCGACGACGCGCGGGCCGCTCCACACCCAGCCGACATAGAGCGCCAGCACGATCAGCGTCAGGATTGCCAAGCCACGATTGAACCACGGCGGCAGTTGATTGACTGCGCTCGCCGCCTCCGGCACGTAGCCGATACCAAGCCCGAGCACCATGACGTTGCCGAGCCAGAAGGTCAGCCCTGCGATGAAGCAGAGCTTGGCGACTTCGATGACATCAAGGCCCCAGGCCGAATAGATGCGGTAGCGCACGGCGCCGCCGGTGAAGACGCTGGCCCCGACATTGTGCCCGACCGAATAGCTGGTGAAGCCCGCGAGCGCGGCGATTCGATAGGGCACGTCGGGCCGGCCGATCGTCCGCAAGGCAAACAGATCGTAAAACGTCAGGGTGAAGTATCCGCCGGCGACGAGGATTGCGGCCATCATGATGTCGCGCGGATCGGACGCCAGCAGCGCCGCGATCACCTCCCTGATCTCGATGCCACGCAGGATCCGGTAGAGCACGACCACAGCGATCGCGATGATCGCGACGCTCAATGCGACGCCCAACCGATTCCAGCCGATCTTCTCGTCGCAGAAGCGAGCGATCGTGCGCCCTGCATTGAGCATGCCTTGCAGGCGGCCCGCTGCATTCGGCTGCATCCGTCGATCGGTCATACCGGGAGAATTCCGCGACTGGATAATGGTTCGGGCCCCGCGCGGGCCCGAATAACGACAGGAACGCGGCCACCACGCGAGCAGTAGCAAAACTCATGCGGCGGCGCGAGTGCCGACGCGACGCGAGCCTCACAAGCCTAGCGCAATTCGCCCCCGTGGAAGAAGGCGCGCAGCTCCCGATAGGTCTCATCGGGCGCCTCGTCCTGGACGTAGTGCCCGCTCGGCAACGCCTTGGCGTCGCGGATATCGGACGCATATTGCGGCCAGATCGTCTTGGAATCGTGGTTGCGCCCGACGCCGCCGGTCGCGCCCCAGAGCAACAGCACCGGGCAGTCGATCTTGCGTCCGGCCTTGAGGTCAGCCTCGTCCATCTCCAGGTCGATACTGGCGCCGGCGCGGTAGTCCTCACAGACCGCGTGGATCGTGGCCGGATTGCGGAAGCATCGCTTATATTCCGCAAGCGCCGCCGGATCGAAGAAGCTCAAGCCCTGCTTCGTCTTGGCAAGCTTCTTCTCGATGAACCAGTCCGGGTCCGCGCCCATCATCCGCTCGGGCATGTCGTAGGGCTGGATGTTGAAGAACCAGTGCCAGGAGAACGTCGCCCAATCCCGCGTCACGTTGTTATAAAGATAATGCTGCGGGATGATGTCGATGATCGCGGCGCGGGCGACTTTCTGTGGATGATCGAGACACATGCGATGAAGCACGCGTGCGCCGCGATCGTGCCCGGCGGCGTAGAAGCGCTCGTGGCCAAGATCCGCCATCACCTCGACCTGGTCCTGCGCCATGGTGCGGAACGAATAGTCCGAATGATCGCCGCCACCCGGCGGCTTCTCGGAATCGCCATAACCGCGCAGATCGGTGGCTACGACCGTGAACTCTTGCGCAAGCCTGGGCGCGATCTTGTGCCAGGATAGGTGATTGAAGGGATTGCCGTGCATCAGCAGCAGCGGCGGCCCCTTCCCTCCATGCACGGTCACGATCCGTGCGCCCGATGTCTTGATCTCGGTGCGGGTGAAGCCTTCGAAGAACATGTCCGCCAACCTCGTGCTCGCAATTTTGGTCCGCCCAGCCAGTCCTGTGCAATGCGTCCCGGCCGGCAGGCTGAGCTTAGAGCATGATCTCGAAAAGGTGCAGGGCAGACCGGCCAATAAGAACGTCAGGTGACGACGGGCCGTCACCCGGCGGATTGATCACGATTGATCGCCGTCGCAGTGCAGGCGTGCCGCTGCTCAGCGGCGCGTTTCGACAATGAATTCCGTGTAGCGGCCGGTTTCGCGGCCGAGCCCCTGATCCGAGATGATCAGCGAGGAACCCGGGATCAGCAGCTCGCCGATCCGGTCGATCGCTTCCCGCGGAATCGTGACGCGATCGAGCGCTTGCGTGGCGTCCGAGGCGAGCTTGGCCTCGACCTTGGGAGCGGGCTTCGCCGCCTGACGCTTGTTGCGGGAGTTGCGGTTTTTGCTGTTGTTCTTGCTGGCGGCAGCGGCCGTTTGCTCAGCCGTCGGACGCGGGATCGTGATCAGATTCCAGCGCATGCGCGAACCGTTGTCGATCAATTCCATGGCCGTATAGAGGTGCGTGCCAAGCGGCCGATCCGGCTCCTCGATCTCCACGGGCATGTCGAACAGCGGCATGAACGCATGCCGCACGAAAATCCGCTTCTCCTTGCGGCTGATGAACACCGCCACCTGGCCATTGAGCTTCGCCGGCTCTGCGGATCGGGTCCGCAGCGGAGCAGGCCTGGGAAGCATCAGCTCGTCCGGGTCGACGGCCGGCTTATCGATACCAGCCGGCGCGGGCGCCGCGGTCGTTATAACCGTCGATGCCGGCGCCGGCGCGGCACCTGGCGATTGAGTCGTGCCGGTCGGCGGGTCGCCCGTCGGCGCGGCGGGGGCTATTGTGCGTTCGGCCGCGACCGGAGCGACGAGCGCGTCGTTGACGGCGGTCGTATTGGCCTGCGGCGTAGGCTCCGCGATCGTTGTCTGGCGCGTGGCCGGACTCCAGGCGGACGGCCCCGTCGTCCCGGCCCCCGTGACGTCCCCCGTGGATGCGGGGGTGGTCGGCTGGCGGGCCGCCGCAGATCGCCGGGTCGCGTCGGTCGCGGTCATCGAGACCGCGGGAGCCGTGGTCGCCTCGGCCACCTGGATCAGGCGGCCCTCGCTGCCCGGGTCCAGGGTGGAGCGCAAGCCAATCGGTCGGCTTGCAGTCGCTCCGGTATCGGCCGGCTTCGGCTTGGGGTCGAACAGCGCCGCATGCTGAAACTCCTGCGGCGCGATATCGGTGCGGTGCACCACCACGCGCACGCCAAGCCTGCTGACCTGCCAAAGACGCGAGACGAAATTCTGCGGCAGACGAATGCAGCCGTGCGACGCCGGGCGTCCCGGCAGCGCGCCTTCATGCAGCGCGATGCCCGACCAAGTGAGCCGGTGCATGTACCACATCGGTGCACTGCCGTAGAGGTTTGAGCGGTGCCAGCGGTTCTTCTGGATCACGCTGAAGATGCCGGTCGGAGTCGGATGGCGCGGCACGCCGGTCGATACCGGGGCCTGCGCAACGCGCACGCCGTTGCTGTAGAGGGTGACTCGCTGATCGGCGATCGAGACGACAAGTTGTAGCGGTCCCTTCGGCATGGCTTCGCCGAACGGGTGCTTGATCGGCACATCGCGCTTCTTACCCGCGACGACGCGCTTCTGGCGCGGCGCAGCGTCAGCGGTGTCGGCCAGGCTTGCAACGAAAAGCAGCGCCACGCCGGCGACCAGCGCCTTGCGCACAGCCCCGGCTGCCCGGCGCCTGGAGACTGCAACCAGGCTCGTTCTGCTCGTCTTCGCCAAGATACTCTCCCAACGCGTCGATAGTTTGTTTTTCGCAGTTGTGCAGAAAATCAGCCCACGACCGAGGATACAGGATAAGCGTTGCTTACGGGTAAAGTCGATATACTTATCGACATCAAAAGCGCGTAGTCGCGATGCGCCATTGCGCCGTAACAAAAACTTAGTGAAACCGAATTCCACTCGCCACCGTCTCGTCGCTTTGCGGTTAAGGACCGTCGGCTTGGGAGACCCCCATTGCCTTATTCCAGCGACCGAGTCGTATCGTCGAACAGTTCGTCGACCTCGAACAGCCGCGGAATGAGCTTTTGCTGCACCGCGTAATGAATGATCATCTTTAACGCCGGACGGCACGCTTCGATCCCGAAGGGGTGGAAATCAATGGCGCCCGGCTGGGGGGCCCCGGCAGCCTGCTTGGATTGTTTCAGCATCCGGTAGACCTCCCGAACGGCTTCTGGCTGCGAATTCGAGAGACCTTCGGTGACCACCACCATGTGATTGAGCGGCACCACCCCGTGCTTGGCCCGCCATCGTTGCGTTTCGGCCTCAGGGTCCGGGATGACGCTCTTGAGCCTCGGGTCTGTGGGCAGTTCGGCGCCGAAAATGCCGGCATCGAGCTCGCCCTCCTGCACCATCTTGAGGAGATTCTTGTCCTCGCTGGCGCGCTCGACGAAGGGCGGGTCGCGGTATTCGAGCACGTGGGCGTCTTCGAAATTGACCCAGCGCACGCGGTAGATGTCGACGCCATAGTCGTTCTGCAGGTGGCCCCGCAGCCAGGTGCCGGTCGTCTGGGTGTAGGAGCGCACGCCGACCCGGCGGCCGGGCAGATCGGACAGCGAAAGCTTACCGCGCTCGGAATTGTAGAGCAGCGTACCGTGCTGGAAGCGCCCCAGCATCACGCAAGGCATCAGCACCAGCGGCTTGCCGTGCGCCTTGGCCTGCAAATAGGTGACGATCGCCATCTCGCTGACGTCGTAAGCCGTCTTGCGCACCATCTCGGCAAAGGCCTTGTAGACCGGCTTGATGTCAGCGAAGTCGAGCGCGACGGCGGCGGACTCGATCTGCTTGCTCTTGATTGGCGCGGTGCGCGGGTAGTCTCCCAGCGCGATGCGTAGCGTCTGTTGCGCAGTCATCGATCTTGCTTCCTTTCGTCAGGTCTGCCAGACCTCAATACCGCAATCGCAAGTGTGCGTCTGCCCAGTAAAACCGGGTCCAAACCCATGACTTTGATCTTGTCCAACGCCGACGTCGACAAGCTGCTGACGATGCGCGAATGCATCGACGTGCTTGAGGAATCCTATGTCGAGCTGGTGGAGGGCCGCGGCATCACGCGCACGCGCTCGGACTGCATCACGCCGACCAGCCACCGGCCCGACGCGGTCTACGGGCTGAAGTCGATGGACGGCGTGATCCCGAAATTCGGCATCGGGGCGATCCGGATCAATTCGGACATCGTCACGTTTCCGAAGAAGGGCAACAATATCGTGCGCGAGAAGGTGCCCGCCGCGCCAGGCAATCGCTGGTGCGGGCTGGTGCTGCTGTTCTCAGTCGACAACGGCGAGCCGCTCGCGATCATGCCGGACGGGGTGATGCAGCGCATGCGCGTGGGCGCCACCAACGGGCTCGGCATCAAATACCTCGCCCGCAAGAACGCGCAGACGGTCGGCATCCTCGGCTCCGGCTGGCAGGCGGGCTCCCAGCTCATGGCCGCCTGCGCAGTGCGGGATATCAAGTCGATCCGCTGCTTCAGCCCGAACCGCGAGCATCGGGAAGCCTTCGCGGCGCAGATGACCGAGGCGCTCGGCGTCGAGGTCCTCCCGGTTGCACAGCCGGAAGATGCGATCGCCGGCGCCGACATCGCGATGTGCGCCACCTCGAGCCTCGACAACATCTTCTTCGAACGCTGGGTCGAAACCGGCATGCACATGACGTCGATCAAGCGGCCTGAGATCGAGATGAACGCGCTTCGCCGCGCCGACCGCGTCGTCATTCACAACAATGACGAGAAGCCGATGCACGTCATGACGCGCGATCTCGCCAATGCCGAGAAGGCCAAGGACAACGGCTGGAATTCAGTGGGCGATCTCGATTTCGCCAAGCTGCCGACGCTGCCCGAGCTGATCGTCGGCACGGCGAAGGGCCGCCAATCCGACAGCGAGATCACCTGCTTCCTGAACAATATCGGGCTGGGATACCAGTTTGCCGCCGCCGGCGCCGTCGTCATCCGCAAGGCGAAGGAGAGCGGGCTCGGCCACGAATTGCCGACCGACTGGTTCACCGAGGACGTGCATCCGTAACGGCTTCCGCGGGAATAAGTGGGCGCGGGTAGCGAAGCGAATCTAACTCGCGCGCTTCAACCGGCCGCGGCGGCGATTGAGATGATCGAGGGTGTCCTCCGCCCGGCCGCGATACTCCTCGTGCAAGCGCTCCAGCTCCTCCTCCGACAGATCTTCGGCGGTCGCGATCCCGTTCTTCGCGCCTTGCATGGCGATGATCAGCTCCGCCAATTTGAGCTGCAGCGCGAGCGTATCGCGATTCTGCGTATGCTGGATGAGGAACACCATCAGGAAGGTCACGATGGTGGTCGATGTATTGATCACGAGCTGCCAGGTGTCGCTGAAGCCGAACAGCGGGCCGCTCGCAGCCCAAATGAGAACCAAAAACACTGCCGAAAGAAACACGACCGGCTTGCCGGCCCAGTGCGAGACCTGACACGCCGCGCGGGAGAACAGCTCCGCCGAGCGGCTGCCGAGCGATTGATCGTCGGCACCATCGCTCGCCGCGCCCTCTGCTTTCGCAGCGTCGGCCTTTTTCGACGCCGTCGTTTTCGACGCCATCGTCGAGTTTGCGCGCCTCTTCTTCATGGCCATGTCCCAACGATGCGCCGCGCCCGCCGAATGCGATTATCAATGCGCGCGCAAGACGCCGGGTTCCGCGGCACCGGAGCGCGGGGGAACTTTTTTTCCCTATCGCGCGTTCCCTGCTACGAGCGGCAGTGCCGCTGTTATCGATAGGAGAGCAACCATGCTTGGTTGGGCTTTGACATTCCTGATCGTGGCGCTGATCGCGGCCGTGCTTGGCTTCGGCGGTATCGCAGGCTTCGCGGTGGAGATCGCCAAGATCATCTTCTTCGTCGCCATCATCCTATTTGTGGTGTCGGCGCTGTTCGGACTTTTCCGCGGGCGACGCCCGACGGTCCCTTGAGCGCAAGTCTTGAGCGCAAGTATCGACGTGGAATGACCTCGCCCGGCCATCGTGCCGGGCGATTTTTTTGACTTCGATACGAGGACTTGGATCGATACGAGATCGATGAGCGGCGCGTCAGCCGCGCCCGCCGGCGCTCAGGATCGCGCGCGTGGACTGATCGGGGCCGAAGTCGTCGGCACCATGGATCATCAGCAGCTCGGCCAATCTCGTCCGCGCGCGATTGACGCGGCTCTTGATCGTGCCCACCGCGCAGTCGCAGATCGCGGCCGCCTCCTCGTAGGAGAATCCCGATGCGCCGACAAGGATCAGCGCTTCGCGCTGGTCCGGCGGCAGCTTCGCCAGTGCCTCCCGGAATTCCGAGAACTCGACGCGGCCATGCTGCTCGGGATGCGACTTCAGACTTTCGGCATAGCTGCCGTCGGTATCTTCGACCTCGCGCCGGCGCTTGCGGTACTCGGAGCGGAACAGGTTGCGCAGAATGGTGAACAGCCACGCCGACATGTTCGTGCCCGGCTGGAACGAATCGATGTTGGCCATCGCGCGCAGCAACGTCTCCTGCACCAGGTCATCGGCGCGGTCCACGTTGCCGGACAACGAAATCGCAAACGCGCGCAGACTCGGCACGGCCGACAGCATCGCTTCGCGGGTCGATGGCTCTAAGGTCATCAAGTCGACCCCTTTTCCTGGCGCTCGTCCTCCGTGCGGTCCGAGCGCCGGTTGTCCTGGCGGTCGTCGTATTGCTGCAGCAGATTCCGGAATCGGTTCGGCACGCCCTCCTTCACGACATCGTCGAAGTAGGCTTGCAAGGTCCGGCCCAGCTTGTTCTGCACGTCACGACCGAGGCGGCCACGGGTCTTGTGAGTTTGCGTTTCGTTCTGCATTGCCGGCCTTGGTTTCAACATTTCCGGCCGACCCGACCCGGACTCTGCGGGCTTTCGATCTGCCAATCCACGCTGCCCAGTTGCATCCGTCATTGATCCATGCTGGGTCGGGGTCTGGTCGCCCGGCGGGGTCCTAAGTGGTTTCTGCTCTTTCATTTTCCCTCCCCCTCGGAGGGCCCCAGGGACCCATTCCGGTGTTCGTCCGACGACAACGCGAGCGCCTTAAAATTCGTTCCGCCTGGGCTGGAACTTTTTTTATCCCCCAGCGTTCGTCGAGTAACCTAGCTCGGTACTGACGGGAGGGAGAGACTGTGCCCGATTCCAAGGCTGTTGCTCAACACTTGCCGTTTCTGCGCCGGTATGCGCGGGCCCTCAACGGAGACCAGAGCTCCGGGGACGCCTACGTCGCCGCCACCCTCGAATCCCTGATCGCCGAGCCCTCCGTCATCGACGACGCCGCCGGCCCTCGCGTCGCGCTCTATCGCCTGTTCACCAAGATCTGGAATTCGATCTCGCTCAACGGAGTGGCGGCGCCAGTCGGCGCGCCGCTGCCGGGCGAACAGAAGCTCGCCGGCATCACGCCGCTGCCGCGCCAGGCCTTCCTGCTGGTTGCGCTCGAGGGCTTCCCGGAAACCGAGGCAGCGAAGATTCTCGATGTTGACGTCGCGACGCTTCGCTCCCTGATCGAGGAATCCGGGCGCGAACTCGCTGCCGAGATCGCAACGGACGTGCTGATCATCGAGGACGAGACCTTCATCGCGATGGAGCTCGAAGGCCTGGTCGAAAGTCTCGGCCATCGGGTGCTCGGCGTCGCCCGCACCCACGCGGAGGCGATCGCTTTGACCCGGCAGAAGAAGCCCGGCCTGATTCTCGCGGACATTCAGCTCGCCGACAACAGCTCCGGTCTCGATGCGGTCAACGAGTTGCTGCGCTCGTTCGAAGTGCCGGTGATCTTCATCACCGCATATCCAGAACGCTTCCTGACCGGCGAGCGGCCCGAGCCCGCATTCCTGATCGCCAAGCCGTTCCAGCCCTCCACCGTGTCGGCGATCGCCAGCCAGGCGCTGTTCTTCGAACGCAGCGCAAAGCCGCGCGAGCGGAGAGCGCTGGCCTGACCAGTCCCGATTGAAGCGTCGATTGAGCTGAAGCGTTCGGTGGAGCGCCTATCGGCGCGCAGCGGCGCCGATGAGAATCCCGATTCCGACGGCAATCGCCAGTGTGACCAGCGGCCGATGCTCGACCTCGCTGGATACGCGGTGGAGCGCATGACTGCCGAATTCTGCGGCTCGCTGCCCGACCCGTGCGGCTTCGCCGCCGGCCGACCGTGCATTGTCCCGGAAGCGGTCGACGATGTCTCCAATCGCCGTCATCACCGCGTCCGCGACTCGCGCCGATCCTTGCGAAATGCTCGTCACCGCGTTTCTGGATTCCCTCGCCGCGACGCCGCCCAGCCGGTCGAGGCGTTGCTCAAATGTCCGCATCCGCCGCTCGATCTCGGCGAGGTCGCGCGCTTCCATGGCCTGACGAAACACTTGAACGCCTCATGTACATGTTGAAGGGAGTCGGACGACGCATGGCGGCCTGATAGGCCGCCATGCCGTCGCAGCTCGTTAGTGCGGCTTACCGAGCCAGGTATCGATCTCTTTCTCGGCCTCATCCTTGGCATAGCCGTAGTGCTGCTGCAGCCGGCCGGAGAGTTCCTCGCGCTTGCCCTCGATCACATCGAGGTCGTCATTCGTGAGCTTGCCCCACTGCTGCTGGGCCTTGCCCTTGAATTCCTTCCAGTTGCCTTCGACACGGTCCCAGTTCATTTCGTCCTCCGTTGTTTGGGAAATTCGAATGATGGCGGAAGAACACGCGGAACTCCCGATTGGTTCCGGGTCGCCGCCAGGCTTGCATGCGCGCAAAAAACAGGGGCGTAGCCGACAGAGTCGGCTACGCCCTAGATGACCGGCCGAGCACGGGGAGGGGGAAATGGGCGGCCGGTCGCCACGATAACGCCCTCCCCGGAAAATCGTTCCGTCAAAAATAAGCCCGGAAAACAGGGCCCGGACGAACGCTCACCGGGGACTTCAAGGCATCGCACGCCCGCCTGGGGTGGTTGCGGGCCGGCCGGAACTCCCCGCCGCGCGGAGCGTTGAATCGCACGATATCAACGACTCCCGATGGCCTGGATCATGCACGGATCCTCCAAATCCAAATACGGCTTGGTCGGCCTCGGGCTGGCGACAACGTTCATGTCGTTCGTCGTAACCCTCGAGCTGTCCACACCGGTTGCATCGTCCGGCGCTAATCCGATCATTGTGGAACGCGGCCTCAAGGGCGACCGGTTGCCGCTGGCGCCGCCGGCGCGAAGCGCCGGACCGGCCCGGGACGATCCGCAACTGCCTGACGGTTGCGTCACGCGATTCGATCCTCGCAAGAATATCTTCTCTTCGGAGGTTGCCGGACGTTGCGTGGTATGACCAGACGCGCAGTGCCGACGAACCGCCGCTCCGTTGACACCCACGTGCCGCCGATTTGAAGTTCCTACACCACCTGCAGCAATCTCGATTAGGAACTTCAAATCGAAAAGCGGCACTAGAATCATAAAGCTGCTAGTGCCCCTTTGTTTCCGAAGTTCGTGTCAGAGGGTGCTGCAACGTATCACGAACTTCGGAAACGGGGCACTAGCTGCGCAAAGCGGCAGCTTTCGCGTATCGGTCGTCCGCAGCTTTGCGTGAAGGTGCAAACCGGGCGCGGTTGACTTCTACTGGCGAGGAGGAACAATCGCCATACTCTGATGCAGGGCCACCGGACAACATTGCATGAGCATCGCGCGGACGGGGCAAGCCAAGAGGGGGAAAGGGGAGCGCTCCAACAGCGATTCGCTCGCACGCCCAGCCTTTTTCCCCGACGACGAGATCGTTCACCGGGCGCTGGAAAGCGCCCGCATCGGCGTATGGTCGTGGGACATCGCATCGAATCGCGTGACCTGGTCGAGCAACCTCGAAGAGATCCATCGCCTGCCGGCGGAGAGCTTCGACGGCACGCTGGCCTTCGTCGAGAACGACGTTCATCCCGACGATCGGGCTCAGGTTTCGGCCGCGATCCAGGAGGCGCTGCGCAGCCGCACACCGCGCCGCATGCTGTACCGCTTACCGCCACGACCGGACGATGAGGACCGATGGATCGAATCGATCGCCACAGTCGCGATCGACGCCGGCGAAGTTGTCAGCATGTTCGGGACCTGCCGGGACGTCACCAAGCGCGTTCGGCTCCACCGCGAGCTGCGCGTTCGCGCCAGCCAGCAACAGGCTGTTGCACGCCTGGGCGAACGCGCGTTGGCCGAAGCAGATCTGAAGACTTTCCTGGACGACGTCGTCGCGACCGTCGCGGACATCCTCGACGTCGAACACGTCAAGGTTCTGGAACTTGTTCCGGGCGATGCGGAACTGCTCCTGCGCGCCGGCGTGGGCTGGGATCCGAGCCTGATCGGCAGTGCACACATTTCGACCGGCAAGGAATCGCACGCCGGGTATGCGCTGGCTGCGGGCGGGCCGGTGATCGTCGAGAACCTCGCCACCGAAAAGCGATTCCCCGGAACGCCGCTACTGCATGAGCATAAGGTCGTGAGCGGCGTGATGACGCCGATCGCCGGCCGCGACGGCCGCGCCTATGGCACCCTGGGCGTGCACTCGACGAAACATCGTCGATTCTCCGAGTACGACGTTTCCTTCGTCAGCGCGGTCGCGAGCGTCATCGCCGGCGTGATCCAGCGTCGGCAACTCGACCAACGGCATGAGCTGATGATCCGCGAGCTACGCCATCGTTCCGGCAACCTGTTCTCCCAACTGCTGGCGCTGTTCTCGCAGACCGCCAAGAACTCGAAAAACCTGGCCGACCTGGTGCCGAAATACGAGGCGCGGGTGCTCGCGCTGGCCAATGCCCATCGCCTCATCACCGAAGGCGGCTGGAAGTCCGCGTCCCTGACCGAGCTGCTCAATACGCTGCTGGCGCCCTATCTCGATCGCATCGCGTTTGCCGGACCCAACGTGTTCCTGGAAGCGGATCCGACATTCGGCCTGAGCATGGCGATCCACGAACTTGCCACTAACGCGGTCAAGCACGGCAGCCTCTCCCACCGGCTCGGACGCGTCGAAGCGACTTGGCAGGTCAAGCGCACCGAACAGGGCCTTACACTGATCATGCGGTGGCAGGAGCTTGACGGTCCGATGCCGAAGCGGCAGAGGCGCTCGGGCTTCGGATCGCGGCTGATCAATATGGTGATCGAGCGGCAGCTCAACGGCAGCGTGCAGATGGGCTTCGGACCCGCCGGTCTCGATGCCGAGCTGACGGTGCCGCTGACGCATGAGCGTTGGCCGGGCGCCGTCATCCAGTCCACGCCGGACGATGGGTTCGTGCCTGAAATCAGTTCGCCAGTTCGTGATTGAACGCAAAGTCCGCCGGCGGCACCGGACCCCAGACATAGAATGAATCCTCCGGCGGATGGTCGCCGCTTTTCCAGTCGTGATCGACCGGGATGTAGTCGATGTCGGAGGAGTATTCCGCGTAGCTTCCCCACGGATCGCGGACATAGTGGAAATAGTTGGAGCCGAGCACGTGCCGGCCCAGCCCCCATCCCGCGACAAAGCCCTTGTCCGCCATCTGCATGGCGCCAAGGCCGATGTCGTTGATCGAGGGGACGTCCCAGCTCAGGTGATGCAGGCCGGGGCCCTCCGCCTTCACGAATGCGATCATGTGATGATCGCTGCCGTGGATGCCGTGCATGAAGGCGATCATGTCGCCAGAGCGGTCCGACAACCTCAGTCCCAATACCTCGTTGTAGAACCTGATCGTCTTCGGGATGTCGCGTGTGAATACCAGCATATGAGCCATACGCCGCGGGCGCACGAATGGCTTGATGCTGCAACTCGGCGCACCGGCGACGCCGGGCGCGCACGACAGGCTCTCGTGCGAAGATTTCTCGTTCGGGGACGACTTCTCGGCGACGCGGATCTCGATCGGCGTGCCGTCGGGATCGTGGCACCAGAGCCCGTTCGACTCCACGCCCGGCGGGGGATCGATGCGCGCAATCCGCAAGGCGTCGAGGCGCTCTTGGAATCGCGGCAGGTCGTCCTCGAATGCGCCGAAGGAGATGAATTGCAGCCTTTTCTTCGGGCCCTCGATCACCGAACCCCAGCGATGCGGGTGGCCGTGGGTGTGGATGTTGAGGGCGCTGCGCTCTTCCCGGACATCGAGGCCGAATGAGGAATAGAATTTTTTCGCCTGATCGACATCGGGAACCGCAAAACCAAAGCGATCGAGCGAATGCACGCCGAGCTCGCCCGGACGGCGCGGCACGGACTGCGCGAGCTGGCGAATCTGGGTCATGGCGGGCTCCTGCGGATCCTGTCGTCGTCCCGAACAATAGCCTCAGGCGTATTGCGGGAAAAGCGACAAGGCGTTGGTCCGGTCGACGGCGTCGCGCTGGTCCTGCGACATCGGCACGGCCTCGTAGGTTTTGACCGCCTCGGCAACCACGCGGGCGTTGGCGAACGGCCAGTCGCTGCCGAACACGATCTGCCCGGGCCGCGCGACGACCTTGAGGCATTCGAATGTCTCGGCCGTCGGCGCGAGCGCATTGTCGTACCAGAAGCGCTTGAGGCGGTCGTACACCTGTTCGGGCGGCACCTGATCGAGCCGCTTGTCGATCATCGGCGAGACCGACAATCGCCAAGCGAAATAGGGCATCAGACCGCCGGCATGCGCCAGCACGAAGCGGATACGCGGAAAGCGTTCGAGCGCCCCACTGAAGGCCAAGTTTACAGCCGCCCGCGTGGTGTCGAATACGTATTCCATCATGAAGCCGGGCCATGGCAGGTCGAGTTTGCGGCTCGACGGGTGCAAGGCGGGGTGCACGAAGACGACTGCCGCGCGGCTGTCGAGCGCTTCGAGCACCGGATCGAAGGCCGGGTCGCCGAGGAATTTCTCGCCGTAGCTTGCGAACAGGCAGACGCCCTGCAGTTTGAGCTGGTCGAAGCAACGCTCGATCTCCTCCACCGCCTCGCGCATGGTCCACATCGGAATGACTGCAAAGCCGCCGAAGCTCTTCGGCCAGCGCGCATTGAGCTCGGCGGAATAGTCGTTGCAACGGCGCGCAAGCGCACAGGATTTCGCGGGATCGCCGAATTGCACGCCGGGCTGCGCCAGCGACATCATCGCCACGTCGATGCCGGATGCGTCCATCTGCTCCAGCGCCAGTTCCGGCGACCATGCCGGGTAGCGGCCGATCGCGGGCCCGGCGCCCGCTTCATAGGCGGCGTCCTGGTAGAATTGCGGAATGAGGTGGACGTGGAAGTCGATGCGGCGCGGCGAGGTCATTGGTTTCAGGCGATCCCGAACAGCGTCTGTGCGTTGCGATGGCAGATCTTCTCCATGTCGGCGGCGGCGAGCCCGAGCGAATTGAGCACCTTGATGGTGTCGCGGATGTATCCGGGACCCTTTTCCTTGTCGAAAGGAGAGTCGGACGCGAACAGGACATGGTCGGGCGTGAAGAAGTCGATGCCGCAGACGGTGCAGGCGCGCGCGCCTTCGACCGCGGTGTCCGCGTAGAAGTCCTTGAAATAGTCGAATGGGCGCTTCTTGAGGCTCTTGAGCAGCGCGCCGTAGTCCTCGTCCGACGTGCGGGCGCCGAGCTGGTCGAAGCTGTGCGCCACCCTGCCCTCAAGGTACGGGATCACGCCGCCAAGATGGTGCGCGATGATCTTGAGGTTCGGATTGCGGTCGATGATGCCGGAGAACACAAAGCGCGCGAGCGTCACGCTGGTCTCGTAGGGCCAGCCGAGCACGCTGCAGATCTCGTATTTCGAATGCTTCTCGGTTGGATAATCCGGCATTTCGCGGGTGCGTGCGGGGTGCAACAGGATCGGCTTGCCGGACTTGGCGATGATCTCATAGATCGGCCAGAATTTCTTCTCGTCGAGCGGCTCGCCATTGGCGTTGCTGCCGAGCTGGATGGCATTGGCGCCGTTCTTCAGCACACGATCGGCTTCCTTCGCGGCCTCCTCCGGCGCGTTCATCGGAAGCAGCGCCGACCAGCCGACGAAATGCTTGGGATGCCTGGCGACGACCTCGGCGAGGCCGTCATTGCCGATCTTCGCCATCTCCACCGCCTTGTCGGGCGCCCACAGGCGCTCGATCGGCGGCAGGCCGTGCGAGAGGACCTGCGTATAGTTTTCGAACTGCTCGACGACCTTCAGCCGCAGATCGATGTCGGAGAGCGCCGGAATGCCCCGCACCCGCTTGCCGAGGTCCTTCTGGCCGGCCGGCGTTTCCAGCAGCGCCTCGTAGTAGCGCTTGGGGAAGAAATGATTGAAGGCATCGATGTAGCGCACGAGCTGGTCCCCCCGAATTGAGCGTGATGGTCTTGCGATGTGGAATTCGTGCCCGGTCAGCTTTCGGTCCGCGCGAGCCCGAGCTTCTCGAAGATCGGCTCGTCGGTGACTCTGAATACCACCGCATCTTCCGGCGCCTCGATGGTGTGAGCGTGCCAGCAAGGCATGGCGGCGACGTCGCCCACGCCGAGCGTCTCGTCGAACTCGCCCGAACGGAAGCGGGCCTTGCCGGACACGACAGCATAGATGGTGTTGTTGGTGCTCTTCTCGAATGAGGCCGTTCCGCCCTTCGGCTGGCGAAGAAGATGGAGCGCGATGGTCGGCATCACATCCTTGGCGATCTCGACCGTCTTGGCGTCACGGCCCGGACCCAACGCCTCCCCGGATAGGATGCGCATGGGCGACGTTCCGCGTGCGGTGATCGCCTCCAGTCCACCGGCGGGATGGGGCTCGAAGAACATCGCCTCGGAAAGCTGCACGAACGGAATGTCGAGAAAATCGATCCAATAGCTGGTCGTGTCGCTCTCGTTGGCGTGGCCGTGCCAGCTCCAGGCAGGCGTCAACACGACGTCGCCCGGCGCCATGTCGATGCGCGCGCCGTTCACCACCGTATACGTGCCGGCCTTGCCGGCAAGCACAAGCCGCAGCGCAGCGGCGGAATGCCGGTGCGTGCGCGCCGTGTCGCCCGCCATCACACACTGGTAGGCGGCAACGAGGTGGCGCGTGGTGGCGTAGGTGTTGCCGTCAATGGGATTGACCATGATCAGGTTGCGCCGCTCGGTCTGGTCCGCGGGCACCATGTTGTGAGAAGCGTCGAGCGCGCGCTTGGCCACAGCAAATCGCCACACCGCCGGCTTGAATTTCGGCTGCGGCATCGGCCACATCGACGGCTCCGGCCGCGCCCAACCGGGTGAAAAGTGCTGGCGGCCGAGCTCCGAGTAATAGGGCGAGTTGGTGTCGTGTTGCATGAGATCCTCTCGCGCGGAGTCTGGACCACTCATGAGGCAACCTCAAGATCAGAACGCGCATCCGCGGCCAGCGGTTTCGCGCCGCGCGCCACGTCCATGACGACACCCGCATCGGCAGGTTCCGCATCGGCGCGCCACGCGACATGACCATCCGGCCGCACCAGCACCAGGGCGCGTTCGTAGAGCCGCCGGACATCGGCCGAAGGGAGCGCAACCGCGCTGAGCGGAACGCCGCGCTCGGCCGCCGCTCGCACGAACGACTCACCCGACGGCGCGTCCGGCCCGAGCCGGAGCAGGACGAACCCCCTGCCGTAGAGATCGAGCGTCGAGACCCCGTCGGCGATCCAGGCATGCGGCGCGCGCGCCCCCGGTCGCGCGATCTGGGTGTAGGTCCGGCCTTCGAGCGGCGGCGCCGGCGTGCCGTCGGGCACGACGATGGGGGAATCGTCGTAGCGATAGCCGAGGTGATAGCCGTTCATGAACCACTCGTGCCGCATCAGCTCGGTGTACCACTGACCATACTCGCGACGCGCCGCGTCGCCGACGGAGCCGGGCTGAAACACCTCGGGCGGCGGCTTGTGCGTGGTGCGCGGCGCCAGCATGCGTTCGAGGTTGTCGGTCGAGGCCTTGATGTTGCGGATCGCCACCGGCTTGCGCTCGATCTCGTAGGTTGCGAGCAGGTTCGGCCCGCCCCATCCCTTCAACACTGCATCGAGCTTCCAGCCGAGATCGACCGCGTCCTGCATGCCGGTGTTCATTCCGAGCGCGCCGGTCGGCGAGGTCAGGTGCGCCGCGTCGCCGGCGATGAACACGCGCCCGCGTCCGTAAGACTCCGCGACCAGCTCGCGGCGCACCCAATGCATCACCGACAGGATTTCGTAGTCGAACGGCTTGCCCATCGCGCGCAACAGCGCGGCGTGGATATCCTTCTCCGAAAGCTGCCGCTTCTCCGCCGAGCCGACGATCGACATGCGGAAGCGGTCGCCGCCGTTGATCGCCACGATCGTGAGCCACGTTCCTTCCGGCCCGATGAAGATGAAGCGATAGCCGAGCCCTTTGTCGTGCAGCGACGGCAGGTCCGGGCAGCGGAAGATCACGTTGGTGGTGTAAGTGAGCGCCGGATGTCCGCTCATGCCGATGCCGAGCGTCTCGCGCACGAACGACGCGCCGCCGTCGGTGCCGACCAGGTAGTCGCACGTGATCTCGCGCGTCTCGCCCCCCTGCCCTTCGCGCGTATCCCGCAGGGCCGCGACGACATGCGTGCCCTTGTCCTCGAAGCCGACGAGCTCGGTGAAATGGTGCAGCGC